>NZ_LFZP01000032.1:0-404935 GCF_002925705.1 Burkholderia anthinoferrum
ATCGCGATCGGCCACCCGATCGGCGCGTCGGGCTGCCGGATCCTGGTGACGCTGCTGCACGAGATGGCCAAGCGCGACGCGAAGCGCGGGCTGGCGTCGCTGTGCATCGGCGGCGGGATGGGCGTCGCGCTCGCGGTCGAGCGTCCGTGACCGGCCGTCCGTGACCAGCCGTCCGTAACCGGCCGTCCGTAACCGGCCGTCCGTAACCGGCCGTCCGTAACCAGCCGTTCGCCATCGGCGAACCGAATCCGTGCGCCGGCCGATTGCGGCTTCGGCCGGCGTCACGTGAAGTCAGAGGGGGCTCCGGCAGCTCTCGAAACCAAAAAATGGAGTGAGATTTATGTCTCAGCGAATTGCGTACGTAACCGGCGGGATGGGCGGCATCGGCACCAGCATCTGCCAGCGTCTGTCGAAGGACGGCTTCAAGGTGGTGGCAGGTTGCGGCCCGAACTCGCCGCGCCGGGTGAAATGGCTCGAGGACCAGAAGGCGCTCGGGTACGACTTCATCGCGTCGGAAGGCAACGTCGGCGACTGGGACTCGACCAAGGCAGCATTCGACAAGGTGAAGGCCGAAGTCGGCGAGATCGACGTGCTGGTCAACAACGCGGGCATCACGCGCGACGTCGTGTTCCGCAAGATGACGCATGAAGACTGGACGGCGGTGATCGACACGAACCTGACGAGCCTGTTCAACGTGACGAAGCAGGTGATCGACGGGATGGTCGAACGTGGCTGGGGCCGCATCATCAACATTTCGTCGGTGAACGGCCAGAAGGGGCAATTCGGTCAGACGAACTACTCGACCGCGAAGGCCGGCATTCACGGCTTCACGATGTCGCTCGCACAGGAAGTCGCGACGAAGGGCGTGACGGTCAACACCGTGTCGCCGGGCTACATCGGTACCGACATGGTGAAGGCGATCCGTCCGGACGTGCTCGAGAAGATCGTTGCGACGATTCCGGTGCGGCGTCTCGGGGGGCCGGAGGAAATCGGTTCGATCGTCGCGTGGCTCGCGTCGAACGATTCCGGCTTCGCGACGGGCGCCGACTTCTCGCTGAACGGCGGCCTGCACATGGGCTGAGCGTCCGGGCCGCGCGGGCGGATGGTCGCGCGGCCGGGCGTTTTCCGAAGGCCCCCGCCTCCCGGATTCGGGCGGCGGGGATTCGTCACTTGCGCTACGCTGCACTCAAAGGCGTTACATGACTACTACAAAGAAGACGGCCGAACGGCTCATCAAGAAGTATCCGAACCGCCGGCTCTACGATACCGAGACAAGCACGTACATTACGCTGACCGACGTGAAGCAGCTCGTGCTGGAGCAGGAGGATTTCAAGGTCGTCGATGCGAAATCCAACGAAGACCTGACGCGCAGCATCCTCCTGCAGATCATCCTCGAAGAGGAAAGCGGTGGCGTGCCGATGTTCTCGTCGTCGATGCTGTCGCAGATCATCCGTTTCTACGGTCATGCGATGCAGGGCATGATGGGCACGTACCTGGAAAAGAACATCCAGGCGTTCATCGACATCCAGAACAAGCTCGCGGATCAATCGAAGAACCTGTACGAAGGGAACGCGATGAATCCGGAAGTCTGGTCGCAGTTCATGAACATGCAGGCGCCGATGATGCAAGGGATGATGACGAGCTACATCGAGCAGTCGAAGAACATGTTCGTGCAGATGCAGGAACAGATGCAGAACCAGGCGAAATCGATGTTCAGCACGTTCCCGTTCAAGCAGCCGGGAGCGTCGGAACCGGAGAAGAAGTAAGCGGCGATCCGGCGTGGGCGCGCAAAGTGTCGCGCCGGCATCGCGCGGGACGGCAACGGGCCGTTTCGCGGAACGATTGTCCGCACGGTGGCATTGCCCGCGAGTGCATGGGCGTTGTCGTACCGTGGCGCATCAGTGCAAATTAAAAAGGCCGACCGGCAAAGCCCGGTCGGCCGAATATCAGATAAAGCGCTGATTGTAAAAGATGCCGATGGCCGGATTTTCGGCCGGCTTATCGAACCGCGAAGCGGCTTGCCGCCGATCCGTTCGAGCAGTTGTTTCCGTAAATAAAGATATTTCTATTTTCGGAAAATGCCGAGTAGATGATCGGAAAAACTTCCTTTGCACTGAACGAATAAATGCCATCGTTGATGGATACGAGGAGATTGCCGCTCGTATCGGTTTCGATCTTGTCGATCTTGCCTGCCTTGCAAAGCGATTCCGCAGAGGCGTACGAGGATGCAGCAAGCATCATGGCCGAAACGAGGGCGGCCGCGAGTTTTCTCATGGTCTTTCCTTGGTGAATGGATGACTTGGTTGTGGTACGGGTAATGCGCGGTTCAGTGTTGCCAGGCTGAATAGGTGTCGAATATATTGGAGATTGATCGGGTGTTGGATGGGGGTGGCGGATTTGGAAATGATTTTTGTGGATTATTGACTATTTCAAAATATTTTTGTGAATTGTGTGTTGTGATGGTTTGCAAAGAATGCGGTGATTGGGTGGTCGTAAAAAATAAATTTATGGATTATTTCGAGTTGTGGTTTTGAGTCGTGGTGTGGTTTGGTGATTTTCATGTGGTTTGTTTTTCTATTTTTATTTTGTTGGTCGGATTTTTTGAATACGATTCATCGACAAACCCGAGGCCAGCGACGAGCGAGCCGCCGTGCCGGCCGATCGGTCGGGCAAGCGCTGATCGCGCTGGCGCGGGCCGAGCATCGGTGCTCGGGAAATAGACGGGCGGCCCGTTGGCGGGCTTCGACGTGAACGGCGACTTCGTACCGGGCGATGCGCGGGGTGCGCACGTTTCGTATGCGCGTTTCGGTACGCTACAGGCGATCGCGGGAAGAGTCGCCCGGCGGCGTGCTGCGACGCGCAGGCATGCGATAACGGTGGCGCACAGGCTGGGTGCGTGCGGGGACGGCCGATAGCGATAGTCGCGCGCCTGCGCCGACAACCGGCCGACCGCAACGCGACGTGGCGCTGTGGTCGATCGGCGATGGCGACGATGCGGTCTGGTTCAATCGGTGCTTGACGGCAGCAACGTATCCGGCGCGAGCATCGGAGCGAGTACGGGCCTGCTGCGGCGGATTTTTGGCGATTGCGTCACGGAACTGGAGGCGTCAAGATTCTGGATCGAACCCGTGTTCGTCATCCGACGGCGGTAGATCGAGAACGAGCTTGACCGCGCTGTAGTTCGCCTTGAGCGAGAACACGCGGCCGATCACGAGAAACGTCTGCCGGGAGTTTTCGAGCTCGACGAAGTCGCCCGGTTGCGGGACGTGCGCGCCCTGATCATACGAAAAGCTGGTGCTCGTTTGCTCGCCGATGGCTTCCGCCGCGTGCTCGGTGAATTCGATCGTGATGTGCGTGGTCATGCGAACCCCGTTGGGTCGATTGAAAAGGGTGGAGGGTTCGATTTTCGCATAGCGGCCGGCTGGGTTCGGGCCGATTTCGGTGTGGCATGTGGCGCCGATGGCGCGCCATGTCGCCTTTGCAGAAGGTGAAGCAGATCATCAGGCGGTGGCACGCATGAGAGAACAGGGTCGCCAGGAAGCGATGTATCCATGGCGCGTTAGCCGTTGTGCCGGGCAGAATCGCTCAGCGTGCTCGTCGCGCCACCGCCCGAATGTGGCGCGACGACACGCTGATGAATGGTTGCCGCCTGATCGGCGGTGTCGAGCGTGCCGGTCCCTGACAGGCGTGCCCACTCGACCGAAGCGAGCACGTGTCACGCAACGCGCACGCTTCGGCTCACAGCGCCAAGGTGGTGATCGTCGGATCCCATTCGTAGTAGCTATGGAACTTTTGCGTTTCCCCATCGGGCGCGAGCGTATACAACGCAAACCGGATCCAGAAACTCTCCGTTCCGTTTCCAATGACGCGCGTGTCGAAGAGCGAGAACGACCTCGGGACATGAATCGCATCAAGGCCGTCCTTCGTCTCCGGATTGGGCTCCGCGGCCCGCGCCAACGTATAGCCGCGGTGGGTCAGCCCGATTCCCGGGCGCAAATCCAATACGTTATCGCCGCTCTGATGGACAAGATCGTAGACAATGACGGCGTAGCGTGAATTGGTGTGAATCGTGGTTCCGGTAAAATTGACGGAATCGAACTTTTTTGCATAGAACTTGATATTCCATGCCCCTTGGTTTTCGGATGGGCGATAGGGGTCGTCGCATAGCAGGTACTGGTGATTGTGCCCGACCTGGACGGGGCGGCTTTTGTCGGACGACACTTTCCCATTCGCTTCTTCTATTACTTTTTCTGCATTAATAACCGAGAGTAACGTGATTTCCTGAATGCTGGCGTCAACGCTGGGTCCCTTGTACATTTCATTTCCTCGGTAAGTAGATGGTTCGCATTCCTGGTAGGCGCATATGGATTTGCGGCGTGCTGTTCGATGCTCACGCACGACAAACCGTACATGCTGGAAAACAGTCGATCCATTACAGCCAATTACGCGCGGACGGCATCGAAACGCAGCGCAATTACGAGAAGTCGAGGCGTCCCGATATTTCGACACATCGCCTTGTCGGCATAAACGGGAATGGCACCATCAGGAGCCGTGGTGTCGTGAAGATCTGGCCGAAGGTTTCGACCTCGCGCCAGCGCGCCCGGGGCCGGATAAAGCCCGCAATTTCGGTTTTCTGTCCCCATTAACACGCTTTGCCCGCGCCGTGAGGTGCGCGGGATGCGGACCGTCCGCCCCCCGACGCGATCGTCAATGACCGGCACGGAGCCGACGAGCACCCGGCATGGGCGCGCGCCGGCTAGCGCTGCGGGATTTTGCCTCGCGGTCCCTAAACGGCTGTAAACTCACGCTTTTGCCGCCACGCCCCCACACCCCAGATGTCTCAGTCCCCCAAAGTAGGTTTTGTCAGCCTCGGGTGCCCGAAAGCGCTCGTCGATTCCGAACAGATCATCACGCAACTGCGCGCCGAAGGTTACGAAATCTCCGGCAGCTACGACGGCGCCGACCTCGTCGTCGTGAACACCTGCGGCTTCATCGACGAAGCCGTGCAGGAAAGCCTCGACGCGATCGGCGAAGCGCTGACCGAAAACGGCAAGGTGATCGTCACCGGCTGCCTCGGCGCGAAGTCGAGCGCAAGCGGCTCGAACCTGATCGAGGAAGTCCACCCGAAGGTGCTCGCCGTCACCGGCCCGCACGCGGTGGGCGAAGTGATGCAGGCCGTGCATTCGCACCTGCCGAAGCCGCACGACCCGTTCGTCGACCTCGTGCCCGCGGCCGGCATCAAGCTCACGCCGCGTCACTACGCATACCTGAAGATCTCCGAAGGCTGCAACCACCGCTGCACGTTCTGCATCATCCCGTCGATGCGCGGCGACCTCGTCTCGCGCCCGGTCGCCGAAGTGATGCTCGAAGCCGAGAACCTGTTTAAGTCGGGCGTGAAGGAACTGCTCGTGATCTCGCAGGACACGAGCGCATACGGCGTCGACGTGAAGTACCGCACGGGCTTCTGGAACGGCAAGCCGATCAAGACGCGCATGACCGACCTGGTCGCCGCGCTCGGCGAACTCGCCGCGCAGTACGGCGCGTGGGTGCGCCTGCACTACGTGTACCCGTATCCGAGCGTCGACGAAGTGATTCCGCTGATGGCCGAAGGCCCGTTCAAGGGCCACGTGCTGCCGTATCTCGACGTGCCGTTCCAGCACGCGCACCCGGACGTGCTGAAGCGCATGAAGCGTCCGGCGAACGCGGAGAAGGTGCTCGAGCGCGTGCAGAAGTGGCGCGAGATCTGCCCGGACCTGACGATCCGCAGCACGTTCATCGCGGGCTTCCCCGGCGAGACGGAAGCGCAGTTCGAAACGCTGCTCGACTTCATCCGCGAAGCGGAACTCGATCGCGTCGGCTGTTTCGCGTATTCGCCCGTCGAAGGCGCGACCGCGAACGACCTCGATGGCGCGCTGCCGGACGAAGTCCGCGAGGAACGCCGCGCACGCTTCATGGAAGTCGCCGAGGAAGTATCGGCGAACCGCATGCAGCGCAAGGTCGGCAAGACGCTCAAGGTGCTGATCGATGAGGTGAGCGCAGAAGGCGGCATCGGCCGCACGGCAGCCGACGCGCCGGAAATCGACGGCGTCGTCTACGTCGAGCCGGCGGCGAAGGCATCGAAGCGCTACAAGGTCGGCGATTTCGTGTCCGTGAAGATCACGGGCGCCGACGGGCACGATCTGTGGGGCGAGGTGTAAGCGATGGCCGCCGCATTCCCGGAGATTCTCGCGCTCGGCGAGGCGATGATCGAATTCAACCAGTCGCGGCCGGGGCGTCCTGAATTCCTGCAGGGCTTCGGCGGCGATACGTCGAACTTCTGCATCGCGGCGGCGCGCCAGGGCGCGTCGACGGGCTTCGTGTCGGCGATCGGCGACGATCCGTTCGGCCGCCTGCTGGCCGACATGTGGGCGTCGGAGCGCGTCGACACGACGTACGTGCGGATCGACCGTTCGGCGCCGACCGGCGTGTATTTCGTCACGCATGGCGCCGACGGCCATCAGTTCGACTATCTGCGCGCGGGGTCGGCGGCGAGCCGCTACGCGACGGTCGACCTGCCGCTCGACGCGCTCGCGGCCGCGAAGGCCGTGCATTTGTCGGGTATCAGTCTTGCGATCAGCACGGCCGCGTGCGACGCGGCATTCGCGGCGATCGATCATGCGCGCAGCAACGGCGCGCAGGTCAGCTTCGACACGAACCTGCGGCTGAAGCTGTGGCCGCTGCCGCGTGCCCGCGCGGTGATGCGCGAGGCGCTGCGCCAGACGGACATCTGCCTGCCGAGCTGGGACGACGTCACGGCGCTCACGGGCGCGAACGATCGCGACGCGATCGTCGACGCGATGCTCGAACACGGGCCGCGGGTCGTCGCGCTGAAGCTCGGCAAGGAAGGCGCGTATGTCGCGACGCCGAACGAGCGGCGCGTCGTGCCGGGCTTCGCGGTCGAGGCCGTCGATGCGACCGGCGCGGGCGACTGCTTCGGCGGCGCGTTCGTCGCGCGGATCGTCGCGGGCGACGATCCGTTCGCGGCCGCGCGCTATGCCAACGCGGCGGCGGCGCTGTCGACGACCGGTTACGGCGCGGTCGCGCCGATTCCGCACCGCGATGCGGTGGAACGCCTGATGCAGGGCTGACGCGAAACGCGCAAGCCGGCGCATTGGCCGCGCCGGTTCGCGCGGCCGCGCAGGAACCGGGTCTCGACCCGGCACGGTCCGCGATTGCCGGGCCAATCTGAAGCAAGGAGCAACACAAGGTGGGTCGATATTCGGAATGGCAACGGGCGCTCGTCGTCGCGGGTGCGCTGGCAGCAGGCGTCGCGATGCCGACGGTGGTCGCGGCGCAGGCCGTCGTACCGGGCGTGCAGCAGGATGAACCGGCGCCGGCGCGGCCGCTGAAGCCGAATCCCGAGTTCGCCCGCCTGCCGCGCTACGAAGGCACGCTCGGCGATCGGCCGATCGTCGTGCATCTCGGCCCGAAGACGGACGAGGAAGGCGTGCACGGCGAATACCAGTTCGCCGACACGGGCGAGGTCGTGCTGCTCGCGGGCGACCGCGACGGCGATACGCTCGAGATCGAGGAGTCGAACGACGGCACGAACATCACCGGCGTGTGGATCGGCCGCTTCGACGCGACGGGCGACCTGAAGGCCGACCGGATGAATTCGGACGAATCGGACCCGCAGCCGGTCGTGCTGCGTCTGGCGCCGGGCAAGCGCGCGGCGCTGCAGGTGCGCGACGGCCGCGTGAACGAAATCGAGACGGTGGGCGGCATCGTCAACCTGCGTACCGACGACTGAGCGCGTGCTGGCTCGGTGTGCGCGGCGCGCATTGTACCGGGCCAAGCGTACCGATTTTGGCTACTCTAACGACATATTCCGCAACCGAACGGCCTCGTGCCCGGCCCCAGTCATGACTGCATCCACTCCCAAGCGCGCACTGCAAACCCGTATCGTTCAACCCGACGACGTCATTCCGGAAGGCTTCCGTTCGTTCGTGCCGCCGGTCGCGCGCGCGTCGACGGTCGTGTTCCCCGATCTCGCGACGATGCGCGCGCTGGTCTGGCACGACGACAACCAGTGGCGCTACGGGCTGCACGCGACGCCGACGTCGCTCGCGCTCGCGCAGCGGCTCGCCGAGATCGAAGGCGGCACGCACGCGCTGCTGCAGCCGTCGGGTCTCGCGGCGATCATGAACGTCTACTTCGGGATCGTGAAAGCGGGCGACGACGTGCTGATTCCGCATAACGTGTACGGCCCGAACGCCGATTTCGGCAACTGGCTCGCGAAGGATTTCGGCCTGACCGTGCGCTTCTACGATCCGCTGATCGGCGCCGGCATTGCCGGGCTGATCCAGCCGAACACGCGACTGATCTGGCTCGAGGCGCCCGGCTCGGTGACGATGGAAGTGCCCGACGTGCAGGCGATCACGGCGGCCGCGAAAGCGCGCGGCGTACTCACCGCGATCGACAACACCTTTTCGGCGGGGCTCGCGTTCAAGCCGTTCGAGCACGGCGTCGACATTTCGGTGCAGGCGCTGACGAAGTACCAGTCGGGCGGCAGCGACGTGCTGATGGGCGCGACGATCACCGCGAACGCGGAACTGCACGCGAAGCTGAAGCTCGCGCGGATGCGCTGCGGGATCGGCGTGTCGGTCGACGATTGCTCGCTCGTGCTGCGCAGCCTGCCGAGCATGCAGGTGCGCTTCGACGCGCACGGCAAGAGCGCGCTCGCGCTCGCGCAGTGGCTGAAGGCGCGGCCGGAGATCGCGGCGGTGCTGCATCCGCAGATCGCCGATTGCCCGGGGCACGCGTCGTTCATGCGTGATTTCACGGGCGCGGGCGGGCTGTTCTCGGTGGTGTTCGACGCGCGCTACAGCGCGGAGCAGGTCGACCGTTTCGTCGAGTCGCTCGAGCTGTTCGCGATCGGCTGGAGCTGGGGCGGCGCGTGCAGCCTCGCGATGCCTTACGACGTCGCGTCGATGCGTCCGGACTGGCCGCATCGCGGCACGCTGGTGCGTTTCTACGTCGGTCTGGAAGACGAAGCGGACCTGCGCGCGGACATCGAGCGCGCGATGCAGGCCGCACTCGGCTGATCGCACGCCGGCAACGTCCGGCACAAAAACAAAACGCCGGCGCGATGCGATATCGCGCCGGCGTTTTTCATTGACGGTGCGGCGGGATCAGAACAGTCGCAGCAGCCCGTCGAGGCCGACATGGTCGAATGCGACGGTGGCGGCATCGCGCACGACGGGCTTCGCGTGGAACGCGACCGACAGCCCGGCTTCGGCCATCATCTTCAGGTCGTTCGAGCCGTCGCCCATCGCGATCGCGCGGCTCGGCTCGAGGCCGAGCGATGCGCACGTCTCGCGCAGCAGACGCGCCTTCACGTCCGCGTTGACGATTTCGCCGAGCACCTTGCCGGTGAGCTTGCCGTCGACGATCTCGAGCGTGTTCGCATGCGCGTAGTCGAGGCCGAGGCGGGCTTTCAGCCGCTCGGTGAAGAACGTGAAGCCGCCCGACACGAGCAGCGTCTTCAGGCCGGCGGCCTTCACGCCAGCCAGCATCGTCTCGGCGCCCGGCGACAGTTGCAGCCGTTCTTCGTACACGCGCTCGAGCGCGTGCGCGTCGAGCCCGGCCAGCAGCGCGACACGGCGCGTGAGGCTTTCGTTGAAGTCGCGGATCTCGCCGCGCATCGCCGCTTCGGTGATCTCCGCGACCTGCGTTTTCAGCCCGCAGAAATCGGCGATCTCGTCGATGCACTCGATCGTGATCAGCGTCGAATCCATGTCCATCACCGCGAGCCCGAAATCGCCGAGCGTGCGGCCGGCCTCGACGAAGCCGAAGTCGAGCGCATGCGTGCCGCAGTACGCGTCGATGTCGAGGCGTTGCGCCGGGTTCGCGTTTTCGATGCGCAGCGCGTGATCGTCGGTCTGCACGACGCGGGTGCCGCGCGACAGCGCGAGCAGCGGTTTGTGATGGGCGTCCGACAGCGGCGCAAGACTCTGGATGACGAGATTGTGGGTCATGACGAGTGGTTGGGAGGCGAATGAATGACGTGCGCGGCCCGCGGGCGGCCGCCTGCGAACGCGGGCCCCGTGCGGCTGCGGGCCGTTGTGTCGCGAACGCGCCATTGTAGCCGGTTGGCCGCGCAGGGCGCCCGGCGCCGGAGCGAAACCGTGCGCGCAGCGGTGGCGCTCACCCGTTTGCGCGATCCCAGTACGGCGGATCGCCGAAATGCTCGGCCAGGAACGCGATGAACGCGAGCGTTTTCAGCGGCACGTGCGCGCGGCTCGGATAGACGGCCCAGATCGCGACGTCTTCCGCGAACGGGTAATCGTCGAGCACGGTGACGAGCGCGCCGCTCGCGAGCAGCGGGCCGACGTCCCAGGTCGACTTGATCGCGATCCCGAAGCCGTCGACGAGCGCTTCGCGGATCGCCTCGCCGTTGCTCGCGACGAGCCGGCCGCCGACCCGCACCGTGAGCGGGCCCTGCGGCGTCGCGAACGACCAGTCGCGCTGGTCGCCGAGGATCACGCACTCGTGCTGGGTCAGGTCGGCCGGATGGCGCGGCGTGCCGCGTTCGGCGAGGTAGGCGGGCGAGCAGCACAGCACGCGGCGGTTGACGGCGAGCTTGCGGGCGACGAGCGTCGAATCCTTCAGCGCGCCGAGGCGGATCGCGACGTCGTAGCCGTCGTCGACCAGATCGACGATCTCGTCGGACAGCCGCAGATCGAGCGATACGGACGGGTAGCGGCGCAGGAACGCCGGAATTACGGGCGCGACGTGCTGGCGGCCGAACGACGACGACATCGACACCTTCAGCCGCCCGTACGGCTCGCTGCGGCCGCGGCCGACCGATGCGCGCGCGGCGTCGGCGGCCGCCAGCAGCGCGTCGGCGCGCGCCATGAAGATTTCGCCGTCCTGCGTGAGGCTGATGCGGCGCGTGGTGCGATGCAGCAACCGCGCGCCGAGCTGGCGTTCGAGTTGCGCGATGCGCGCGCTGGCGACCGCGGCCGACACGCCGAATTCTCGGCCGGCCGCGCTGACGTTCGCGAGTAGCGCCGCGCGCACGAACAGCGCGACGTCGAGCAGGTCGAGCGGCTTGTCGGGCGCAGGCATCGGATCGGACGTCATTATTCTGAAATTCCTGAAAATGTTTCAGGAAATATAGCGGTTTTCTCGAATGATCGGGGTGGCTACGATGGCACGCATGGAGGTTGCGCCGCAGCCTGTCCGAATTCCGTTGAAAGGAGTATCGAAATGAAAGCCGTTGGATTGACCCGTTATCTGCCGATCGACGACCCGCAAGCGTTGCTCGACGTCGAACTGCCGCAGCCCGTGCCGGGCCCGCGCGATCTGCTCGTGAAGGTGGAGGCGATTTCCGTGAACCCGGTCGACACCAAGGTGCGCGCGCCGAAGCCGCAGGTCGAGGAGACGCCGCGCGTGCTCGGCTGGGATGCGGCCGGCATGGTCGTCGCGGTCGGCGCCGACGTCACGCTGTTCCGGCCCGGCGACGAAGTGTTCTACGCGGGCAGCATCACGCGGCCCGGCGCGAACAGCGAATTCCACGCGGTCGACGAGCGGATCGCCGCGCTGAAGCCGCGCACGCTCGACTTCGCGGCGGCGGCCGCGCTGCCGCTCACCGCGCTGACCGCGTGGGAAGCGCTGTTCGACCGGTTGCGCGTGTCGCCGCAGGGCGCGGACGCCGGCAAGTCGGTGCTGATCATCGGCGGCGCGGGCGGCGTGGGCTCGATCGCGATCCAGCTCGCGAAGACGCTCGGCAAGCTGCACGTGATCGCGACCGCGTCGCGGCCGGCGTCGGCGGAATGGGTGCGCGCGCTGGGCGCGGATGCGGTGGTCGACCATTTCGGCGACCTGCCGGCGCAGTTGCGCGAGCTCGGGCATCCGACGGTCGACTACGTGCTGATCTTCAACGATACCGACCATCATTTCCCGGCCGCGGCGGAAGTCATCCGGCCGCAGGGCGGCATTTGCACGATCGTCGAGAACGCGAAGCCGGTGCCGGTCGAATTGCTGAAGGCGAAGAGCGCCGCGTTTCATTGGGAATTCATGTTCACGCGCGCGATGTTCGAGACGCCGGACATGATCGAGCAGCACCGGATCCTCGGCGAAGTCGCGCGGCTCGTGGACGGCGGCACGCTGCGCACGACGCTCGGCGAACAGCTCGGCACGATCAACGCCGAGAACGTGCGGCGCGCGCATCGGATGCTCGAAGGCGGGCGCGCGATCGGCAAGCTCGTGCTGAGCGGGTTCTGAGCCGGGTACGCGCGATTAAGGTCGCGGCGCCGCGAACGCAAGCGGGGTAACACCCGATGCGTTTGCGGCGCATTGCGTCCCGCTTGGCGGTAGACTGGCAGCGCATCATGCATCTAAAACCGCGCGGCACGCGCGTGCCGCCGCATGACAAGGAGGTCAGCATGAGCCAACGCAGCTTGTCGGTCGCCGCATCGTGGTCGGTCGTGTTCGCGGCGGCGTGCGCCAGCGCGAGCGTATTCGCGGCGCCGCCGGTCAAGGGCAGCCTGAAGGGCGGCGGTACCGGACAGCTCGAATACACCGTCAAGGTCGACTCGAAGACCTTCGGCAACACGCAGGAGACCCGCAAGATTCGCTCGGGCGAGACGGACGATTTCAACTGGAAATCGGTGCCGCCGAGCGGCGCGGTCGCGATGCCGGATGGCTGCCCGAACGCCGACAACCTGCCGCGCGACGCGAACGGCGCGATGGTGCGGCAGACCCAGGTGCGGCTCGCGCCGTCGGTCGACGCGAAGGGCGTCGCCAACGTGCAGTTGAGTTTCCAGGCGGCCGCACCGAAAGGCGCGCGCAGCGTGACGGCCGGCGGCAAGTCGCTGCAGTGTCCCGACGTCGTGTCGGTGAGCCAGGTGAAGTGGGTGTCGATTCCCACCAACGGCGGGTCGAAGTCCGTGACGATGAGCGACGGAACCAAGGTGACGGTGTCGATCAAGCATTGAGCGGTGCGCGCGAGCCGGGGCCTCTTCGGTGCGCGCGCAACCGGTTCGATTGGCGTGACGAGCAGGGCGGCGCGCGAGCAAGTCGCGCCGTGCCGCCGTTGCAATGCGTCCTGCTGCCCGCTTCGCGGTACGGCTCGCGCCGTCGCCGCCGCGCGTCACTGCGTGCGCTCTTCGAGCCGCGACGCGAGAAAGCGGTGATCGGCCGAGAACAGCCGGCGATAGGTCATCAGCACCGCGCCGACGGTGCCGAGCGCGGACGCCGCGGCGATCAGGAACATGATCACGATCTGGTAGCGCACGGCCTGCAGCGGCGACTGGCCGGCGAGCACCTGGCCCGTCATCATCCCCGGCAGGCTCACGACGCCGACCACCGCCATCTGGTTCAGCGTCGGCAGCATGCCCGCGCGCACGGCCTGGCGTGCGGCGTCCTGCGCGGCTTCCCAGCGCGTCGCACCCAGCGCGAGCGCGGTTTCGACGCGATCGCGGCGCGCCGTGAGTTCTTCCATCATCCGCTCGACGCCGAGCGAGACGCCCGTCAGCGTATTGCCGAGAATCATCCCGAGGATCGGGATCGCATACTGCGGCGCGTACCACGGATGGATGCGGATCACGACGAACAGGCCGACCGCCGCGACGAACCAGCTGCTGAACCAGATCGACGCGATGCTGTCGACGCGCTGGCCGCGGTACGTGCGCTTGCCGCGCCCCGCGCCGGCGAAGCCGGCGATCAGCGTCATCAGCGCGGTGAGCGGCAGCACGACGTACCAGTGCGGATGACCGAACACCCAGCCGAGCACGTAGCCGATCGCCAGCAACTGCACCACGGTGCGCACCGCCGCGAGCGCGAGCTTGCGGCCGAGGCCGAGCGACAGCGCCGCCGAGATCGCGCCGTTGACGGCGACGAGCGCGGCGGCGATGCCGACGTCGACGAGGCTCAGATCCTGCAGTGCCGGACTCATTGCGCGGCCTCCGTCGGGTTGGCCGCGTGCAGGACGCCAGCCTGCATCACGAGTCGCATCGTGCCGATCCGCGCGGCCTGGGCCGGATCGTGCGAGATCCACATGTAGGCCCGTGCGTCGGGCGCCGCGTCGAACCACGCGCCGACGAGCGCCTCGATCGCGCGCGCCGATTCGGGATCGAGCGCGGAGGTCGGCTCGTCCAGCAGCAGGACGTCCGGGTCGAGCTGCAGCACGCGCAGCAGCGCGGTAATCTGCGCTTCGCCGCCGGACAGGTCGCTCGCGCGCTTGTCGAGAAAGTCGGCGCCGCGGCCGGCCTGCGCGGCGAGCGCTTCGGCGCGCGCGCGATCGAACGCGACGTCGCGATAGATCGCGAGCGAGTACGGGTAGCGCAATTGCGATTCGACGGTGCCGTCCATCTGCGCCGGGCGCTGGCGGACATAGGCGATGCTGCGCCGGTAACGCGGGATCGCACTGCGCCGGATCCGGCGGCCGCGCCACAGGAGGTGACCGCCGTCGAGCGGATCGAGCAGCGCGAGCGCGCGCAGCAGCACGCTCTTGCCCGACCCGGATGGTCCGGTGATAGCAATTCGCGATCCCGCGGCGAGGCAGAAATCGGTCGGGGCGAGCAGCGTCTTGCCGCTGCTGGCGTCGCGCCGCGTGATGTGCCGCGCGTCGATGAGGCCGGTGGGGGAGGTCATGTCAAAAATGAAAAAAAGCGTTAATGGCGCCGAAAGGCCGCCATCTCGTGCGCCATAATACCGATTGAAAAGCCGCAGTTGTCGTGCGCCGTTCGTCCACGCAAGCGGCCCGGCATGGTGCGGCAACACTTCAGAACAACAACGGAACCGCCATGACGCTAGCCCGAACCATCGGCAAATCGGCTGCATGGATCGTCGGTATCGTCGCGGTGCTCATCGCGGCGGCCGGCATCTTTCTCTTCACGTTCGACTGGAACCGCGCGAAACCGTGGGTCAACGAACAGGTGAGTACGGCACTTGGCCGTCCGTTCGCGATCAACGGCGATCTCAAGGTCGGCTGGCGTCGTCCCGATGGCGAGACCGGCTGGCGCGCATGGGTGCCGTGGCCGAGTTTCTCCGCCACGCAGCTCGAGATCGGCAATCCCGACTGGGCGCAGGCGCCCAAGTTCGTCACGCTCGACGCCGCGCACTTCGACCTCGCGATTCTGCCGCTGCTCGCGCATGAAATCGTGATCCCGTCGATCGACGTCGTGAATCCCGCCGTCGATCTCGAGCGGCGCGCGGACGGCAGCAATACGTGGACGTTCCAGTTCAAGCAATCGTCGCAGCCGTCGCGCTGGAAGGTGCGGCTCGAGAGTTTCGGTTTCGCGAAGGGCACCGTCACGTATCGCGACGCGATCACGAAGGCCGATCTGACCGTCGCGATCGATACGCTCGGCCAGCCGATCCCGCTCGGCGACGTGTTGAAGGAGCAGGAGCAGACGTCGCGAGCGGCGTCGGCGCAGCGCGTCGGCAAGCACGGCGCCGCGCAACTGGGCGCGAAGGTCGATGCGCAAGCCGCGTCGGGCGCGTCGGTGGCGAGTGCGAGTGCGGCTGCGGCCTCGGGCGCGTCGGCGGCGAGTGTCGCTTCGGCTGCTGCCGGTTCGTCGGGTTCGTCCGCTTCATCCGCGCCTTCCGCATCGGCGGCTGCCGCGTCCGGCGCGAGCGGGGCCGCGGCGCCCGCGAAGCCCGCCGGCCCGACCTATGCATTCGGGCTGAAGTTCGACGGCCGCTACAAGAACGTGCCGGTCAGCGGCACGGGCAAGGTGGGTGGCGTGCTGGCGATCGAGAACGCGACGCGGCCGTTCCCGCTGCAGGCCGACGTGAAGGCCGGCGATACGCGGCTCGCGATCGTCGGCACGCTGACCGACCCGAGGCATCTCGCGGCGCTCGACCTGCGGCTGTGGCTGCAGGGCGCGTCGATGTCGCACCTTTACCAGCTCACCGGCATCACGCTGCCCGATACGCCGCCTTACGCGACCGAAGGGCGCTTGATCGGCAACTTCAAGCCGAACGCGAGCACGTTCCGCTACGAGAACTTCAACGGCCGCGTCGGCGGCAGCGATCTCGGCGGCACGCTCACCTGGGCGCAGCGCGAGCCGCGGCCGAAGCTGTCGGGCGAACTCGTGTCGAACCTGCTGCAGTTCTCTGACCTCGCGCCGGTGATCGGCGCCGACTCGGCCGCGAGCAAGAAGAAGCGCGGCGACACGACGCGCCAGCCGCCGGACCGCGTGCTGCCGGTGGCGACGTTCCGTACCGAACGCTGGAGCGCGATCGATGCAGACGTGAAGTTCACCGGCCGCAAGCTGATCAAGAGCGCGCAGTTGCCGATCACGAACCTGTACACGCACATCCTGCTGCAGGACGCCGTGCTGACGCTCGAGCCGCTGCAGTTCGGCGTCGCGGGCGGCACGCTCGCGACGAATGCGCATCTCGACGGTAGCCGCACGCCGCTCAAGGGGCACTTCACGCTGAGCGCACGCCACCTGAAGCTCAAGCAGCTGTTCCCGACTCAGAAGGTGATGCAGACCGCGCTCGGCGAGATCAACGGCGACGCGTCGCTGTCGGCGACCGGCAATTCGCCGGCCGCGCTCGCCGGGACGTCGACCGGCGAAGTGAAGGCGCTCATCACGAACGGCCGCATCAGCCTCCTGCTGATGGAGGCCGCGGGCCTGAACGTCGCGAACGTCGTCTACGAGAAGCTGTTCGGCACGCGCGACGCCAACATCAATTGCGCGGCGATCGATTTCGTCGCGAACGACGGCATGCTCGAGCCGAAGGTCTTCGCGCTCGATACCGACGATGCGCTGATCAACGTCGACGGCCCGATCAACCTGCGCGACGAATCGCTCGACCTGAAGATCCATCCGCACACGAAGGGCTTCCGGATCTTCTCGCTGCGCTCGCCGTTGTATGCGAAGGGCACGTTCAAGAACCCGAAGGTCGGCGTCGATGCGGGCGCGCTCGCGCTGCGCGCCGGCGCGATGGTCGGGCTCGGGCTGATCAACCCGTTCGCGGCGCTGATCCCGCTGATCGCGCCGAGCAACAACCGCGACGTGCCGTGCTCCGAGTTGTTCGGGCAGATGAAGGCGCAGGCCGCGCAGAAGGCGGCCAAGAAGGCCGGCAAGTGATGCTCAGCCGCCGGAGCGGCTTGCTCTGGTGCGCCCGGGGCGGTTGCGGCGCTCGAGCGCCCGCTGTGCGACGCCGCCGGGGGGCGTTCAGCGGCGCGCGCGGGCCCAGACGAGCACCGGTTCGACCTCCCGGCCGCCGATCCGGATCGGGGCGGTGGTGCCGAGTTGCAACCGGTCGCCGTCCAGGCTGACGACACGCTGCTGGACGTTGCCGATCCAGTTCGGATACAGGCTGACGTCCATTTCATGAGTCAACGTGCCGTCGTCGTCGACGTTGAAGGGGCCTGAATACGCAATGTAGCCGTGCGCCGCGGCCGCGCGCTCCTCGACGCTGCCGCCCTGCAGGTCGCCGTCCGCGTAAGGCGGGCGGCCGGCCGCCATCAGCTGCGCGGACATGTAGCCGTCGGGCGTATAGAGGATCCAGCCCCGCGCGTCGCGGCCGAGCGGATAGGTGATGGTCCCGCCGTCACGCGGGCGGATTTCGTAGGACACGAGGCGCCATGCGCCGACGAGTCGTTCGCGAAGCTGGCTGGCGAGCATGCGGGATTCCGGTAGGACGGCGGTGACGCGCGTGCCGTCGTGTTGACGGGCCGCCGGGCGGCGGGCCGGCGTGGCCGGAAAGCGCTGCCGGGGCGGGGCGGTCGGCAGTTTCTCCGACACCTGCTAAAATACACGGTTTTCCGTCGATTTCTCTCTTACGGGACCTGCCGTGCTTTCTACTGCCAACATCACGATGCAATTCGGGCCGAAGCCCTTGTTCGAGAATATCTCGGTCAAATTCGGCGAGGGCAACCGCTACGGTCTGATCGGCGCGAACGGCTGTGGCAAGTCGACCTTCATGAAGATCCTCGGCGGCGACCTCGAGCCGAGCGCCGGCAACGTCGCGCTGGAGCCGAACGTGCGCCTGGGCAAGCTGCGCCAGGACCAGTTCGCGTACGAAGACGTGCGCGTGCTCGACGTCGTGATGATGGGCCACACCGAGATGTGGGCCGCGATGACCGAGCGTGATGCGATCTACGCGAACCCGGAAGCGACCGACGACGACTACATGCACGCGGCCGAGCTCGAAGGCAAGTTCGCCGAATACGGCGGCTACGACGCCGAAGCGCGCGCGGGCGCGCTGCTGCTGGGCATCGGCATCGAGGAGAAGTTCCACAACGGCACGATGGCCGACGTCGCGCCGGGCTGGAAGCTGCGCGTGCTGCTCGCGCAGGCGCTGTTCTCGAAGCCGGACGTGCTGCTGCTCGACGAACCGACCAACAACCTCGACATCAACTCGATCCGTTGGCTCGAGCACACGCTCAACGAGTACAACTCGACGATGATCATCATCTCGCACGATCGTCACTTCCTGAACTCGGTGTGCACGCACATGGCCGACATGGACTTCGGCACGCTGAAGGTCTGGCCGGGCAACTACGACGACTACATGCTCGCATCGGCGCAGGCGCGCGAGCGCCAGGCGGCGGCGAACGCCCGCGCGAAGGAGCGCGTGGCCGAACTGCAGGACTTCGTGCGCCGCTTCTCGGCGAACAAGTCGAAGGCGCGCCAGGCCACCAGCCGCGCGAAGCAGATCGACAAGATCAAGATCGAGGAATTCAAGCCGTCGTCGCGCCAGAACCCGTTCATCCGCTTCGAGTTCGAGAAGAAGCTGCACAACGTCGCGGTGGTCGCCGAAGAGATCACGAAGAAGTACGAGCGCACGATCTTCCAGAACTTCAACCTGTCGGTGCAGCCGGGCGAGCGCATCGCGATCATTGGCGAGAACGGCGCGGGCAAGACGACGCTGCTGCGCTCGCTGCTCGGCAACCTGCCGCTCGATCACGGCACGGTGAAGTGGGCCGAGAACGCGAATGTCGGCTACATGCCGCAGGACACGTACGAGGAATTCCCGGACGACATCACGCTGATGGACTGGATCGACCAGTACCGCAAGGACGGCGACGACGAAACGATGGTGCGCGGCACGCTGGGCCGCCTGCTGTTCTCGTCGGACGACATCAAGAAGTCGGTGAAGGTGCTGTCGGGCGGCGAGAAGGGTCGCATGATCTGGGGCAAGCTGATGCTCGGCCGCCACAACGTGCTGCTGATGGACGAGCCGACCAACCACATGGACATGGAGTCGATCGAGTCGCTGCAGATCGCGCTCGAGCAGTTCGAAGGCACGCTGATTTTCGTGTCCCACGACCGCGAATTCGTGAGCGGGCTGGCGAACCGGATCATCGAAGTGCATACGGACGGGACGCTGTTCGACTTCGGCGGGAATTATGAGGAGTTCCTGACGAGTCAAGGGCAGGAGTAAGTGCCCCGAGGTTTCCTCCGGGCGTGAGGCCAGGTCGGGCATCAACGTACGGAGTGAACCGCCGGAAGTGCTACGGGCCCGCATCGACAGCCATGTCGATGCGGGCTTTTTCATATCCGCCGCGCCCGAACCCCGCCGTGCCGCGCATGCCGGTTTCCTCTGCTTGATCGACTTCGGGTAAATTACCCACCCAACACCCCCATCATTCCCCATTTCACCCGGAGCCGCCCTCGATGCAGGACCATCTTCTCCCGCTCGACCTGTCCGGCCTTGCGCCCAGCCTGTACGCGCAGGGCACCGAGGAGGGCATCCTGTCGCGCCTGATGGAGCGGATCGCGCCGACCCACCGCTTCTGCGTCGATATCGGCGCGAGCGACGGCCTGCGCAACAGCAATACCGCGCGGCTGCTGCGCGAACAGGATTGGGCCGGCGTACTGGTGGAAGGCAGCGCATACCGGTTCGGCAAGCTTGCCGCGCACTACGCCGGTGCGGAGCGCGTCCGCCTGCATCACGATCGCGTCCAGCCCGACACGGTCGATCAGTTGCTCACCGAGGCGAACGTGCCGACCGACTTCGACCTGCTGTCGATCGACATCGACGGCAACGACTACTGGGTGTGGCGCGGCCTGCAAGCGTTCCAGCCGCGCATCGTCGTGATCGAATACAACCCGTACTACACGCCGCCCGAGCGCTGGGTCATGTGCTTCAATCCGGACCACGAATGGGACGGCTCGACCTATTACGGCGCGAGCCTCGAATCGCTCGTGCATCTCGGCAGGCAGAAGGGCTATGAACTCGTGTGCTGCGACGACATGGGCAACAACGCGTTCTTCGTGCGGCGCGACCTGTACCCGCTGCTCGGCATCGCGAACAACGACCCGTCGGTGCTGTTCCGACCGGCGATGTACAAGCTGCGCTACGTCGGACACAACACGTTCCTGACCGGCCATCCGTATCGGCACGGGCCGGCCGAGCACATCTGAATGGATTCGCTCGCCGCCACCTTCGACGAGATTCGCGACGCCTACGGGCTCGGCCGCGGCGGGCTGCCGACGCAGGTCAGCGAGCGGGTGTGGCATCTGCCGACCGACAGCAGCGCAGGCGTGGCGGTCAAGCGCTATGCCGGCGAACACCATGCGCGTGCGGTGAAGGAAACCGCCGTCCTCGCGCATCTGGAAACGCACCGCGATACTCGCTTCCATGTGCAGACGCTGAAGCGTACAAGGTCCGGCGCATCGCTTTGGTCGGGACAAAACTCCCACGCGATGCTGACGCGCTGGGAGGCCGGGCAATTCAAAACCTACGATACGTTCTCGACAACCGAATGGGATGCGCTCGGCGCCAGTCTGGCCGCGTTGCACGCGAGTCTCGAACAACTGCATCTGCCGTCGCTCGACACGATCCATGCGCGGCTGACCTCCATCGACGCGGATGCGGTACGCGGCAGCCTGCTGGAGGCACTCGATCGAGCCGATGCGAACGCTGCCGCCGCCGCGAACCTGCGCCGCTACGTCGATCTCGCGCTGCGCATGCTCGACCGCTACTATCCGGGCAGCATCGAAGCGTTTCCGGCCGACGACCCGCAGCATCCCATTCACAACGACTACAACCAGTTCAACTATCTGTTCACGGGCACGCTGCCGCCGCTGATCCTCGACTGGGAAGCATCGATCGGTGCGCCGCGCGAATACGAACTGGTGCGATGCCTGAATCATTTGCCGCTGGAGGCGCCGGACCGCGCGGAAGCGTTCGTGCGTGCGTACCAGCGAGTGCGGCCGGTGAACCCGGCAAACATCGCATGGGCGGTCGATGCCGCCTGCTTGCAGCACGCGCTGAAGCTGTGGGTCGTGCAAGGCTGGCTCGACGATCCGTCGCGCTTCGCGTCGCACCTGAACGGCGCGGTGACGATGGCGTCCGCGATGGTGGACGCGCGTGACCATCTGATCGATTTCTTTTCCCGTTGCGTGGAAGCAGGAAGCTGATGTGAGTACGAGCCCGAACGAGATCCCGAATCGGCCACGCGCCGGCGAGCGGCAGCACGTGTTTCCGCCGCCGCTCGATCGCGATTACCGCGTCGAGGACGGACGCGTCCAGACGCGCTCGCTGGAAGCGCATATCGTCGATCACTGCAACCTCACTTGCGCGGAATGCTGCTCGCTGTCGCCGCTCCTGCCCGAGTGGCATGCGAGCCCCGCATCGATCGAAGCCGATTTGCGCAAGGCCGCGAAGGTGTTGCGCCCGCGCATGTTCAAGCTGGTTGGCGGTGAGCCGCTGCTGCATCCGGCGCTCGTCGAAATCGTCGAGCGCGCGCGCGGCACCGGCATCGCGCCCGTGATCTCGGTCACGACGAACGGCCTGAAACTCGGCGAGATGCCCGACGCGTTCTGGCAAGCGGTGGATGCGCTGACGATCTCGCGCTATCCGAAGCCGGCGCTTTCCACCGATCTGGTCGCGCATGTCGAGCGCCAGGCCGCACGCTTCGACGTGCGTCTGAACTGGAAAGTGCAGGACGTGTTCACGACGATGAACCGCGCACAGCCGGGCACGGATCGCGACGAAGCCCGACGCCTTTATCACGATTGCTGGATCCGGGAGCGCTGCCATATGATTCGCGACGGCATGTTCTACACGTGCACGCGCCCCGCGCATTTCCATACGTTGTACAAGGGCGAGAAGGACTTTCAGGCCGACGGCCTGCCGCTGCGCGACGACGCCGGCATGCTCGACGCGATGCTCGCGTATCTGCAACGCGAGACGCCGCTCGAAGCATGCCTGCATTGTCGGGGCGGCAGTGCGCCGGTCGCGCCGCATCGCATCCTGAAACGCATTGAAGTGGACACCTTGAAGGCTCGTTATCCATGATCGTCGGCACGCGCGACCCGTTCGGTTTCGATCGGCTGTACTACCATCCGCGCAGCGGCGTGTCGGCATCCGGCATCCGCGCCGTATTGCGGGCGTCGGGGCAACCGGCCGGCGCGCCGGACGCGGCCGCCATCGCGGGCTACCTGAGCGGCGAGCGTCTCGTCGGCCGTACCGTGCTGCGCGACGTGCGCGCGGTGCCGCCCGGTCATGCATTGACCCGGTCGCCGCAAGGGCTGACGGTGCAGCCGGCGCCCGAGCGGCCACGGCGAGCCGATCTCGACACCGTGCTGCGCGCGTCGCTGCAGCGCGCGCTCGACAGCGGCAAGCGGGTCGCGCTGGCGCTGAGCGGCGGGCTCGATTCGGCGCTGCTGCTCGCGTTGCTGCGCGAACTCGGCGCGTTGCGGCACGTGACGGCCTACATCCTTGCGACCGACATGCCCGATTACTGCGAACGCGACGCGGCGCTCGAACTGGCCGCGCAGATGCAGGCGAACGTGACGATCGTGCGCGCGAACGAGGCCGATTTCGTCGCGGCGCTGCCGAGAACGACCCATGCGGTCGAGGAACCGATGTTCAACCTGCATCCGGTCGCGAAGCTGCTGCTGGCCGACGCGATGGCGGCGGACGGCGTCGAGGTGGCGATTACCGGCGACGGCGCGGATCAGGTCTTGCGCCGCGACCGCTCGGCCAACTATCTGCCGCTGTGCCATGCGCTGTTCGACGAGGCCTCGGTCGACCTGCATCCGCCGTTCGTCGATGCCGCCGTCGTCGCGCATCTGACGAGCATCGCGCCCGACCCGAACAAGCAGTGCCTGCGCGATCTCGGTGCGCGCCTGAACCTGCCGGACCGTCTCGTGCACGGCCCCAAGCGCGGGCGGCTCGCGCCGGCGATGAATCTCGCGACGCTGCTCGATCGCGGCCGCACGCAGGCACTGGCCGATACGCTCGGCCTTGCCGCGCCCACGTTGCAGGCGGATACCGAACGCGTGCTGTGGACGACGCTCACACTGCTTCTCGAGCATCTCGATCGCCTTCACTGCGATGCCGCGCATCGCCCAACCTGAGCCGCTCATGAAACGCATCCTGTTCTGCGTGGTGCCCGAGAAGGGCCACGTCAATCCGTGCATCGGCTCGGCCCAGCATCTGCGCGCCGCCGGCTGCGACGTCGCGTTCTATGCGCCGGCCGACATCAGCGCGCAGCTCGACGGCGCGGGCGACTTCGCGTTCGTCGGGCCGCGCGAGACGCCCGAGCGCCACGACCTGTCGCGCGGCGCGAGCTTCGCCGCGAACATTCGCGACGCCGACTGGCTGCGGCACTGGATCCGCACGCTGCTGATCGACCTCGCGCCCGCGCAGGTGGACGGCATCCGCGCGGTGCTGCGCGAATGGCAGCCCGACGTGGTCGTGATCGATCCGCTGCTCTATGCGGCGGCGATTGCCGCCGAGCTGGAAGGGCTGCCGTGGGTGTCGATGTCCAATTCGCTGAATCCGGTGCTGCCGGACGATCTCGATTCGGAACTGCTGCGCACGGTGCGATGGCTCGAGCCGGAACGCACGCGCCTGTTCGCGCGCTACGGTCTCGACGCGCGCTTTCGCGGGTGCGACGTGCTGTCGCCGCACCTGACGCTCGCGTTCACGACCGACGCGCTGGTCGGCGCGCCGCCGCCCGGCGTCGAGCTGGTCGGCCCCGCGATGCCGTCGGGCCCGCGCGGTGACGAGACGGTGTTTCCATGGGAACGTCTCGACGCGGATCGCCCGCTCGTCTACATGTCGCTCGGCAGCCAGCTTTACTACCATCCGGACGTGTTCGCGAAGGTAATCGACGCGACGCGTGCGACGGCCGCGCAACTGGTGCTGTCGGTGGGCGAACTGGTCGATTCGGATCTGCTGCCTGCCGGCGACGCACGCGTGATCGCGGTGCGTTACGCGCCGCAACTGACGCTGCTGCGGCGCACGCATGCGTTCGTCAGCCACGGCGGCGCGAATTCGGTGATGGAGTCGCTCGCGTGCGGCGTGCCGATGCTGCTGTCGCCGTTCTGCAACGACCAGTTCCATTCGGCGCATTTCGTCGAGCGGGCCGGCGCCGGATGCGTGCTCGATCTGCGGCAGGCCGGCGTCGCGGCCATTACCGACGCGCTCGAACGCCTGTTGCGTGCCGGATCGTTGCGCGAGCAGGCGGCGCGGATCCGCGACAGCTATGCCGCGTGCGACGGCTCGGCGCGAGCCGCCCGCCTGATCAGCGCACTCGCTTCAGGAAGCCGCCTGGCGACAGCGTCATGAGCACGCGGTCCTCGATGTCGTGGTCGACTTCGAACCGGTCGTCGCGGCCAAGAAATTCGCGCGCGGCCGTGGCCGGGTTGTTGCCTCGGCCGTACGGCTTGCCGTCGAACATCGACTCGGGCAGGTACTCCATGATCGTGTCCATCACGATCGCGTAGCTGCCGGGCGTCACGAACGGCGCATAGCATTCGAGTTCGCGCAGCACGTGCGTGTGCGTATGCGTGAGATCGAGAATCGCCATCACGCGCGCGCCGTCGCCGATCTGCGCGCGCACCGACGCGAGCGTGTCGGCCGCGCACGATTCGCCCTCGATCAGCACCATGCGGTGGGCGAGCCGGTGCGCGTGCAGGCGCTGGCGGACCTCGTCGCGCAGGCGCGGCTCGATCGCGACGACGCGGCCATCGGTGCCCGCCAGCTCCAGCATCGACGCGGTGAACACCACGCCGCCGCCCGCCGCGATGCCGGTCTGCACGATGCAGTCGGGACGCTCGCGCCAGATCAGTTCCTGCAGCGCGAGCATGTCGCCGGGCAGATGGAAGAAGCGCTCGCCGAGCCAGCGGGTCTGGAACAGATGGCCGAATTCGGCGGCGCGCGTCAGCCATTCGATGTTGATGTCCCGCATGCGGGCCGAAGGACGCTCTGACATGGTCGATGCAACGAGTAGGAGTGACGTGAAAACGCTGGAATCGTGGCTTCACCGGTACTGGAACACCGGGCCGGCGCGCCTGCAGGCGCTGGCGTCGGGCCATACTAACAAAACGTATCTCGTCGAGGGCGATGCGGGGCGCACGGTGCTGCGCGTGTCGTGGTCCGGCAAGCCGGTCGCGCAGATGCGGCGCGAGGCGTCGATACTCGCGCGTCTCGGCGAGGCGCGCACGGTGTCGACGCTGCCCGCGCTGCCGCGGCTGCGCCCGACCGTCGACGCGCAACCCGGCGTGCAGAGGCCCGACGGGAGCTGGTTGCATCTGTTCGACCATATCGACGGCCGTCCCGGCCTGCCGGACGACCCGCATGCGGGCGCGATCGATGCGATGCGCACGCTCGCGCATCTGCATGCGGCGCTGGCCGCGATACCCGCCGGCGAAGCGGCGCCGCTGGCGTGGCTGTCGGCCCGTCATGCGCGCGTCGCGGCGCGCGCGATGCCGTCGCTGCCGGCCGGCTTGAGCGACGACTACGGCACGGTGATCCGGCGGATCGGCACGCATCTCGACGCGGCGGCATCGTGGTTGACGGGGCCGGTGCATTGGCTGCACGGCGACTATCACGCGGGCAACCTGCTGTATGTCGGCAACGCGGTGAACGGCGTGCTGGATTTCGACGACGTGGGGCAGGGGGCGCAATGGCTCGAGGCGGCCTTTGCGTCGTTCGCGCTGTCGCGCGATGCGGGCCGGGACGATGGCTTCGTGTTCGACCGCGGGCGATGGACGGCCGGCCTGGAGGCTTATGCGGCGACGCGGCCGGATGCGGCGCCGGCGTGGCTGCGCGACAACCACGACGCGCTGATGACGCTGTTCTGCGCGGATCAGACGCTGATCCATCTCGAGGCCGCGCAGCGCGGGCTGTGGATGCCGGGGCCCGGGATCGGTTTCCTTGGCGGCTGGCGCCAGTTGCTGGACGGGGCGGTGCCCGCCGGTTAGCGGTGCGTCGCGTCGGCGCGCCGCCGGTTCAGGAACAGGCGCACGGCTTCGACCGTGTTGGGCCGCGCTTCGCCATGCCGCGACCCGTCATGCAGGCACAACAGCACGTCGCGCTGCCGCGCCGTGCAGGCGTCGACATGCGCGCACATCGCGTCGAACAGTGCCTGGGGTGACGGGGGCGGCCGCTGCCAGTCGTTCAGTATCGCGGTCCAGCCGGTGTGTTCGCGCCGCAGGCGCGCGAGCACGGCCGCGCGATCGTCGTGCGGCATCAACCCGTACGGAAGGCGCAGCGGGATCGTGCCGGGCGCGGCAAGGCCGGCGCGGCGGTAGACGTCGCGGATCAGCGCATCGGTTGCATCGATCTCGTCGATCAGTGCGGCGTCCGCGAGCGTGCCCGGCCTCGCATGCGAATAGGTGTGATTGCCGAGCCGGTGGCCTTCGCGCGCGATTCTCGTCGCGACATCGAGCGCGCCTGGCAAGTGCTGGCCGAGCACGAAGAACGTCGCCGCGCACGCGGCGTCGCGCAGCACGTCGAGCAGCGCGGGCGTCGACGGGCCGGGGCCGTCGTCGAAACTGAGGTGAATGGACGTCATGATTGCCAGGGTCGCTCACTGAACTGGCTCGACGGCCAGCGGGCAGGTGCCGACCGGACGCAGCCGGGAGCCGGTCCATTCGTAGAAGAAGCGGGCCGCTTTCGCGTGGCCGTCGCCGCAATCGTCGTTGAAGCAGCCGGCGACGATCAGCAGCCTGCTGCCGGCACGGAAGTCGACGCGCTCGTCGTCGTTGCCCATCACGCCCGAGATGGCCGTCACGCCGGGCATCGTGTACGTCGCGCCCGTGTTCTTGTCGAGGATCGCGAAGTTTCGGCAATCCGTTCCGCAACCCCAGATCGCGACGCGGTAGTGACCGGCAAAATTGGCCGGTTGCGCGAATGCGTCACGAATGACGGTGCGATACAGGCGCGCTTCGCTGCCGGCGAGCCGAGGCGCGGCAGCCGGCTTGCGCGGCGCGCGGATGGCGGCCGGCGCCGGATAACGGTCGAACGCAGGCGAGGCGCAGGCCGCGGCCGGCGAGGCCGCGGGTGCCGCACCGGCCATCGGCGCGATCGAGGCGCCGGCGATCAGCAGAAGTCGATGGGCGAGCGTCACGCGCGTGTTCTTCATGTTCGAGAGGGATGTCGGGCCGCAGCGGCCGAGCTGCCGGCGACGACGATTCTATGACGCTTCGCGCGGGGCGGCGACACGGAATGGCGGTCGTGCGCTTGCCGCCCCCGCGACGCCGCGCGGAATCGCTCCGTCGAGCCTCGTCAAACCGCCGCGATATCACGCTGCCTGACGTTTCATGCCGCCTTTGCGCGGCTCAATCGGCCAGCCGCTTGTCGGCGAGCGCCTTGCAGCAGTCCTCGTACACCCACTGCACAAGTTTGGCCCGATAGTCGAGATCGTCGGTATCGACGATTTCCTCGACCGCGTCGCGCGCCCACGACGCGTCGACGAAGCCTGCATGCCGCTTCGCGATGTCCTGCGCGAGCGCCGCGAGCCTGGCGACCGCGAGCCAGTCGGCCTGGCGATGATGGCGGTCGAGCCAGCGGTGCGCGGCCTGGACCTGGAACGCGGCGTCCGGCCAGGATTCGTTGAGGTAAAACGCGCCGAGGTTGCCGCAGGTGAGCCAGCAAAGCAGCTCCAGGCGGTCTTGCGAGCCGAGGGTATGGGATGCGTCGGACATGGCAGCGCTCACGAAGTGCGTCGATTCCGGGCGGCGCCGGCCGCAACGGGCCGATGCCGATAGTAAAAACATAGCACGATGCGGGCCCGGCCGCGCACCCGGGTGGACGCTGACGCGGCGTTGGCCGGACGAAGGCGCCGCCGGCCATGCGCGCGGGCGGCGGAGCACCGGCGCGGGGCCTCGCCGGTCCTTTCGGACGGCTGTCATTCGTCACACCAGCCACCGAAACGCTCGCTAGAATGGCGGCTTCCCTGGAGGCGGAACACGATGAAAATCTACGACCAGTTCTACATCGACGGCGCATGGCGCAAACCGGCCGGCACGGGCACGATCGACGTGATCGATTCGGGCACCGAAGCCGTGATCGGCCGGATTCCCGAGGGCGTCGCGTCCGACGCGCAGGCCGCGATCCGCGCGGCGCGCGCGGCCTTCGACGCGTGGGCGGCCACGCCGGCCGCGACGCGCGCGGGTTACCTGCGCAAGATCGTCGAGCATCTGCAGGCGCGCAGCGAGGAACTCGCGCAGTCGATCACCGGCGAAGTCGGCATGCCGATCAAGCTGTCGCGCGCGATCCAGGTCGGCGGTCCGATCTACAACTGGAAGGCGTATGCGAAGCTCGCCGAATCGTTCGAATTCGACGCGCGGGTCGGCAATTCGCTGGTGGTGCGCGAGCCGGTCGGCGTCGTCGCGGCGATCACGCCGTGGAACTACCCGCTCAATCAGGTCACGCTGAAGGTCGCGCCGGCGCTCGCGGCCGGCTGCACGGTGGTGCTGAAGCCGTCGGAAGTCGCGCCGCTGAACGCATTCATGCTCGCCGAAGCGATCCACGAGGCCGGGCTGCCGGCCGGCGTGTTCAACCTGGTGTGCGGGTATGGCCCGGTCGTCGGCGAGGTGCTGGCCAGCGATCCGGACGTCGACATGGTGTCGTTTACCGGCTCGACGCGCGCGGGCAAGCGCGTGGCCGAGCTGGCGGCCGCGGGCGTCAAGCGCGTCGCGCTTGAGCTGGGCGGCAAGTCGGCGTCGGTGATTCTCGACGATGCCGATTTCGCGACGGCCGTGAAGGGCACGGTCAACGCGTGCTACCTGAACGCGGGCCAGACCTGCTCCGCGCATACGCGGATGCTGGTGCCGCAAGCGCGCTACGAAGAGGCGCGCGAACTCGCGAAGGCGGCGGCCGAGTCGTACGTCGCGGGCGACCCGCGGCACGAGGCGACGCGCCTCGGCGCGCTGGCGTCGGCCGCGCAGCAGCAGCGCGTGCAGGCGTACATCCAGCGCGGCATCGACGAAGGCGCGGAACTCGTGACGGGCGGCACCGGATTGCCGGCAGGGCTCGAAAAGGGTTTCTTCGTGAAGCCGACCGTGTTCGGGCGCGTCGATCCGAAATCGACGATCGCGCAGGAAGAGATCTTCGGGCCGGTGCTGTCGATCATCACGTATCGCGATGAAGACGAGGCCGTGCGGATCGCGAACGATTCGCCGTACGGGCTCGGCGGTGCGGTGTGGGCAGGCAGCGACGAGCGCGCGATGCGCGTCGCGCGCCGCATCCGCACGGGGCAGGTCGACATCAACGGCGGCACGTGGAACGCCGCCGCGCCGTTCGGCGGCTTCAAGCAGTCGGGGTACGGCCGCGAGAACGGCGTGTACGGGCTCGAAGAGTATCTCGAGTACAAGTCGATACAGTTGAAGCCGGCGAAGCCGGCCTGAACGCCGCTCGCGGCCCGAATCGGAAACGGCACGCTCGCGTGCCGTTTTTTTCTTGACGGCCGTCAAGGTGCGCGGCGGTGGATCGTCGATCATCGCGGTTCCGATGTTCCGACGAGGTTTCAGATGACCGTACGCACTTCCTTTCCGCCGCTGACGATCCGCGGCCGCACCTTGCTGCCCGTCGTGCAGGGCGGCATGGGCGTCGGCATCTCCGCGCACCGGCTGGCGGGCAGCGTCGCGCGCGAAGGCGCGGTCGGCACGATCGCGAGCATCGACCTGCGCCACCATCATGCGGATCTGCTCGCGCGTTGCCGCGCGCAGCCCGATCGCGCGACGCTCGAGGCGGCGAACCTCGACGCGCTCGCGCGCGAGATCCGTCTCGCGAAAACGTACAGCGAAGGGCGCGGGATGATCGCGGTCAACGTGATGAAGGCGGTGAGCGCGCATGCGGACTACGTGCGGGTCGCGTGCGACGAGGGCGCGGACGCGATCGTGATGGGCGCGGGCCTGCCACTCGATCTGCCCGACCTCACGCAAGGGCGCGACATCGCGCTGATCCCGATCCTGTCGGACAGCCGCGGCATCGCGCTGGTGCTGAAGAAGTGGATGAAGAAGGGCCGTTTGCCCGATGCGATCGTGATCGAGCATCCGGCGCACGCCGGCGGCCACCTCGGCGTCACGCAGCTCGACGACATGCACGACGGCCGCTTCGATTTCGCGCGCGTGCTCGACGAGACCGCGCAGGTGATGGCGTCGCTCGGTGTCGCCCGCGACACGATCCCGCTGATCGTGGCCGGCGGGATCAACAGCCACGACACGGTGCGCGCGGCGTTCGTGGCCGGCGCGAACGGCGTGCAGGTCGGGACGCCGTTCGCGGTGACCGAAGAGGGCGATGCGCATCCGCGTTTCAAGCGGGTGCTTGCCGATGCGACGCCCGACGACATCGTCGAATTCGTCAGCGTGACGGGGCTGCCGGCACGCGCGGTGAAGACGCCGTGGCTCGATCGTTACCTGCGCAACGAGACGCGCATTCGCAACAAGCTCGGCGCGTTCAGGCAGCGTTGCCCGACCGCGCTCGAATGCCTGAGCGTATGCGGGCTGCGCGACGGCATCGAGAAATTCGGCCACTTCTGCATCGACACGCGGCTCGCGGCCGCGCTGCGCGGCGACATCGCGAACGGGCTGTTCTTCCGCGGCCGCGAAGCGTTGCCGTTCGGCCGCGCGATCCGCAGCGTGCGCGATCTGCTCGACCTGCTGCTGACGGGCAGTGCGACCGAGCCTGCGGCAAACCGTCCCACGTTTACGCTGGCTTGACCAATATCAAGATGACGAAAAGACCCTACAGGGAGAATGGAAACCATTCTTTGGGGGTCCGTACCATGCATAAAACGATTCGAACTTGTGTCACCACCGCCGCCGTCGCGGCAAGCGTCCTCGCGATGCCGTCGCTGTCGTACGCGGCATCGCCGGGGGACGGCATCAACCAGGGTGACGTACTGGTTCGGCTTCGCGCGATCAGCATCCAGCCGAACGAGCGCGCGAGCGACACGCTCGGCGCGATCAACACGGGCGTGAACAACGCGATCGTGCCCGAGCTCGACTTCACGTACATGATCCGCGACTACCTCGGCGTGGAACTGATTCTCGGCACGTCGCGGCACCAGATGACGTCGAGCCTCGGCAATCTCGGCGGCGTGGGCGTGTTGCCGCCGACGCTCTTGCTGCAGTATCACTTCAACCATGCGGGCAAGGTGCGTCCGTACGTCGGCGCCGGGTTGAACTACACGTACTTCTACAACAACGGGCTCAACGTCGGCGGGGAGGGCGTGTCGATCAACAAGAGCAGCTTCGGCCCCGCGCTGCAGTTCGGCGTGGACGTGCAGTTGACGAAGAAGGTGTTCATGAACGTCGACGTGAAGAAGATCTGGATGAGCACCGATGCGACGTTGGGCGACAAGGGCATCGGCACGCTGCACATCGATCCGCTGATCGTCGGCGTGGGCGTCGGGATGAAGTTCTAGACGCGACAGTAAAAGAACAGAGTTGGGGTTGGCGGCATGGCGGTCGGCATGCCGCTCTTTTTTTGTGCGCGCGGATTTACAGCTTGTCGTACTGGAAGCGCATCGCGGTGCCTTCGCGCGTGATGCGTTCCCACACCGCCCGCTTTTCGTCGTCGCTCAGGAACACCCAGTTCGAGACTTCGGCGGCCGTGCGGCCGCACCCCTTGCAGACTTCGTCGAAAAGCGTCGAGCACACGCCGATGCAGGGGCTGTCGGGGAGGTCGTGAAGATTGGAGGCCATCGGCAGGGTTCGCGCAGTTGAATCGTCAGCCGCCATTTTAATGCATCGCGGCGGCCCGGCCGGACGTTGCCGCCCGCATGCCGTCCCGGCGCGGGAGCGCGACAGTACGGCCCGGCGTTGCGCGCGGCCGTCGAACGGGCCGTGCGTCATGCAAACGCGGATTCTCCGTCGTCCGTTTTTGCCGGTGGACAACCGCCGATTACCCGATAGAATTCCCCCGGAACGCCCCGCTGCACGGGCGGCTCGACCGACCGGCGGCGGGAATCTGTTCCGTTTGCGCGACACCGGCATGATTTTTTTGTGACGGGGCGCGAATGATGGTAGTTTTCGGGGTTTTCGAGGGGCGGCGCGCCGGAATGCGCCGCCATGACGAGGCAGACGGCAGCCGGGCAATGCGTCCGGCCGAAGGGAGAACGGGATGAAAGCAAAGGTAGTGGGCCGGTTCGCGGCGCTCGCGCTGTGCGTGGGCGCATCGGCGGCAGCGGCGAAGGATACGCAGCTCAATGTCTATAACTGGTCGGACTACATTGCGAAGGACACGATCCCGAACTTCGAGAAGCAGACGGGCGTCAAGGTCCGCTACGACAACTACGACAGCGACGACACGCTGCAGGCGAAGCTGCTGACGGGCAGCTCGGGCTACGACATCGTCGTGCCGACCAGCAACTACGCGGGCAAGCAGATCGCCGCCGGCATCTTCGCGCCGCTCGACAAGTCGAAGCTGCCGAACCTCAAGTACCTCGATCCGCAACTGATGGCGCTCGTCGCCGGCGCGGATCCGGGCAACAAGTACTCGGTGCCCTGGGCGTACGGCACGACCGGTCTCGCGTACAACCTGACGAAGGCGCAGCAGGCGCTCGGCAAGGTGCCGCTCGACAACTGGGACATCCTGTTCAAGCCGGAAAACATCGCGAAGCTGAAGACCTGCGGCGTGTCGGTGCTCGACGCCCCCGACCAGATGTTCGCGGCGACGCTGCACTACATCGGCAAGGATCCGATGAGCACGAACCCGGCCGACTACAAGGCCGCGATGGACGTGCTGAAGAAGATCCGCCCGTACATCACGCAATTCAACTCGTCGGGCTACATCAACGACCTGGTCGGCGGCGACATCTGCTTCGCGTTCGGCTGGTCGGGCGACGTCGTGATCGCGAAGCATCGCGCGATCGAGGCGAAGAAGCCGTACAAGGTCGAGTACTACATTCCGAAGGGCGGCGCGCCGGTGTGGTTCGACGTGATGGCGATCCCGAAGGACGCGAAGAACAAGGAAGCCGCGCTGCAGTGGATCAACTACATCGAGGATCCGAAGGTGCACGCGGCGATCACCAACGCGGTGTACTACCCGAGCGCCAACGCCGAGGCACGCAAGTACGTGCGGCCCGACGTCGCGAACGACCCGGCCGTCTACCCGCCGGCCGACGTCGTGAAGACGCTGTTCCTGCTCAAGCCGCTGCCGCCTGAAATCCAGCGTCTGCAGACGCGTCTGTGGACCGAGTTGAAGTCGGGCCGCTGACGCGAGCCGAAGTGAACCCGCGGTCATGAAGCCCCTGGTGCCCCCGGGGGCTTTGTTCGTCTAACGCAGGAGAGAAGCAGCACATCATGAATAGCCAGTCGGGCGCGCCGGTTGCGGGCGCGCCGTTCTCCGTTTCCTCCTCCGGCGCCGATGCGCGCGCCGAGAACTTCATCCAGATCGTCGACGTCGTCAAGAAATTCGGCGACACCGAAGCCGTGCGCAGCGTCAACCTGACCGTGCGCCAGGGCGAGCTGTTCGCGCTGCTCGGCAGCTCGGGCTGCGGCAAGTCGACGTTGCTGCGGATGCTCGCGGGCCTCGAGACGGTCACGTCGGGCAAGATCCTGATCGACGGCGAGGACCTCGCGCAGATGCCGCCGTACAAGCGGCCCGTGAACATGATGTTCCAGTCGTATGCGCTGTTCCCGCACATGTCGGTCGAGTCGAACGTCGCGTTCGGGCTCAAGCAGGAAGGCACGCCGAAGGCCGAGCTGAAGGCGCGTGTCGCGTCCGCGCTCGAACTCGTGCAGATGGGCAAGTACGCGAAGCGAAAGCCGCACCAGTTGTCCGGCGGCCAGCAGCAGCGTGTCGCGTTGGCCCGCTCGCTGGTCAAGCGCCCGAAGCTGCTGCTGCTCGACGAGCCGATGTCGGCGCTCGACAAGCAGATCCGTCAGCGCACGCAGATCGAGCTCGTCAACATCCTGAACAAGGTCGGCGTCACGTGCATCATGGTCACGCACGACCAGGAAGAGGCGATGACGATGGCGAACCGGCTCGCGGTGATGAGCGAAGGCCAGATCGTGCAGATCGGCTCGCCGAACGAAGTGTACGAATACCCGAACAGCCGCTTCTCGGCCGAATTCATCGGCTCGACGAACCTGTTCGACGGCGTGACGGTCGAGGACGAGCCCGATCACGTGTACATCGAATCGCCGGAGCTGCCGAGCCGGCTGTACGTGAGTCACGGGATCTCGGGCCCGCTCGGGATGCCGGTCACGGTGTCGGTGCGCCCCGAGCGGATCGCGCTCACGCGCAAGCCGCCCGAAGGCGCGTTCAACTGGGCGCGCGGCCGGATCAGCAACGTCGCGTACATGGGCGGCTATTCGCTGTATCACGTGAAGCTCGACGGGGGCAAGACGGTGATCGCGAACGTGTCGAGCCTCGCGATTTCCGAACTCGACACGCCGGCGCTCGCCGACGAGATCTACGTGCGCTGGAGCGCGACCGCCGGCGTGGTGCTGACGTCATGAACGCGTTCAAGTCCCTGCTCGAGTGGCCGGTGCGGCGCTTCAACCTGACGGGCGCCACGGCGGTCGTGGCCGGCCCGTTCACGTGGCTCGTGCTGTTCTTCCTCGTGCCGTTCGTGCTGGTCGTGAAGATCAGCTTCGCGGAGCTGCAGCTCGGCATCCCGCCGTATACGGAACTCACGTCGTACGCGGACGGCGTCGTGCACATCGCGCTGAACCTGTCGCACTACGCGTTCCTGTTGACCGACAGCCTGTATTTCGCGACCTACGTGAATTCGGTGGTGGTGGCCGCGATCACGACGCTGCTGTGCCTGCTGCTCGGCTATCCGATGGCGTATTACATCGCGCGCTCGAACCCGGCCACCCGCAACCTGCTGATGATGGGCGTGATGCTGCCGTTCTGGACGTCGTTCCTGATCCGCGTGTACGCGTGGATCGGCATCCTGAAGAACAACGGGCTGCTGAACAACTTCCTGATGTGGATCGGGCTCACCCATGCGCCGATCGAGCTGTACCGCACGAACTACGCGGTGTACATCGGGATGGTGTATTCGTATCTGCCGTTTCTCGTGATGCCGCTCTACGCGCACCTCGTGAAGATGGACCTGCGCCTGCTCGAAGCCGCGTACGACCTCGGCGCGAAGCCGTGGAAGGCGTTCGTGCAGATCACGCTGCCGCTGTCGAAGAACGGGATCATCGCGGGCTGTCTGCTGGTGTTCATTCCGGCGGTCGGCGAATACGTGATTCCGGAGCTGCTCGGCGGCGCGAATACGCTGATGATCGGCCGCGTGATGTGGAACGAGTTCTTCAACAACGCGGACTGGCCGATGGCGTCGGCCGTGACCTGCGCGATGGTGCTGCTGCTGCTCGTGCCGATGGCGATGTTCCAGCACTTCCAGGCGAAGGAACAGGGAGGCCGCCGATGAAGCCGAATCGCTACCTGCAGTTCGCGGCGCTGTTCGTCGGCTTCGCGTTCCTGTACATCCCGATCCTCAGCCTGATCGTCTATTCGTTCAACGAGTCGAAGCTCGTCACCGTGTGGTCGGGTTTTTCGTTCCGCTGGTACGCGGCGCTCGTCGAGGATGACGAGTTGCTGACGGCTGCGTGGCTGTCGCTGAAGATCGGCGTGCTGACCGCGTTCGCGTCGGTGTTCATCGGCACGTGGGCCGGCTTCGTGCTCGCGCGGATGGGGCGCTTTCGCGGCTTCGCGCTGTTCAGCGGGATGATCAACGCGCCGCTCGTGATCCCCGAGGTGATCCAGGGGATCTCGCTGCTGCTGCTGTTCATCGAGCTCGCGAAGTGGATCGGCTGGCCGGCCGAGCGCGGCGTGTTCACGATCTGGCTCGGCCACGTGATGCTGTGCATTTCCTACGTCGCGATCATCGTGCAGTCGCGCGTGCGCGAGCTGAATCCGTCGCTGGAAGAAGCCGCGCTCGATCTCGGCGCGACGCCGCTGAAGGTGTTCTTCACGATCACGCTGCCGCTGATCTCCCAAGCCTTGATCGCCGGCTGGCTGCTGTCGTTCACGCTGTCGATCGACGACCTCGTGCTGTCGGCGTTCCTGTCGGGCCCCGGCTCGACGACGCTGCCGCTCGTCGTGTTCTCGCGTGTGCGCCTCGGCCTGAACCCGGAGATGAACGCGCTCGCGACGCTGTTCATCATCGCGGTGACGGCCGGCGTCGTGATCGCGAACTTCGTGATGCTGCGTCAGGAACGCAAGCGGATGGCGGGATTCGCCGCCTGACGGGCCGATTGCAGCCGTCATGAAAAACGCCCGGTGCCGACGACGAGTCGGGCCGGGCGTTTTGTTTGGCGGCGCGTCACGATCGCTGGCCCGTCGCCGGCGTTCATGCGCCGAACGCCGCCTTCGCCAGCAACCCCAGCGCGACGCACACGAGCACGGCCGCGAACCCGGCCTGCACGTGCCGCGCGGCGAGGTGGCGCGACGCGCCGCGGCCGATCGCCATCCCGATCGCGGTCGCGACGGTGAACCACAGCGTCACGTCGAGCGGCGCGCGCGTGCCCGACACGAGCGTGGCCAACACGCCGCCGGTGCCGACCAGCGCGATCACCATCAGCGACGTCGCGACCACCCCATGCATCGACACGTTCGTGAACTTGCGCAGCATCGGCACGATCACGAAGCCGCCGCCGACACCGAGCAATCCCGTCATCAAGCCCGTGACCGCGCCGGTCGACGCCAGCGCGATGCCCACGGGCCACGACCACACGAGCCGGCCCGTATCGGGATTCACGCGGCCGACGCACAGCGGCGACGCGTCCGCATCGGCCGCCTGCCGCCGCAGCGCCTGTCGCAACAGGCGGCCGGCGACGACCAGCATCGTCAGCGCGAACAGCGTGAGCAGCAGGCGCTGCGGCAGCACGTGCGCGAGCCGCACGCCGAGCGTGGTCAGCGGCACGCCGGCCACGGCCATCAGCAGCGCGGCGCGATAGCGCACGAGCCCGCGGCGAAAGCCTTCGAGCGCGCCGAGCGCGGCGCTGCCGGCCACCGCGACGAGCGCGACCGGCGTGGCCTGCTGCATCGGCCAGCTCATCCCGACGACGAGCGCCGGCACCGCGAGAATGCCGCCGCCGGCGCCGGTCAGGCCGAGCACGGCGCCGACGAAACCGCCGAGCACGAGGGAAATCAGCATGACGTCATCGCGCTCCGGTCAGCGTGCGATCGCGGGCTTCGCGAGCCATTCGCGGCCCTTGAGCATCGCCTTCCAGTAGAGCGGCGGCAGCACGCGCTCCTTTAGCAGCCATGCGAGCCGCGACGGGCGCTTGCCGTCGATCAGCCATGCGGGGAAGGTCGGCGCGACCTTGCCGCCGTACAGGAACTCGGCGAGCACGATCTTGCCGCGCTCGACGGTGAGCGGGCACGAGCCGTAGCCGTCGTACACCGCGTCGCCGTGCGCGCGGCCGAGCGACGCGAGCAGGTTGTGCGCGACGACGGGCGCCTGCTTGCGGGCGGCCGCGGCGGTTTTCGCATTGGTCGTGTTGGTGACGTCGCCGAGCGCGTAGATGTCGGCAAACTGCTTGTGCCGCAGCGTCGCCGGATCGACGTCGATCCAGCCGGCCGCGTCGGCGAGCGGGCTCGCGCGCACGAAGTCCGGCGCCTTCTGCGGCGGCACGACGTGGATCATGTCGAACGCGCGCTCGACGGTTTCCTTGCCGCCTTCCGGCAGCGCGCGCGAGAACGTCGCACGGCGCGCGGGCCCGTCGATCGCGACGAGGTTGTGGCCGAACGACAGCGCGATGTCGTAGCTTTTCACGTACTCCATCAGCGCGGGCACGTAATCGGCGACGCCGAACAGCGCGCCGCCCGCATTCAGGAATTCGACGTTCGCGGCCGCGAGTCGGCCCGTGCGCCGCCAGTGGTCGCATGACAGGTACATCGCCTTTTGCGGCGCGCCCGCGCACTTGATCGGCATCGGCGGTTGCGTGAAGAGCGCATTGCCGCCGCGGAACGCCCGCACGAGTTCCCACGTGTACGGCGCGAGATCGTAGCGGTAGTTCGACGTGACGCCGTTGCGGCCGAGCGTGTCGGCGAGGCCGTCGATCGCGTGCCAGTCGAGCTTGAGCCCCGGACAGACGACGAGCTTGCGATAGCCGATGCGCCGGCAGCCGTCGAGCACGACCGCATGCGCGTCGGGCTCGAAGCCCGCGACGGCGGCCTGGATCCGCTGCACGCCGCGCGGCAGCACGTCGGTCATTGGCCGCGCGGTGGTGCCGGGCTGGAACACGCCCGCGCCGACCATCGTCCACCCGGGCTGGTAATAGTGGGCGTCGGCCGGATCGATCACCGCGATGTCGAGCGACGCATCGCGCGCGAGCAGGCTCGACGCGACCGCGATGCCCGCCGCACCGGCGCCGACGATCACGATGTCGTGCCGTGCGTCCACCGTCGGCGCCGTCCGGCGGCCGCCTGGCGCGATACGCGAGGCGAGTGCGCTCAGATCGTAGCCAGCCGCGCCGGCGGCTGCCACGAGGTCGTCCAGCGGCCGCAGCCCGGCTTGCGACAGCGCCCACAGCGTGGCCGAACGCGTGCCGCTGCGGCAGTACGCGAGCACGGGCCCGTCGAGCGACGCAAGCAGCGCACCGAACTGCGCGGCCTGGTCGTCGGTTACCTTGCCGGTATCGACCGGCAGGTAATGCACGTCGATGCCGAGCGGCGCGGCGGCCGCGCGGATCTCGGTGACGGTCGGCTGGTCGGCGCCTTCGCCGTCGGGCCGGTTGCAGATGATCGCGCGGATGCCGGCCGCGTGAAGCGCGGGCAGGTCGGCCGCCGCGATCTGCGGCGAGACCGACAGCGTGTCGGTCAGCTTGCGGATGGTCATGTCGGGGTTCTCCGGATGGGCGGGGCGCGCGGCTCAGATCGCGTCGAGCGGAATCTTCAGGTAGCGCACGCCGTTGTTCTCGGGTTCGGGCAGGTGGCCGGCGCGCATGTTGACCTGCACGGACGGCAGCATCAGCACGGGCATGTCGAGCGTCGCGTCGCGCGCGGTGCGCATCGCGACGAAATCGTCCTCGGTCACGCCGTCCTTCACGTGCACGTTCGCGCGGCGCTGCTCGGCGACGGTCGTCACGAACTGCACGTCGCGGCCGCCCGGCTGGTAGTCGTGGCACAGATACAGGCGCGTGTCGGGCGGCAGCGCGAGCATGCGCGCGATCGAGCGGTACAGCGTGCGCGCGTCGCCGCCGGGGAAGTCGCAGCGGGCCGTGCCGTAGTCGGGCATGAATAGTGTGTCGCCGACGAACGCCGCGCGCTGTGTCGCATCGTCCACGCAGTAGGTCATGCACGCGGGCGTGTGGCCCGGCGTGTGCAGCGCGCGGATCGTCAGCGCGCCGAGCGCGAGCGTGTCGCCGTCGTCGATGAGCCGGTCGAACTGGCGGCCGTCTTCCGCGAAGCCGGGGCCCGCGTTGAACAGCGTGCCGAACACGTGCTGCACGCGACGCACGTGCGAGCCGATCGCGATCCGGCCGCCGAGCCGCGCTTTCAGGTACGGCGCGGCCGACAGGTGGTCGGCGTGCACGTGCGTTTCCAGCAGCCAGTGCACGGTCGCGCCGAGTTCGGCGACGCGCGCGATCAGCCGGTCGGCGCTGGCGGTGCGCGTGCGGCCGGATTTCGGGTCGTAGTCGAGCACGCTGTCGATCAGCGCGCACGCGCGGCTCGCCGTATCGAGCAGGAGATAGCTGACGGTGTGGGTCGCCGGGTCGAAAAATCCTTCGACCGACAGGGCGGGGGCGTGGCTCACGGGGTGTCCTCGATCGGGTTCTGCATCTGCAATCGCGGTCTTTGCTTCAAGAAGCGTGCCAACCTGCGGTGCAACGTCCACCGATGTGGCAAAGACTTGATTCGGCTCGGTTTTTCGGTGCATCGGCGGCCCGCCGAAGGCAGCGTCGACATCCGGTTGACGACGATGACTGCCACAACTGGCAGTGTCGTGGCAGAATTGGCAGCCTGCCTGGCAGTCCGTCCGGGCGCCCCTTCGCCGAGCGAGCCGCCGCATGAATCCGCACGACACCATTCCGATCGTCCCCGCCCCGCGCCACGACGCGATGCCCGACGTACGCGCACTCGTCGCGTATCTCGAGCAGGACCCGCAGCCGATGATCGTCGTCGATCCCGACTACCGGATCCTCGCGGGGAACGACGCGTACCGGCGCCAGTTCGGTGTGGCCGGCGTCGAGCACGTGGGCCGGCACTGTTTCCAGGTGTCGCATCACTACGACGTGCCGTGCGATCAGGCCGGCGAGCATTGCCCGATGAAGCAGGCGCTCGAATCGCGCGGGCTGAACCGCGTGCTGCACATCCATCACACGCCGCGCGGCCCCGAGCATGTCGACGTCGAACTGCGGCCGATCTTCGATGCGCACGGCAACGTGATCGCGTATGTCGAGCGGCTGACGACGGTGCGCAGCGCGTCCGCGCAGCCGAGCGCGGAAGGGCTCGTCGGCGGCTCGGACGCGTTCAACGCGGCGCTCGGCGCGCTGCAGCGCGTGGCGCCTTCGACGCTGCCGGTGCTGCTGCTCGGCGAATCGGGCACCGGCAAGGAACTGTTCGCCCGCGCGCTGCACGAGGCGAGCGACCGCGCGATGGGGCCGTTCGTCGTCGTCGATTGCTCGGGGATCGCCGAGACGCTGTTCGAGAGCGAGCTGTTCGGCTACGAGAAGGGGGCGTTTACGGGCGCGAACCAGCGCAAGCCGGGCCTCGTCGAAACCGCGCAGGGCGGCACGCTGTTTCTCGACGAGATCGGCGACGTGCCGCTGCCGATGCAGGTGAAGCTGCTGCGGCTGATCGAATCGGGGACGTTCCGGCGTGTCGGCGGCGTCGAGGCGCTGCGCGCCGATTTCCGGCTCGTCGCGGCCACCCACAAGCCGCTGCGCGAGATGATCGACGACGGCCGGTTCCGGCAGGATCTCTACTACCGGATCAACGCGTTTCCGATTCCGCTGCCGGCGCTGCGCGAACGGCGGGGCGACGTCGCGCTGCTGGCCGAATCGATCCTGCGGCGAATCGCGAACGCGCGCGGCAAGGCGGGCGACGCGAATGCCCGGCCGTTCAGTTTGACCGAACGCGCGCGCGCATGCCTCGACGCGTATGCGTGGCCCGGCAACATCCGCGAGCTGCGCAACGTGCTCGAACGCGCGTGCCTGTTCGCGGACGACGGGACGATTCGCGTCGAACACCTGCCGGCCGAGCTGGTCGCGGCCGCGGCCGCGCCGCACGTGCAGGCGGCGGACACGCGCGCCGTGTCGGACGCGGAGCTCGTGCGCATCGCGCGCGCGTTCGACGGCACGCGCAAGGCGCTCGCCGAGCGGCTCGGATTGAGCGAACGGACGCTGTACCGGCGGATGAAGGCGCTCGGTCTCGGTACGCGGGAGCGCTGAACGGCGGGTGTCGCGCGAGGCTGTCGGCGGCACGCGGCTTCGTCGATAATGGCGCGTTCGATTCTCACCCCGTCGCCGATGAAAATACGCTTCCTTTTGCCTGGCCTGTTTCTCACGGCGGCAGTGCTGTCCAGTCCCGTACAGGCGGCCGATTACACGTGGACCGACGCGGCCGGCGCGCATGCCGTGACGCTCGCCAGAACCGTATCCGGCGACGACGTCGAGCTCAAGGTATCCGCGACGCTCGACGGCCGCCCCGACTGGACGGTGCGCGACTACGTGAAGGATTGCCCGGTCGACGTGGTTCTCGACGTCGTGCCGAAATCGATCGAGATGCACGACCTGCTCGGCACCGGCCGCAAGCAGTTCCTGTTCGCGTACAAGATCGGTTGCCGCGGCGACGTGAGTGCCGATCAGGTCAAGTATTTCCTGATCGACGCGGGGACGAAGTACGTGCTGCGCGGCGAGGAAACCGTGACGGTCAACGGCAAGTTGGTCGACGGCGGCGCGGCGCCCGTGCCGAACGCGGACCTGAAGGCGCAGCCCGCGTTTCTGCGTTACATGACGAAGCGCTGGCGCGGGATCAGCATGCGCAGCGACTAGGGCGCGTTATTGGCGTGAACGGGCCCTGGCCGGACGCCCGGCCGGTGAGCGCGCGATACCGGCCGCCAATGGCGAAACGGGCGGCAAACGGGAAACCGCTCGCCGCCCGCCCGTCATGCGATCAACGCACCGGCGCCAACTGCGCCATCGCTGCGCGCATGAAACCGAGCAGCGTGTCGTCGGTCCACGAGTCCTTCGACAGCGCCGGCTCGTTCATCAACGCCTGACGGAATTTCGCGTGCGTGGCCGGATCGTCGCCCGCGTAGCTGCGGAACAGCTCGAGCCAGCGCTGCGCGAGCGCGCGGCCTTGCGGCGAATCGGGCGGCGTGCCCGCATCGATCGCGTCGCGCACGTCGGCCATCAGTTGCGGCCATTCCATCGCGCGTTCGGCGTAGTGCGCCCGCATGAAGCGGATCTCGTCCGGCGTGAGGTACTTCTCGAAGAGCCGCATCTTCGTTTCCGATGATGCGCGCAGCACATAGTCGCGCAACGCGGTCGAGATGCCGAACTTCGACTGCATCGACGGCTCCTGCTCGTGCATCAGGTTCAGTTTCGCGAGCAGCCGCGGATCGTTGTTCGTGTCGCGCACCAGCAGCGCCATCCAGCGCGCGGCGAGCGCACGGACGCGCTCGTCCTCGGCGGGCACGCCCGCCTCGTGCAGCGCACGAACTTGCGCGACGAGCGCGATCCATTCCGCGTCGCCGGCCTGGCTCTTCTGGTACATCGGCAGGCGCGCGAGTTCTTCCTCGGAGAAATATTTGTCGTACACGGTCATCAACTCCAGTGTGGTGAGCCAATCGGCCAGTTCCGGCTCGGTGCCCGCCGCGAGCTGCGCATGCAGGCTCGCGAGCCGCTCGCGCAGCTGCGCGGTTTGCGCGAGCTGGCGGTCGAGCGACGCGATCTGCTTCGCGACGAGATCGACGAGCGGGGTGCCGGGCTGGTTCAGGTAGTCGCCGATTTCGGCGAGCGACAGTCCGAAGCGACGCAGGGCCTGGATCTGGTGGAGCCGGGCGATGTCGTCGCGGTCGTACAGCCGGTAGCCGTTGTCGGCGCGCGCCGAAGGCGTCAGCAGGCCGATGGCGTGATAGTGATGAAGCGTGCGGACGGTCAGCCCGCTGCGTTTCGCCAGTTCTCCCACTTTCAGCCGCATTCGTTCCTCCGTTCGGTGCGCACACTGGAGTCTCGAACGTTACGCTACGTGAGGGTCAAGCGGAAGATCGGCGATCGGACGCGCGTGGCGGGTAGCCGCACGCGCGTCCGATCCGAGGGGGCCGGTTATTGCGCCGAAGGCGCGGCGTCGGGCGCGGCGGCGCGTGCTTCCTTGCCGGCGGCAGTGTCGCCGGCGGCGTTGCCGGCCTTGTCGGACGGCGCGTCCTTGCCGGCCGGCGGCGTGCCCATCGCCTGGTAAAGCCGCGCGGTATCCGCGAGCCGCGCACCGGTCGCGCGAATCTCGTCGAGCCGCGCATTGCGGTACTGCAACTCGCTCGCGCGCGCGGCCGACGGCGGCAGCGCGCCGAGCCGCACGCGGGCGGCCGCGTCGTCGTATGCGCCCCGTGCGGACAGCGCGGCGCGCGACGACGCGTCGAGCGCTTGCGCGTCGTGCTCGAGCGCCGCGAGCGAATCGGCGACGTTCTGGAACGCGCCGAGCACCGCCTGCTTGTACTGATCGACCGCGGCCTCGTAGGTCGCCTTCGCCGCGCGGCGCTGCGCGAGCAGCGCGCCGCCGTGAAAGATCGGCTGGCTCAGCGACGCGCCGACGTTCCAGATCGCGCCGGCGCCCGACAGCATCGCCGGCCAGCTGAAGCCGCCTTTGCCCATCGCCGCCGACAGCGACAGTTGCGGGAACATCTGCGCGGTCGCGAGGCCCACTTCGGCGGCGGCGGCCTTCAGCCCCGCATCGGCGGCCTGGATGTCCGGGCGGCTTTGCAGCAGGTCCGACGGCACGACGACGGGCACCTGTTCGGGCAGGTGCAGGTCGGCGAGCGCGAGATCGGCCGGCGGCCGGTCGGGCGTACGGCCGACCAGCACCGCGAGCGCATGGCGCGCCGAGTCGCGCTGCTGGCGCAACGCGGGCAGGCTCGCCGAGAACGTGTCGGCGCTTTGCCGGGCATTGAGCGCGTCGCTGCGCGATGCCGAACCGAGCGCGTAACGGCGCTCGGCGTCGTGCGCCTGGTCGTTCGCGAGCGCGACGAGCCGCTCGGTCGTGTCGATCTGCGCATTGAGCACCGACACGGTGATCGACGCGGTGACGATGTTCGCGGCCAGCGCACGCCGCGCGGATTCGAGCTGGAACGCGCTGACGTCGACGCGTTTCGCGAGCGCGCGGTTCCCGAAGCGCGACACGCCGAACAGGTCGACCGTGTAGCTCGCCTGCAGTTGCCCGACGAACGTGTCGTACAGCAGCGTCGGCGCGCCGAGCGCGGGAATCGGCACGCCGAGCGCGCGCTGGCGCGCGGCCTGGCCGACCGCGTCGATCGACGGCAGCATCGAGCTGCCGATCTGCCCGCGCAACTGTTCGCGCGCGGCATCGAGCGAATGCGACGCCGCGCTCAGCGTCGGGCTGTTGCGCAGCCCTTCGTCGACGAGCGCGTTCAGCGCATCGGAACGGTACTGTTTCCACCAGTCCGGCACCGGCTGTGCGCCGACCTCGAACTGCTGCGCGACGCCTTGCGCGGACACGGTCTGCTCGACCTGCGGCGCGGCGCCGTAGTGCGCGGGCGACGGCATCGCGGGCGGCTCGCCGCTCGGCGCGAACCACGCGCAGCCCGCGAGCGGGCCGGCGAGGCTCGCCGCCGCGAGCGCCCGAACGGTTTTCGTTTTCAGGGTCATCGATCGATTCATGGTCAGGTTCCCGACGGCGCGGCAGACGTGGCGCCTGGCGGCGGGCCGTCCCGAGGGTCGCGTTCGTCGCGCTTCACGCGGAACCACGTCGCGTACAGCGCAGGCAGATAGAACAGCGTCAGCACGGTGGCGCTCGTGATGCCGCCCATCAGCGCGGTCGCCATCGGCCCGAAGAAATTCGAGCGCAACAGCGGGATCAGCGCGAGCACGGCGGCCGCGGCCGTCAGCGTGATCGGGCGGAAGCGCCGCACGGTCGCGCCGATGATCGCGTCGACGCGGCCGTGGCCGACCGCGATGTCCTGCTCGATCTGGTCGACCAGGATCACCGAGTTGCGCATGATGATCCCGAACATCGCGATCACGCCGAGCATCGCGACGAAGCCGAACGGCTGGCCAAATAGCAGCAGCGTCGCGACCACGCCGATCAGCCCGAGCGGCGCGGTCAGCACGACCATCAGCACGCGCGAGAAGCTTTGCAGCTGGATCATCAACAGCGTGAACACGGCGATCGCCATCAGCGGCATCTGCGCGTTGATCGATGCCTGCGCCTTCGCGCTTTCCTCGACCGAGCCGCCGATGTTGATCTGATAGCCGACCGGCAACTGCGCGCGCAGCGCGTTCAGCTTCGCGTCGACCGCGTGCGTGACGTCGATGCCCTGTGCGCCGGCGCGCACGTCGGATTGCACGGTGATGGTCGGCTGGCGGTCGCGCTCCCACACGACGCCGTATTCGAGCGTCGGCGTGAAACGGCCGAGCGAGCCGAGCGGCACGGGGCCGTTCGGCGTCGGCAGCGCGAGGCCCGCGAGCTTCGCCGGATCGACGCGGTCGGCGCGCGGCGCGCGCAGGTCGACGGCGATCAGCTTGTCGCGCTCGCGATACTGCGTGACGGTCGTGCCGGACAGCGTCATCGCGAGGAAGCTCGACACGTCCTGCGACGTGACGTTCAGCTCGCGCGCCTTCTTCTGGTCGAGCTCGAAGCGCACCGAGCGCTCGGCCGGCTCGTCCCAGTCGAACTGCACGTTGACCGTGCGCGCGTCGCCGCGCATCGTCGCCGCGACCTTCTCGGCGATCGAGCGGACCGTCGCGATGCTGTCGCCGCTCACGCGGAACTGCACCGGATAGCCGACCGGCGGGCCGTTCTCGAGCCGCGACAGCCGCCAGCGCACGGCCGGGAACTTGTCGCGCAGCGTGGTTTCGAGCCAGGCCGCGAGCTTCTCGCGATCCTCGACCGATTTCGCGGTGATCACGAACTGCGCGAAGTTCGGCAGTTGCAACTGCTGATCGAGCGGCAGGTAGAAGCGCGGCGCGCCGCTGCCGACGAAGTTCACCGCATGGTCGATCTCGGGACGCTTGTCGATCACCTTCTCGAGGCGCTCGGTCTCGCGCAGCGTCGCCGCGAACGACGCACCTTCGGGCAGCCGCAGGTCGACCAGCAGCTCGGGCCGGTCGGAGCTCGGGAAGAACTGTTGCGGCACGAGCGTGAAGCCCATCAGCGCGACGACGAACAGCGCGCCCGTGATCAGCAGCACGACGAAGCGCCGCTCGATGCACCAGTCGATCCAGCCGCGCAGCCGCCGGTAGAAGCGGGTGTCGTAGATGTCGTGCTCGTGATCGTCGGGCAGGTGCGCCTCGTGCGCGTGCCGCTTGCGCTCGGGCAGCATGTGATAGCCCAGCAGCGGGATCAGCACGACGGCCGCGAACCACGACGCGATCAGCGCGATCGCCGACACCTCGAAGATCGAGCGCGTGTATTCGCCGGTGCTCGATTTCGCGAGCGCGATCGGCAGGAAGCCCGATACCGTGACGAGCGTGCCCGTCAGCATCGGGAACGCGGTGCTGGTGTACGCGAAGGCGGCGGCGCGCGCGCGGCTGTAGCCCTGTTCGAGCTTCACGGCCATCATCTCGACCGCGATGATCGCGTCGTCGACGAGCAGCCCGAGCGCGAGCACGAGCGTGCCGAGCGACACCTTGTGCAGCCCGATGTCGAACAGGTACATGAAGAGGGCGGTGACCGCGAGCACGACCGGAATCGAGATCACGACGACCATCCCGGTGCGCAGCCCGAGCGACACGAGGCTCACGACCAGCACGATCGCGACCGCTTCGGCGACGGCTTCGAGGAAGTCGTCGACCGAGTGCGAGACCGCGTGCGGCATGCTCGATACTTCGGTCAGCTTCAGGCCGGCCGGCAGTTGCGCCTGCAGATCCTTCGATTCGGCGTCGAGCGCCTTGCCGAGCCGGATCACGTCGCCGCCCGGCTGCATCGTCACGCCGATGCCGAGCACCGCATGGCCGTTCGCGCGCATCTGCGTAACCTGGGGATCGTCGTAGCCGCGCCTGACCGTCGCGAGATCGCCGAGCCGGAACGTGCGGCCGTTGATGCGGATCAGCGTGTCGGCGATCGCGGCGACGTTGTCGAACTGGCCGCTGGGCCGCACGAACACGCGATCGTCGGCGGTCGTCAGCACGCCGGCCGACGAGATGTCGTTCTGCGCGTTGATCGCCTGCCCGAGCTGCTGCGGCGAGATGCCGAGGCGCGTGAGCTGCGCGTTGTTGACCTCGATGAAGATCCGCTGGTCGGGGTCGCCGAAATAGTCGACCTTGCCGACGCCCGGCACGCGCAGCAGCACGGTGCGCAACTGGTCCGCGTAGTCGTGTAGTTGCGCGGGCGTGAAGCCGTCGCCCTCGAGCGTCCAGATGTTGGTGTAGACGTCGCCGAATTCGTCGTTGAAGAACGGACCCTGCACGCCGGGCGGCAGCGTATAGCCGATGTCGCCCACCTTCTTGCGGATCTGGTACCAGGTCTCGGGCACGTCCTTCACGGGCGCCGAATCCTTCATCGTGAAGAAGATCAGCGATTCGCCCGGGCGCGAATAGCTGCGCAGGAAGTCGATGGCCGGCGTTTCCTGCAGCTTGCGGCCGATCCGGTCGGTCACCTGTTCCTGCACCTGCCGCGCGCTCGCGCCGGGCCAGAAGGTACGGATCACCATCACGCGGAACGTGAACGGCGGGTCTTCGGATTGCGCGAGCCGCGTGTACGCGAGGATGCCCGCGAGCGTCGCGAGCGCGATCAGGTAGACGACCAGCGCCTGGTGGCGCAGCGCCCAGGCGGACAGGTTGAAGCGGCCTTCTTCGTGGGAGACGCTCACGATGCGAAGTCCTCCGGATGCAGCGGCGCGATCGCGCGCACCTTCTCGCCCGCGCTGACCGTATGCACGCCCTGCAGCACGACGCGCTCGCCCGGCTGCAGCCCGCGCGACACGGTGACGGTGCGCTCGTTGAAGCGCGCGACGTCGACGCGGCGCAACTCGAGCGTGTCGTCCTTGGTGCGCACGACCCACACGGCCGGCTGCGCGCCGTCGTGGAACAGCGCGGTGGCGGGCAGCGTGATCGGCTGCGCGTCGCCGGCAACCGGCGCGCCGGCGAACGCGACGTCCGCGGTCATCCCGAGCCGGATCGCGGGGTCGGGCGTGCCGAGCGTGAGCTTCACGCGCCAGGTGCGGCTTTGCGGATCGGCGGCCGGCGCGATCTCGCGCACCTTCGCGGCGAACTGACGCCCCGGCAGCGACGGCAGCGTGACGGTGGCCGCATGACCGGGCGCGAGCGACGCGAGCGCGGCCTCGGGCACGTCGCTCACCACGTCGACGTCGCCCGACCACGCGAGCTGGTAGACCGGCTGGCCGGCCGACACGTTCTGGCCGGTGTCGGCCTGTTCGGCGGTGATGGTGCCCGCGTGATCGGCGACGAGCGTCGCGTAGCGGAGCTGGTTCTTCGCGAGCGCGAGCTGCTGCTGCGCCTGGTCGCGCTGCGCGAGCGCCGACGTGTAGCTGTTCTGGGTCTGTTCGAGCTGCGCGGTCGCGATCAGGTTTTCGCGGGCCTGCGCGCGATCGCGGTCGAGCTGCTGCTTCGCGAACGCGAGGCTGTGCGTCGCGGCATCGAGTTGCGCCTGCGCACTCGCGGCGTTCTTCTCGACGTCGGACGGATCGAGCAGCGCGACGACCTGGCCGACCTTCACCGTATCGCCGAGCCGCACCCGGCGCTCGATGATCTTGCCGGCGATGCGGAACGACAGCGGGGTGGCATAGCGCGGCTGGATGTCGCCGGGCAGCGTGCGCGCGGCCGCGGCGGTGTCGGCCCGTGCGGGCAGCGCGACGACGGGGCGCGGGGCGGGCGGCGCGGATTCTTTCGGATGACAGGCGGCAAGGACGAGCGCGGCGCCGATCAGCAGCGCGGCGCGGGAACCGGAGCGATTCACGAAACCCCCAGGTGAGGTGGAGCGGAACGAAGCCGGCAAGCGCGGCGGGCGCTTGCCCCAAAACGGCGCCGGCATCGGCGCACGCGGACAGACGGACAACATTGTCAGAAACTGTGGCGGATTCTAATACACACCTGTATCTGAATGCAAAGATGAATCTGAAAGGGAAAGGATGCTAGACTGCGCGCCATGAAACCACAGCGCTTAACTCGAGAGCAGAGCCGGGACCAGACGCGCGAACGTCTGCTGAAAGCCGCGCATCGCATTTTTCTGAAGAAGGGCTATGTGGCCGCGAGCGTCGAGGACATCGCGGCGGCGGCCGGCTATACGCGCGGTGCGTTCTATTCGAATTTCCGCAGCAAGTCCGACTTGCTGCTGGAGTTGCTGGAGCGCGATCACGAGGAGGTGCGGGCCGACTTCGAGGCGATTTTCGAAGGCGGCGGCACGCGCGAGCAGATGGAGTCGATGGCGCTCGCGTATTACCGGACGCTGTTTCGCGACGACGAATATTCGCTGCTGTGGGGCGAGGCGAAGCTGCAGGCCGCGCGCGACGCGAAGTTCCGCGTGCGCTTCAACCAGTTCCTGCACGGCAAGCGCGTGCAGATGGCCGAATTCATCGAGCGCTTCGCCGAGCGTTCGGGCACGCCGCTGCTGCTGCCGGCCGACACGCTCGCGTTCGGGCTGATGTGCCTGTGCGACGGCGTGCAGTCGTACTACACGGCCGATCCGCAGCACGTGTCGGCCGACGTGGCCGAAGCGGCGCTCGCGGGGTTCTTCGCGCGGGTCGTGCTGGGGCGCGCGCCCGACTGACCGGCGCGCGCGGTGCGGCGGCGCGCGTCAGCGCTCGCCGGTCATCCGCCGGTACGCATCGAGCAGCGACGTCTTGTAGACGACGCCCGCGAGCGTCGGCTCGGCTTCGCTCTCGATCACCGGCAGCCGTTCGCCCTGGAACGCCATGAAGCGTTCGAGCGCGGTCGCGAGCGGCATGTCGGGCGTGAGCAGCGGAAACGGCGTATGCGCGTAGTGCGCGGCCGTCTTGTCGGCCGTGTCGCGCTTGTCGAGCAGGTCCGACGTGATGTCCTTCAGCGCGACCGCGCCGCGAAAGCGCCCGGCGTCGTCGGTCACGTACAGGTACTTCACCGGATATTCGAGAAACACGCGCGTCATGTCGGCGACGCTCGCGGTGAGCGGCACGACCGTCTGCGCGGGCTGGATCAGCGTGCGCATCTGCGTGGTGCGCAGCCGCTGCCGCTCCTGCGCGTCCTGGTAGTGATGCTGCGTGATGTCGTACATCGACGTCGTGCCCGTCGCGCGCGCGACGAAATACGCGAACACGCACGACACCAGCAGCGGCAGCACGACCTGATAGCTCAGCGTCATCTCGAAGATCATCAGGATCGCCATCAGCGGCGCCTGCGTGGCGCCCGCCATGAATGCGCCCATCCCGACGATCGCGTACGCGAAATAGGCCGACGTATGGCCGGGCCACAGCGCGTCCATCGCGAGCCCGAACAGCGAGCCGAACACGGCGCCGACGAACAGCGTCGGCGTGAACACGCCGCCGATCGCGCCCGAGCCGGCGGTCGCGGCGGTCGCGATCACCTTGAACACGAGTACCGCGACGAGCGCCTGCCAGGTCCACGGCGAATGGAGGATGTGGTTCACGACGCTGTAGCCGTTGCCCCACACGTCCGGAATCCATACCGAGATCACGCCGACGACGAGGCCGCCGAGCGCGAGCCGCACGGGCAGCGGCACCGGCAGCCGCTTGAACTGCGTCTTCGACGCGTCGAGCAGGTGCAGGAACTGCGGCGCGAGCACGCCGCACAGCGCGCCGAGCACGACGAACGGCAGCACCTCGGCGCCGGTCACGGCCGGAAACACCGGCATCTCGTACGGCGGCCGGTAGCCGGCGAATTCGCGCATCACGATGTTCGCGACGACCGATGCGACGACCATCGGCCCGAAGCTCTCCATCGCGATCGTGCCGAGCACGATCTCCGACACGAAAAAGGCGCCGGCGATCGGCGCGTTGTACGCGGACGTGATGCCGGCCGCCGCCCCGCACGCGACCAGCAGGCGCAGGCGCGGCGGGTCGAAGTGCGCGAAGCGGCCGACGAGCGACGCGGCGAGCGCCGCAAGCTGCACCATCGGGCCTTCGCGGCCGATCGAGCCGCCGCTGCCGATCGTCAGCAGCGACGACACGCTGCGCCACAGGCTCTGGCGCACGGGCACGACGCCGTTGCCGAGCGCGACCGATTCCATGTAGTCGGTCTTGGCTGCCTCCTTGTCGCCGCGCGTCGCGAAGAGCAGCACGCAGCCGGCGAGGAAGCCGCCCGCGGCCGGCATCCAGAACCGCACGTACCACGGCAGGCTCCTGGCCATCTGCACGAAGCTGCCGCTGTGCCCCGAGATCAGGCGCTGCATCAGATCGATGCCTTCGCGGAACGCGATCGTCGCGAAGGCGCCGCCGACGCCGACGATGGCCGACCAGATCAGCATCGTATGGGCGTCCGACAGGCGGAGCAGCGTTCGGGCGCGAGTGCGCAGCTTCAGCAGGAACGAGAGCACGGCTGAAAGGGGGCGATGGAAAACGACGCGAAGCATAGCACCGCGCCGCGCCCGCGGGACTCTCCCGTCGGGCGCGGCGCGCGAACCGTCGCGGACGTGCGGCTCAGCCAAGCCAGTGCTGCACGGCCCAGGTGACGCCGTAGCCGCCGACGATCAGCCACACGTACAGGATCAGGCCGGTCATCAGCGCTCGCGGGCCGGCCGCGCGGATCTGCGCGACGCGCGTCTCGATGCCGAGTGCGGTCATGGCCATCGTCAGCGCGAAGGTATCGAGCACGTTCAGCGTGTGCGTGACGTCCGCCGGCAGCACGTTCAGCGAATTGACGATCACGAAGCCGAGGAAGCCGAGCGCGAACCACGGCACCGCCACCTTGCGCCTGCCTTGCGTGCCGCCGGCCGCGTCATGCGCCGACCGGGCGAGCCACCAGCCGAGCGCGAGCAGCACTGGCACGAGCAGCATCACGCGCGTCATCTTGACGATCGTCGCGACGCGCACGACCTCCGGGCTGATGTCGCTCGCCGCGCCGACCACCTGCGCGACTTCGTGGATCGTGCCGCCGAAGAACAGGCCGAGGCCCGCCGGATCGAGGTTCAGCAGACCGGCGTGATAGGCGAGCGGATACAGGAACATCGACAGCGTCCCGAACAGCACGACGCTGCCCACGGCCATCGCGCTCTGGTGCGGCTTCGACTGCAGCGTCGACTCGAACGCGAGCACGGCGGCGGCGCCGCAGATCGCGCTGCCGGCGGCGGTCAGCAGCGCGGCGTCGCGGTCGAGCTTCATCAGCTTCATGCCGACCCAGGTGCCGATCGCGAGCGTGCTGACGACGACCAGCACCGATACCGTGAGGCCCGGCAGCCCGACCTGCGCGATTTCCTGCAGGCTCACGCGCAGGCCGAAGAACGCGACCGCGATGCGCAGCAGCTTGCGCGCGGAGAAATTGACGCCGGCCGCCCAACTGGCCGGCATGCCGTCGCGCAACGCGTTGCCGTACAGCGCGCCAGCGACGATGCCGACGATCAGCGGCGACAGGCCGAGCCCCGCGATCGCGGGGAGCTCGGACAGGCTCGTGACGGCGGCGGCGAACAGCGCGACGAACAGCACGCCGTTCAACTGGCCGCGCATCGATGGCGCGGCATGGCTGAGATGGGGAGTCGGAGCAGTGGACATGGGGGCACCGTGATGGAGCGTGTGGCGATGGTGTAATCCTAATTTCGTTATATCGATATGAAAAATTGTGATTTGTGACGTAAACTATCCGGAAAGCCGATAATTCATCGCCATGACCCCGGATCAACTGATAACGTTCGCCGCCGTCGCCGAGCATTTGAACATCAGCCGCGCCGCCGTGGCGCTGCATCTGTCGCAGCCTGCCGTGTCGGGCCAGTTGCGGCTGCTGCAGGACGAGTTCGGCGAGCCGCTGTACCAGCGCGACGGCCGCGGCATCCGCCTGACGCCGGTCGGCGAACAGCTCGCGCAGTACGCGAAGGCGCAGCGCGACACGTTCGCGCAGGCGCGTGCGTTTCGCGACGCGGTGCGCGGGCTGGAAGCCGGCACGCTGCGCATCGGCGCGAGCACGACGCCCGCGAGCTACCTGCTGCCGTACCTGATCGCGGCGTTCCAGCCGCGCGCGCCGCGCGTGTCGATCCAGACGATGAGCGGCAATACGGCCGACGTGGTCGCGGCGCTGCCGTCGCTCGACATCGCGCTGATCGAAGGGCCGCCCGGCGAGGCGCTGCCGCCGGGTACGGCCGTGCACGCGTGGCACGAGGACGAGATCGTCGCGATCGTGCCGGCCGGCCATCCGCTCGCGGCGCCTGGCCACGACGCGGGCGTGACGCTCGATGCGCTCGCCGCGCATCCGCTCGTGCTGCGCGAGGCGGGCTCCGCGGTGCGGCAGCTCGTCGAGCGCGCGTTCGCGCACGGCGGCGCGCCGATGCGCGTCGCGTTCGAGATCGCCGGGGTCGAGGCCGTGAAGGAAGCCGTGCGCGCGGGAATGGGCGTCGGGTTCGTGTCCGCGATGTCGCTGCGTCACGAGGATGCGGCGCTCGTGCCGCGCTCGCTGGCGCCCGCGCCGCTCACGCGGCATTTCTCCATTCTCGTGCCGCACGGCGGCGCGCCGTCGCGAATCGCCGCGCAATTCCTCGAAATGAGCCTCGCGCAGGGCCTCGCATAGACGCTCGACGCTGCGCCGGGAACAGGTGTTGCATGCGTTCGGGCGCGTATTCGTGTGACCAGCGGGCCTTAGGGATTTCCTCTATGGCGTGGGTCTGAAGCGAAGCGCACCATCCGTCTCAAGCAAATGGAACCGGTTCCATTCCGGTTGAAAAAGGGCAACATGGCAGACATCGTGATCGTGGCGAGCGCATTCGGGATGGACTGGGTGCGCCAGGAGGGCCACAGTGCATTCATCGCGACCGTGGCGGCATCCGGTGCGACCGGGTTCGAGGTGCGGCGCGAACTGTTCGCGTCGGACGGCGACACGGCGCCCGGCGCGCTGGCCGCGCTCGGCGCGCAGATCGCCGGCCACGGACTGTGGTCGGTCTATTCGACCCCGGACTCGCTGTATACGGAAACGGGCGCGCTCGATGCCGACGCTTTGCGCGACGCGCTCGCGCAAGCCGATGCGCTCGGCGCGCGCTTCGTGAAATTGCAGCTCGGCGGCTTCGCGGGCGACGCGCACGCGGCCGAGATCGTCGCGCTGTCGCGCGGCGCGCGGGCTCGCGTGGTGGTGGAAAACGGCCAGCTCGAGGTCGGCGGCGCGCTCGAGCAGTTCCGCGCGCTGTTCGATGCGCTGGCCGATGCCGGCATGCGCGAGGCGCTCGGCATGACGTTCGACATCGGCAACTGGCTGTGGCGCGGCGAAGCGCCGCTCGACTGCGCACAGGTGCTCGCGCCGCACGTGGAATACATTCATTGCAAGACCATCGAAGGCGAGGGCGCGCGTCGTTTCGCCGTCGCGCCGGCGCCGGACGATGCGCTCGTGACCGGCGTGCTCGCGGCGCTGCCGCGGCATGCGCCGCGCGGCATCGAGTTCCCGTTCGACGCGGCCGACCTGGCCGGCGATGCGTGCCGGCGCGTCGCGTGGCTCGCGACCGCGTGACGGCAGCAGGATCCTGAGGAGTTCAGTCATGAAAGCAGCACTCGATGTCGTGACCTACGGTGAAGCGATGGCGATGTTCGTCGCGACGGAGCCCGGCCACCTCGCGCACGCCGGGCAATTCGCGAAGCGGATCGCCGGCGCCGATCTGAATGTCGCGGTCGGCCTGTCGCGGCTCGGCTTCCGGGTCGGCTGGATGAGCCGGGTCGGTAGCGATTCGTTCGGCCGCTACGTGCTCGACACGCTGGCACGCGAGGGCATCGACGCGTCGTGCGTGACCGTCGACCCGCGTTACCCGACCGGTTTCCAGCTGAAGTCGCGCAACGACGACGGCAGCGACCCGACCGTCGAATATTTCCGCAAGGGTTCGGCCGCGAGCCACCTGTCGTGCGACGACTACGTGGCCGACTACGTGCTCGGCGCGCGCCATCTGCACCTGACTGGCGTCGCGCCGGCGATCTCGGCGACGTCGTGCGAACTGGCATTCCGGCTCGCACGCGAGATGCGGGCGGCCGGCAAGACGATCTCGTTCGATCCGAACCTGCGCCCGACGCTGTGGCCGTCCGCCGACGTGATGGCGAAGACGCTGAATGCGCTCGCGACGCTCGCCGACTGGGTGCTGCCGGGCCTCGCCGAAGGGCGGCAGCTCACCGGGCACGACACGCCGGCCGACATCGCGGGCTTCTATCTCGCGCAGGGCGCGCGCGGCGTCGTGATCAAGCTCGGCGAGCAGGGCGCGTATTTCCGCACGGCCGACGGCCGCGAAGGCATCGTTGCCGGCGAGCGCGTTGAAAAGGTCGTCGATACGGTGGGCGCCGGCGACGGCTTCGCGGTCGGCGTGGTCAGCGCGCTGCTCGAAGGCCGCAGCGTCGAGCAGGCGGTCGCGCGCGGCAACCGGATCGGTGCGCTCGCGATCCAGGTGATCGGCGACTCGGAAGGGTTGCCGACCCGCGACGCGCTCGACCGGCTCGAAAATGTCAGCAATGACGCCGATCGCTTAGAGGAAACCATCACCGCGCAATGAGAGGCCGGACACGGCACAATCCGCGGATCCATTTCGTGCGCGACGCACAGCAGTTTTGTTCGAGGCCGGGCAGGCGCCAGCGCGTCCACTCCGGTCCATATACGGAGACACTCACATGGCAGCCAATCTCGCAGCCCGTCGGTGGTGGACGATCATGCCGATCGTCTTCATCACGTACAGCCTCGCCTACCTCGATCGCGCGAACTACGGGTTCGCGGCGGCGGCCGGCATCAACCAGGATCTCGGGATCAGCAAGGGCCTGTCGTCGCTGATCGGTGCGCTGTTCTTCCTCGGCTACTTCTTTTTCCAGATCCCCGGCGCAATCTATGCGGAACGCCGCAGCGTGAAGAAGCTCGTGTTCGCGAGCCTCGTGCTGTGGGGCGGCTGCGCGGCCCTGACCGGCGTGGTCAGCAACATCCCGTCGCTGATGGCGATCCGCTTCGTGCTCGGCGTCGTCGAGGCGGCCGTGATGCCGGCGATGCTGATCTACATCAGCAACTGGTTCACGAAGAACGAGCGCTCGCGCGCGAACACGTTCCTGATCCTCGGCAACCCGGTCACGGTGCTGTGGATGTCGATCGTGTCGGGTTATCTCGTGCATGAATTCGGCTGGCGCCACATGTTCATCGCCGAAGGCATCCCGGCCGTCATCTGGGCCGTGTGCTGGTGGTGCCTCGTGCAGGACAAGCCGGCCGATTCGCCGTGGCTCAACGCACAGGAAAAGCGCGACCTCGACGCCGCGCTCGCGGCCGAGCAGGCGGCGATCAAGCCGGTGCGCAACTATGGCGAGGCGTTCCGCTCGCCGGCCGTGATCAAGCTGTGCGCGCAGTATTTCTGCTGGAGCATCGGCGTGTACGGCTTCGTGCTGTGGCTGCCGTCGATCGTGAAGAACGGTTCCGACCTCGGGATGGTCGCGACCGGATGGCTGTCCGCGCTGCCGTACCTCGCGGCGACGATCGCGATGCTCGCCGCGTCGTGGGCGTCCGACAAGGTCGGCTCGCGTCGCGGCTTCGTGTGGCCGTTCCTGCTGGTCGGCGCGGCCGCGTTCGCCGCGTCGTACGCGCTCGGCTCGTCGCATTTCTGGATCTCGTATGCGCTGCTGGTCGTCGCGGGTGCCGCGATGTATGCGCCGTACGGCCCGTTCTTCGCGATCGTGCCGGAACTGCTGCCGAAGAACGTCGCGGGCGGCGCGATGGCGCTGATCAACAGCATGGGCGCGCTCGGCTCGTTCGTCGGCTCGTACTTCGTCGGCTACCTGAACGGCGCGACCGGGTCGCCCGTCGCGTCGTACGCGTTCATGAGCGCCGCGCTCGTCGCCGCGGTGATCCTCACGCTGTCCGTCAAACCCCAGGCGCGCGATGCGCATCCGCTCGCCGCGCCGCTGCAAGGAAAATGAAACGATGAAGCCCCGTATCGTCGCGTACAAGCCGCTGCCCGATGACGTTCTCGCGTACCTGCGCGAGCATGCGGACGTCGTGCACGGCGACGGCGCCGACGCGCTCGCCGCCGCGCTCGGCGACGCCGACGGCGCGATCGGCGCGAGCCTGAAGATCACGCCGCAGATGCTCGACCGTGCGCCGCGGCTGAAGGCGTGGTCGACGATCTCGGTCGGCTACGACAACTTCGACGTCGCCGATTTCACGCGGCGCGGCATCGTGCTCGCGCATACGCCCGACGTGCTGACCGAGTCGACGGCCGATACGGTGTTTTCACTGATCCTGGCCTCCGCGCGGCGCGTGGTCGAGCTCGCCGAGTGGGTGAAAGCCGGCCATTGGCATCGCAGCATCGGCCCCGACCTGTACGGCACCGACGTGCAGGGCAAGACGCTCGGCATCGTCGGGCTCGGGCGCATCGGCGGCGCGGTCGCGCGCCGCGCGGCGCTCGGCTTCCGGATGCAGGTGCTGTACGCGAACCGGTCCGCGCATGCCGAGGCCGAGACGCAGTACGGCGCCCGGCGCGTGACGCTCGACGAGTTGCTCGCGCAGTCGGATTTCGTGTGTCTGCAAGTGCCGCTGTCGCCCGACACGCGCCATCTGATCGGCGCGCCCGAGTTCGCGAAGATGAAGCGCGGCGCGATCCTGATCAACGCGTCGCGCGGGCCGGTGGTCGACGAGGCCGCGCTGATCGACGCGCTGCGTGCGGGGACGATCCGCGGCGCGGGGCTCGACGTGTTCGAGAAGGAGCCGCTGCCGGCCGATTCGCCGCTGCTGCGGATGAAGAACGTGGTCGCGCTGCCGCATATCGGCTCGGCGACGCACGAGACGCGCCATGCGATGGCGCGCTGCGCGGCGGAAAACCTGGTCGGCGCGCTGGCCGGCACGCTGCGCGCGAATCTCGTCAACCCGGATGCGCTGGCGCACGCCTGAGCCGCCTGCGATAACCGCCCTGCGCGGTTAGAGTCGATGGTCTTGGTGCCCGAGGGCTGGCTGCGTTATGATCGCCCGCGCTCGTCGCATCGACGGCCGGCCACGCGGCCGGCGGCGTCGCGCGACGGGCTTCCGCGCCAGGTCCGGTGCGGCCGACTGCTGTAACGCCATTGGCGGGCGCTGCTCGAGCGTGAAGCACCGGGCCGGCGCAGGCGCCGACGCGCCAGGACAGGGGAGGCCGCCGGCTGGCTTACGTTTCCAACAACAATGGTCCGTCTGCTCACGAAGCGGCGCGGATCGTACGTCGCGAGGCACGACAGTGACCGATTCGCAATCTTCCACGACGCGTCCGGCGACGATCAGCGACGTCGCGCGCGAGGCCGGCACGGGCAAGACCAGCGTTTCGCGCTACCTGAACGGCGAGACGCATGTGCTGTCGGTCGATCTGCGCCAGCGGATCGAGGCGGCGATCGCGCGGCTCAACTACCGGCCGAACCAGATGGCGCGCGGGCTCAAGCGCGGCCGCAACCGGCTGCTCGGCATGCTCGCGGCCGACCTGACCAATCCCTACACCGTCGAAGTGCTGCAGGGCGTCGAGGCCGCGTGCCATGCGCTCGGCTACATGCCGCTCATCTGTCACGCGGCGAACGAAGTCGAGATGGAGCGCCGCTTCCTGCAACTGCTCACGACCTACCGCGTCGAAGGGCTGATCGTCAACGCGCTCGGCGCCGAGGAAGACGTGCTGCGCCCGCTGCGCGGCGCGGGCATTCCGGCCGTACTCGTCGATCGGACGGTCGAGGGCTTCGAGGCCGACCTGATCGGCCTCGACAATACCGATGCGATCGAGACGGCGCTCGCGCATCTGGTCGCACAGGGCTTCGACGCGATCCATTTCGTCGTGCAGCCGTTCGAGCACGTGAGCTCGCGGCGCGTGCGCGAGGCCGCGTTCCGCGCGGCGCTGGCGGCGCGCGGGCTGGCGGTGCCGTCGACGGTCGTGCTCGACCTGAACGAGCCTGGCGCGGCCGCGGCGGCGCTCGCCGACGTCGATGCGCGCATCGACGATGCGGCTCGGCGCGGCGTGCGCGCGGCGCTGTTCGCCGCGAATGCGCCCGTCGCGCTGGCGATCGCGCGCCACCTGCGCGCGCGCTTCGGCGCCGCATGGCAGCAGCAGGCGGCGCTGCTGTCGATCGACGATCCGGAATGGGCCGAGCTGATCGGCATCACGACGATCCGTCAGCCGACCTACGAAATCGGCTACAAGGCCGTCGAATTCGTGCACGAGCGGATCGACGGCGCGGCGGGCGACGTGCGCGTCGCGATGCTGCCCGGCGAGTTGATCGCGCGCGCGTCGACCGCAAGCTGAGTATCATTCGGGGCACGCAGCGCGCCAGGTGCGCTGCCTCGAACAAGGAACTCCATGACTGTCGCTCCCGTCACGCTGGCGGCGCTGATCGCCGCCACGCTGATCATCGCGCTGCTGCCGCTCGTCCTCTACCGCATCCTGCGCAAGCCGCTCGTGCTCAATCGCCGCGACACGATCGTCGGCGTCGCCGTCTTCACGCTGTTTGCCATGATCGTCGAGCGCGCGTTCCACGGGCTCGTGCTGAGCCGCACGCCCGAGGACGGCTGGCTGACGCAGCCGCTCGCGTTCGTCGCGTACAGCGCGCTCGCGACCGCCGTATTCGAGGAAATCGGCCGCTATCTCGGCATGCGCGTGCTGAACCGCCGCTATGGCGCATCGGCCGGCGACGGCCGCGGGATCGGCTACGGGATCGGTCACGGCGGCGCCGAGGCGTGGTTCGTCGGCGTGCTCGTGTGGGGGCAGTGGTCGTATCTCGCGTGGCTCGCGAGCCGCGGCCAGCTCGAGACGCAGTTGTCGGACCTGCCGGTCGACACCGTGGTGCGGCTGCACATGATGCTCGCGACGCTGTCGGCCCAGTCGATCCTGCTGTTGCTGCTCGAACGCTGCGCGGCGTTCGCGGTGCAACTGGCGCTGTCGGTGCTGATGTGGCGCGGCGTGCGTGCCGGCCGCATCGCCGTGTTGCCGCTCGCGATCGTGCTGCATGCGCTCGCGGCGACGCCCACGCTGCTGTACCAGGTGCGCGTGCTGCCGGTCGCGTGGGTCGAGGCCGCGTATTTCGTGCTGGCCGCGATCCTGGTGGCTGTGCTGGTGAAGACGTGCCGGCCGTCGCGTGCGACGGCCTGACCGGAGAGACGCAATGGACGACTATCTGATCGAATGCCCGAGCGCGGAATTCGACGCGCTTGCGCGCGTGATCTGCGAACTCTTTCCGGAGCAGACGCGCTTTGTCGAAAACAGCGACGAACGCGGGCGATTCCTGTCCGTGCAGTGGCTCGCGATGCGTTTCGGCGCGACGCCGAAGCGGATGACGCTGGACATCCGGATCGTGCCGGCCGCGCTCGCGCGCTACCTGGCGCTCAAACCGATGCAGCGCGCGCGCAGCCATGCGGTGCTGCATGCGTATACGGAAGCGATGCTCGGCTCGCTCGAAGAGCGGCACGCGGCCGGCGAGGCCGTCGAGCGCGACGCGGAACTCGAACTCGACGAAGACTTTGCGTGAGCGGCGGCGCCGGCCGCGGGCCGGCGCGGTGCGTCACGCGTCGCGGTAGACCTGCGCGAAGCGCTGCGCCTGCACGACGCCGTAGTCTCCCGGCGCGTATTGCATCACCCAGTCGCCGGCGACGCCGCGCAGCGTGTCGCCGTTTTCCGAGCGGGCGATCGTGAACGGCTCGTCCATCCGGCGCGCGAGCACGACGGCCGGCCGGTTGCGGTAGGCGCCCGGCGTGCCGTGCGCGAGCGCCGGATCGGCGGGCAGGTATTTGGCGTCGAAACGTGCGCGCGACACGACCCAGCGGTCGCCGGTCGAGCCGGTGATCAATGCGTCGCCCGTCACATAACGGTTCGGGCCTTCGAGGCTCATCAGTTCGCCGTCGGCGTCCGCGAAGGACACGGCGACGGTTTCGTCCTTGACGACGCGACGGGCCTGCGGATCGGTACGCAGATCGAGTTGCTTGAGTTCGAGCATGGCGGGGAGGGGCGGGAAAGCGGGAAAAGCCGGGAGCTTATCCCGAATTCGGCGCGCCGTGTGACGCGCCGGTCGCCGATCGACGCGCGGCGCCGTTCGGCCCGGGTGGGCCGGCACGGCGCCGGCGGGGAAGGTGTCAGGGCTGCGCGCTCGCGGCCGGCGCGGCGGCTGCGTTGCCTTCCTTGCCCTTCGTCTTGCCCTTGCCGCGGTGCTCGCCGCCGTGGTGCAGCCAACTGCGGAACGTCGTGTCGGCCAGCGCCTTCTGCTCGGCCGGGAAGCTCTCGTAGAGCGGCGCGAATGCGTCGGCGAGCTTCTTCGCGCCGTCGGCGTTCGCCTGCGACAGTTCCGCGTACTGCTTCATGTCGTCGATCGCGGACACGTCGTGTTTGGCCATCCGTTCGCTGTAGAGGCGGCCCATCGTTGCGCCGTTGTCGCGCATCGTGTCGGCGAACGTCTTCCATTGCGGCTCCTGCGCCGACGTGATCTTCAACTGGTCGTGCAGGTACTTGATGCGCTGCTCGATGCGCGCTTCGTGGCGCGCCGCGCGCTGCTCGGCGCTCGGCGCCGACGCCGCGGCCGTCGTTGCCGGCGCTTGCGGCTGTGCCGGGGTTTGCGCGAAGGCGCTGGCTGCAACGGCGAGCGTAGCGAGGGTGAGCGAGATTTTCTTCATGGTTGGCTCTCCGGGGTGGTGTCTGGCGAGCGGGCGCGGCGGCCATCGCCGCCAGCGCGCCTCTCGCGTCGCCCGTTATTAGTAGCACGTTGCCTGCCGCGCGGCAGTGAATGCGACACTTGCTTACATCCGATACGAATCGAAATCGAAGGTGCGAATCCGGGCGATGCCGGTTGGGCGCGCCGGCGTTCGGCGCTATCATCGCGTCACTTTCCACTCCGCCGGCACATCGCGCGCCGGCTCAGCGTCATGCGTCCACCCCGTCTCGACCAACTCGACGATCTCGACCGGCAACTCGTCGCGCTGCTGCAAGCCGATGCGCGCGCCAGCGTCGCCGATCTCGCGCGCCAGCTCGACGTGGCGCGCACGACGGTCGTCGCGCGCATCGCGCGGCTCGAACGCACCAACGTGATCGCCGGGTACAGCGTGCGACTCGGGCAGGACGTGCTCGACGCGAGTATCTATGCGTACGTCGGCATCATCCTCACGCCGAAGTTCGGCAAGGACGTATTGCGCAAGCTCGACCGGATGCCGGAAGTCCAGCTGCTGTGCGCGGTGAGCGGCGAGTACGACTACGTCGCGTGGCTGCGCGCCGATTCGCCGGAGCGGCTCAACGACCTGCTCGACCAGATCGGCACGCTCGAAGGCGTCGAGCGCACGACGACGTCGATCATCCTGTCGCGCAAGATCGATCGCGGAACGATCGGCGGCTGACCTGTTGGATGCGGCGCCGCGCGGGCGTCGCTGCGTCACGGCTGCCCGGATTGAAGTCGAGGTACCTGCCCGCACGCATTCGTATCGGCCTTCGCTGTCCTTCGTGATCGTCACGGGCCCCCGCCGTTGTCCTTTCGCGCCTCGCGCGCTTCTTTCCAGAATCTCCTTTCGTATTCAGCTTCGACCGGCGTGTCGTACCCGATGCATGTGCGGTTCGTGCGTCCGGTGCGACGCCGTGCGTCGTCTTCATCCTCGCAATGCGCGGCCGCCAACGGCCGGCGTGCGACATCTGCTATACGCGATTTTTATGTGAATCGGTCGTTTCGACGAAATTTATCGTCATAACGTCGAAATTATCGGTCGTTTCGCATCATTCTTCGTCTTGGAACTGATTTTGCGCGTCCCTACACTGTGTTCATTGGCTCAACGCCGTTCACAACACCAAACCCATCATCAGGAGATAAGCGCATGAAAATCGCCATCGTCGGCGCAGGTCTGATCGGCCACACCATTGCTCACATGCTGCGCGAAACCGGCGACTACGAAGTCGTCGCGTTCGACCGCGACGCGGATGCGCTCGCGAAGCTGTCGCGCGAAGGCATCGCGACGCAACGGGTCGATTCGGCCGACGCGAACGCGATTCGCGAAGCGGTGAAGGGCTTCGATGCGCTCGTCAACGCGCTGCCTTACTACCTCGCGGTCAACGTGGCCGCGGCCGCGAAGGCGGCCGGCGTTCATTACTTCGACCTGACCGAAGACGTGCGCGCCACCCATGCGATCCGCGAACTGGCCGACGGCTCCGACCGCGCGTTCATGCCGCAATGCGGCCTCGCGCCGGGCTTCATCGGCATCGCCGCGCACGAACTCGTGAACGGCTTCAGCGAAGTGCGCGACGTGAAGATGCGCGTCGGCGCGCTGCCCGAATATCCGACCAACGCGCTGAAGTACAACCTGACGTGGAGCGTCGACGGCCTGATCAACGAATACTGCCAGCCGTGCGAAGCGATCCGCGACGGCCGCAAGCAGTGGGTGCAGCCGCTCGAAGGCCTCGAACACTTCTCGCTCGACGGCACCGAATACGAAGCGTTCAACACGTCGGGCGGCCTCGGCACGCTGTGCGAGACGCTGTCGGGCAAGGTCGAGACGCTCGACTACAAGTCGGTGCGCTACCCGGGCCACCGCGAACTCGTCCAGTTCCTGCTGGAAGACCTGCGCCTGTCGACCGACCGCGACACGCTGAAGTCGATCATGCGCCGCGCGGTGCCGTCGACGAAGCAGGACGTCGTGCTCGTGTTCGTCACGGTGACGGGCGTGAAGGACGGCCAACTGGTTCAGGACGTGTTCACGCGCAAGATCTTCGCGAAGGACGTGTGCGGGATGCACATGAGCGCGATCCAGATCACGACGGCCGGCGCGATGTGCGCGGTGCTGGATCTGTTCCGCGAAAAGAAGCTGCCGCAGAGCGGTTTCATCCCGCAGGAGAAGGTGTCGCTGAAGGCGTTCCTGTCGAATCGTTTCGGCAAGCTTTACGACGGCGGCACGATGGAGCGCATGCACGCGGTTGCCTGACCGCGGTTGCCAGACAGTAGTTACCAGACGATTCGCCAGACACTGGCACGAGGGCCGTACGACGCCGGGAGCGCAGCAGCGCTTCCGGCGTTGTTTTTTGGGCGAGAAGAGGAAGGGCGCCGGGGGCGCGCGATCAGGCCGGCAGCGGCGGGACCATCGTCGCCGGTTGCGGCGGCGGCACGATGCGGTACAGCAGCGCGTCGATGTCCGCGTCGGACGGCGCGGTGTTGTCGAACATCACGATGCCGTCGCATTCGCGGCCAGTCGGCACGAAGCGGCGCTGCCGGTATTCGTCCCAGTGCGCGAGCTTGTACGCATCGTTCGGGTTCGCACGCGCGACGATCCGCTGGTGCGCGACGTCTTCCGACGTATGGACCCAGACGACCGTCAGCGTGACGTCCGGCGCGATGCCGAGCCACGCGCGATCGAGGATGCGCCGGTCGCGCACTTCGCGCGACAGCGGGCCGACGACGAGCGCGCCGATGCCGAGCGCGAGATTTTCACGGGCCGTGTCGAGCAGGCCCTGGTATTCGGCATCGCGAAGGTGCTTCAGGTAGAGCGGGCTGTCGCGGTCGTTCGGATCGTCGGTGAGCGCCCCCATCGCGGCCGCACTGTAGCGGCCGTACAGCGTGTCCTTGTCGAGCAGGCAGAACGCTTGGCCGGTCGCGCGCATCAGCGGCCCGATGAGCCGCTTCGCAAGCGTGGTCTTGCCGGTGCCGGCGTGACCGCAGAAGAACACCAGGTGCGTCACGAATGCCGGCTCCCCGACCGCTGGCCGGACGTGTCGCCGCGCTTGTCGCCGCGCGAGAACACTTCCGCTTCCAGCCACATCGCGTTGATGATGCCGAAGCCGAGCGCCACGCCGATGCCGAGTATCCACGAGAAATACCACATAGGTCTGTCTCCTTGACGGTTGGGGCGCGCGGCCGTTGTGCAGTGCGCAATGCAGGCCCGGCGAGCCTGTCGAAGCGCCCGGGGCGCGTGCTGCGGTGCACGCAGCCCGATCATGACCAATATCGGCGTGCCGCGCAAGCGGGCCCGTCCGTGCAGCAAACCGGTAAACTGATGCGCAAACCGCAATATCGTGAACAACATGCTGATCAACTGTGCTGCTTACCAGGACGGCCGCAAGCTGGCCGATATCGACATCGACGCCATCAGCGATTACGTGTCGAAGCCCGAATGCTTCGTATGGGTCGCGCTGAAGGATCCGACGCCCGAGGAAATCGACCTGATGGGCGAGGAATTCGGGTTGCACGAGCTGGCGCTCGAGGATGCGCGCAAGGGCCATCAGCGGCCGAAGATCGAGGAATACGGCGATTCGCTGTTCGCGGTGCTGCATACGGTCGAACTCGACGAGGACGGCGAATTCAAGGTCGGCGAATTGAACGTGTTCGTCGGCCCGAATTACGTGCTGTCGATCCGCAACCATACCGAGCACGATTTCCGCGACGTGCGCAAGCGTTGCGAGCGGGAGCCGCATCTGCTGCGGGAGGGGTCGGCGTTCGTGTTCTACGCGTTGATGGACCAGGTCGTCGACCGGTATTTCCCGATCCTCGAAACGCTCGGCACCGAACTCGAGGAACTCGAGGACCGCATCTTCGCGAAGGCCACGCCGGCGTCGTCGCGCGCGATCATCGAGGATCTCTATTCGCTGAAACGCCGGCTCGTGCTGCTGTACCAGCACACGGCGCCGCTGATGGAGCCGCTCGCGAAGCTCACCGGCGGGCGTGTTCCGCAAGTCTGCAGCGGGATGGCGGCCTACTTCCGCGATGTGTACGACCATTTGCAGCGGATCGTGAAAACGATCGAAGGGCGGCGCGAGATGGTCGTCACGGCGATCCAGGTCAACCTCGGAATGATTTCGCTCGCGGAGAACGAGGTGACCAAGCGGCTCGGCTCGTTCGCCGCGCTGTTCGCGATACCGACGATGATCGCCGGCATCTACGGGATGAACTTCGCGAACATGCCCGAACTGCACCTGAAATACGGGTTCTACGGCTGCATCGCGGTGATGGCCGCCGCCGACCTCGCGCTGTGGTGGCGTTTCAAGCGGGCGGGGTGGCTGTAGGGCGGCGTCACGCCGGACGCGGCGCGTGCTTGCCGACCACGACGCGCCACGGCCGCACGCGCCACGATTTCACGAGGCCGTTCTGCACGTACGGATCGGCGCGCGCGAACGATTCGGCCGCTTCCGGCGAATCGCCTTCGAACACGAGCACGGCCTGGTCGGCCGGGTCGGCCAGCGCACCGGCGAGCACGAGTTCGCCGCGCTCGGTCGCCGCCTGCGCGAGCGCGAGATGCTCCGCACGAAGCGGTTCGCGGCGCGACAGGTAATCGTCGACGAGTTCGTAGATCAACTGGTAATGCATGATCGCTCCAGGAATCGGTTTCCGCCTCGGATAGTGGGCGGCCAGGTCAGTATAGGGCAGCGGGAAAGCCCTTGGCGGCGTGGTTTGCCGGCGGGATGGCGGGCATTGGGCGGGGGCGCTTCATGACCCGCGCATCCCGGCCGATATCCCGCTGGCTTCCTTAAAAACGCAACTAACGGTCGAGCTTCCAGACATCGGCGAATTGCCGGGCGCTTCGCGTCCACGGCCGATCCGCGTGGAATTCGTCTACAGGAAACGAGGAGGCGCCGGCCTATGCCGGGTCCGGATTTCGCATGCCGGCGAAGGCAGGGGAGCGGGTGAAAACGATAGGCGCCGGCCCGGGGGCGGGGGGCGTGCGAGGGGTGTTTCCATTGGGCCGGAATGCGACCTATGCTGAACGAATCCGGAGCGAACGCCGTTCGCCCGATTCGCCCAGACGAGGTGTGCCATGCCGGTCTCAGCCACCCTGCAGGATTGCCTGCGCCAGAAGTCATCGCGGTACGAAGTCGTGTACCACCCCTATAGCCATACGAGCATGGAGACGGCCGCCGCCGCGCACATTCCCGGCGATCGTCTCGCGAAAACGGTGCTCCTCGAGGACGCCGAGGGCTACGTCGCCGCCGTGTTGCCGACGACGCACGCCGTGCTTCTGTCGGATCTCTGGGTGAAGACGGGACGCCATCTCGTGCTCGCCCGGGAGGTCGAATTGCGCGACCTGTTCAAGGATTGCGACATGGGCGCGCTGCCGCCCGTGTGCATGGCGTACGGGATGAAGACGTTCCTCGAGGAACACCTCGCGCAGCAGCCGGAAGTCTATTTCGAGGCCGGCGACCACGAAGCGCTGATCCACATGATGCAGGACGAATTCCTGGCGCTGATGGAGACGGCCGAGCGCGCGCATTTCTCGCATCGTATGCAGGGGATGATGCTGTCCTGAGCGATGCCGGCCGTGCATCGATGACGCATGCGCGGGCATTTTTCCCACCGGGCCCGGTGAAGTGGAGATGCCCGTGCGCGCAGAGGGGCGGGCAACGAATTCACGCTGGCGCAGCGGTACCCGGTTTCGGAAAATAGGTTCGTTGTGCAGACGATTATTTCAACCATGCCAGTAGGAAGGTTTGCTTATTTTAATTTGGAATCCTTTGCAAAAATGCGGCGGGCAAATCCTCGGAATATCGCGTCAACGGGCCCTGGCTCCGCGTGACAACGGTCAATCGGCTTCCATCCTTGCATGAGACAACCAGACGCATCCGGCGGCGCTCATTCCAGACGCGCCAATGCAGTGCGCCGCACTAAATCGGTGATTATTTATGAGAGGCACTGAATTAGTGCGACAGCCTACAAAATAATTACCGAATTAATGGAAAATGTTTGTTGAAGCTTACTAACTTGTTATTCGAGTAAGGCCTCCAAACTTTGTATTTGGGTATCAAATAAAGTTTGACGCCCAAATTTTTTCCTTGCTATCTTCTGCACCCAAGACGAACGGCCTGGCTGACGTCGGCGTGTAACGAAGATTCAATCGTCATACGAGAACGTGCCTGCGCCGACGAAGCTGACAATTGCCTGAACGCGCTGGTGCGGGGCGGACGCCGGATAGGGCGGCTATCCCGCGGTGGTTGAAACGATTCCTTGAAATTGAATGAATTCGGATCCGAAATCGATGCTTTCGATTCGGATTACTAATTGCATTGAAAATGAAATTTCGGGTTGAGGCGGAGGCGGAACCGACCGGTTCCGGCGCCGGCCATCATCGCGAAACTGGGCGATTCGCTTGGGGGGATGGATAGTGGGCATGAAAGTCGAAGAGCATCTGGTTGCTTCGAACAGCGGACTGGCCACGCTCGGCCGTCCGCGGGAATTCGGCAAGAAGCAGCAGAATCCGGTGCGCCGTTTCGGCGGCATCGCAGTCGTCCTCCTGTTGCATGCAGTGCTGATCTACGCATTGCTCAACGGCCTCGCGACGAAAGTCGTGCAGGTGATCCAGCATCCGATCGAAACCCGCATCATCGAGCCGGTGAAGCCGCCGCCGCCCCCGCCGATGCCGGTCGTCAAGCTTCCGCCGCCGAAGTTCGCGCCCCCGCCGCCGCCGTTCGTGCCGCCGCCGGAAGTACCGGTGCAGGCGCCGCCGCAGGCGACGATCACGCACCAGTCGGCACCGGTGCCATCCGCACCGGCCGTGCAGGCGCCGGTCATCGCACCGCCCGCGCCGGCGGCCAAACCGGTCAGTCACGAAGTAGGTGTCGTCTGCCCGAATTCGGACACGATTCGCGCGTCGATGCAGTACCCGAAGGAAGCGCAGGAAAACAACATCACGGGTGACGTGACGATCGAGTTCGTCGTGGATGCGGAAGGGAACATCACGAACGAACGCGTGGCCCAGTCGGCCGACCCCGTGCTCGATCGTGCGGCCTACAACACCGTGAAGCGGTTCAAATGCGTGGCGCAAGGCCAGGCGGTACGGGTGCAGGTGCCGTTCTCGTTCAACCTGAATTGATGCAGTGGGCGGTCCGGCGGGAGCCGGACCGGTGAAAACCGGCTCGAACCTTAATCGTAAGTTCAACGAAAGAATTGGAGTGGGGTATGACGAAGCGTTCTCTGGCCGCGCTGGCGGCAAGCCTGTTGATGTCCGTCGCTGCAATCGACGGGCTCGTTGCACCGCAGCCCGCCTATGCGCAGGCGAGCGGATCCGCGGCGGCATCCGACGCGTCGCAACAGGCCGCGGCGCCCACGCAGGCGCCTTCCGCGGCCGAGCCGGCCCCGCCGCCGGCGCCTGCTACGACCGAAGCGGTCGAGAATCCGTACGGGCTCGGCGCGCTCTGGAAGAACGGCGACTTCGTCGCGCGCTTCGTGCTGATCCTGCTCGTGATCATGTCGATGGGCAGCTGGTACATCATGATCACGAAGTTCGTCGAGCAATTGCGCGCAAACCGCCGCGCGAAAATCGCGGACGCACAGCTCTGGAGCGCGCCGTCGCTGGCCGAGGGCGCGAAGCTGCTCGACGAGGCGTCGCCGTTCCGCTTCATCGCCGAAACGGCAATCGAGGCGGGCGAGCATCACGACGAGGCGCTGCTCGAAGCCGTGGACCGCAACACATGGATCGACGTGTCCGTCGAGCGCTCGATCACGAACGTGTCGAACCGCCTGCAGGACGGGCTCGCGTTCCTGGCGACGGTCGGTTCGACCGCGCCGTTCGTCGGGCTGTTCGGCACGGTCTGGGGGATCTATCACGCGCTGACGGCGATCGGGATCGCGGGCCAGGCATCGATCGACAAGGTCGCGGGCCCGGTGGGCGAGGCGCTGATCATGACGGCGATCGGCCTGGCGGTCGCGGTGCCTGCCGTACTTGGCTACAACTTCCTCGTCCGGCGCAACAAGTCGGTGATGGAACGCGTCCGCAACTTCGGCGCCCAGCTGCATACCGTGCTGCTGGCCGGCAGCAAGCGCGCGGTGCGCGCGCCGTCGCCCGCCGCGTCGCTCGTGAACTGACCGGCTGACGGAGGCGCGCGATGGGCATGAACGTCGGGCAGGACGAAAGCGACGAGGTGATCGCGAACATCAACACGACGCCGCTCGTCGACGTGATGCTGGTGTTGCTGATCATCTTCCTGATCACGATTCCGGTCGTCACGCACACGATCCAGCTGCAGTTGCCGAAGGAGATCGTGCAGCCGCTGCAGACCACGCCGAAGAGCGTCGAGATCGCGGTGAATCGCGACGGCGATTTCTTCTGGGGCGAACAACGGGTGGATGCGTCGGCGTTGCTCGCGAAGCTGAAGGGTGTGTCGCAGCAGCAGCCGCAGCCGAGCGTGCACGTACGGGGCGACCAGAACACGCGCTACGAGTTCATCGGCCGGGTCGTCACGATGTGCGAGCGAGCGGGTATCGCGAAGGTGTCGTTCATTACGGAACCGCCGGCGCGGGGTGGTTAGCCTTGCATGGGAACGGCATACGCGCCGATTCCGATTGACGACGACGCATGGGATCAGATCAGGCATCGACAGGAGCAGACGATGGGAATGAACGTGCCTTCGGGCGGGAGCGGCGGCGAGCCGGACGTGATGGTCGACATCAACACCACGCCGCTGATCGACGTGATGCTGGTGCTGCTGATCATGCTGATCATTACGATCCCGATCCAGATGCATTCGGTGAAGATGGACCTGCCGGTGGGCAACCCGCCGCCGCCCGCCACGCCGCCGGAAGTGGTGCAGATCGACATCGACTTCGACGGTACGACGACGTGGAACGGCGCGCCGGTGCCGGACCGCGCGGCACTCGAGACGAAGCTGACGGCGGTCGCGCACGAGCCCGTGCAGGCGGAGATCCATCTGCGGGCGAACAAGCTGGCGCCGTACAAGGACGTGGCGGCCGTACTGGCGTCCGCGCAGCGCGTGGGCGCGACGAAGATCGGCCTGATCGGAAACGAGCAGTTCATGCAATGACGGGACAGGCGGACCGATGAACCAGCGACGATGGAAACGGATGATGGCGCTGACGGCGCTCGGTGCGGCCTGCGTGCTCGGCCGGCCGGCGTGGGCGGCCGACGCGTTGCGGCCCGACGTGGCGAAGCCGCTGGCCGCGGCGCAGGACCTGTATCGCGCGCACAAGTATCGCGATGCGCTCGGCAAGATCGCGCAGGCGGCTGCCGTGCCCAACCGCACGCCGTACGAAACCTACATGGTGGAAGCGACGCGCGGCGCGGCGGCGATGGCGGCCGGCGATACCGGCGTGGCCGCGCAGGCCTACGAAACCGTGCTGAACTCGGGGCGCCTGTCGGGCGCGGACGAGCAGCGGACGACGGCGGCGCTCGCGGGAATCTACTTCCAGCAGAAGAACTATCCGCAGGCGATCCGCGTCGCCCAGCGCTACCTGAAGGCGGGCGGCACGGATCCGGACATGCGCACGCTGCTCACGCAGTCGTATTACCTGTCGAACGATTGCGGCCAGGTCGTGAGCCAGTTGAAGGCGAGCACGGAGGCACAGGCGAAGGCCGGCCACGCGCCGGACGAGGGCCAGCTGCAGATGCTGGCGACCTGTGCGCAAAAGAGCAAGGACGCCGTTGCCTATCGCAACGCGCTCGGCATGCTGGTGGCTTTTCATCCGAGCCCCGCGTACTGGGAGGACATGATCTCGGCCATTCGCGGCAGCCCCGGTTACCTGTCGTCGCTCGACCTCGACATCTACCGGTTGCGCAGGGCGACGGGCTCGCTGACGACGGCCGACGCCTACATGGAGATGACGCAGCTCGCGCTGGTGGCGGGAACGCCGGCCGAGGGCAGGCAGGTGATCGACCAGGGATTCGCGTCCGGCGTGCTGGGCAAGGATGCACAGGCGGAGCGCGAGAAACGGCTGCAGGCGCTGGCTGCCAAGCGTGCGCAGTCGGGTGCGGACGCCGCCAACCCGGTGGCGCCGATCGATGCCGGCATGAATCTGGTGTTCGCGGGCCATGCGGCGCAGGGGCTGTCGATGATGGAGCAGGTGATCGCGAAAGGCGGACTCGAGCATCCCGATGCCGCGCGGCTGCGGCTCGGCGAGGCGTACTACGTGGCCGGCCAGAAGGCGCATGCGGTCCAGGTGCTGCGCACGGTGAAGGGTAACGACGGGTCGGCGGATCTGGCGAAGCTGTGGACGGCGGTGGCGTCCCGGTAGCGCAACGCAAAGCCGCGACGGCATGCGACGCGCACGCAATCGACGAGCAGCGTGGCGCGATGGAAGTACAAGTCCTTGACGGTCGGACATGAAGAGAGACAGGGGAAATGTTGTTGATTAGTAACGCGAATGAAATAGGCGAAACACTCGCGGGCGCGCGGCGACGGTGCCGCGCCGCGTCGGCCGCGTCATCGCATCGGCCAAGGCTGGCCGACATCAAACCGGTTTCGACTGCGAGGCTCCGCACTTCCATGACTGTGCCCCCTGATGAGTCGGTTCTGGTCGCCGTATCGCTGGGCAGCAAGATCCGGGCGCTGCGCCAGCGCCTGAAGCTCACGCTTGACGAGACGGCCGGGATCGCGGGTATTTCGAAGCCGTTCCTGTCTCAGGTCGAGCGTGGGCGCGCGACGCCGTCGATCACGTCGCTGGTCCGGATCGCGCACGCGCTGGGCGTCACGATGCAGTACTTCATCGACACGCCGACGGAAGCGCGTTCGGTGTGCCGCGGGAACGCGCTGCAGTACTTCCAGTTCGCGAACTCGGCCAGCCTGTTCGCCAGACTGACGAACCTGGTGGATGGCCGCAAGCTTGACGCGATTCTCGTCAGGATGCCGGCGGGGCAGTCACCGTCCGAGATAACGACGCATGCGGGCGAGGAATTCGTCTACGTGATGCGCGGGCAGATCGCGCTGACGCTCGAGGATTGCACGTTCACGCTCAACGCGGGCGATACCGCGCACTACGAATCGACGATGCCGCATGCATGGCGCAACACGGCCGACGAAGAAGCGGTGATCGTCTGGGTCGGCACGCCGAGACTGTTCTAGCGGAGGCGGCAGGCGCCGCATGTCGAACGGGAAGCAGCAGGAAGTGCGCTCATGACATGTAGTAAGTATGACGAAGTAAATATAAAGAAACGGTGATGCCGGGCGGAACGGGTGCCCAAGGCCGATCCGTTCGAGTCGTGGCGGTCGGAAGGGTGGCTATTGCGGGTTCCGTTACACGGGCGCCCAGGACGCGCAAGGAATTCACAAGGTTCCGGCGTACAGCAGGTGGGGTCTTACTACGAGCGAGAGGGAACGAGATGAAGCAGAGAGTATTGGCGTTGGCCATCAAGAGGATAGTCTGGGCGGAACTGGCGCTGACGGCCGCGCTGGTGCCGCCGGCGTTTGCCCAGAGCCAGCCGGCGCCGGGCGCCGCATCGATCGCGGATGCGGTCGCGAATGGCGCACCCGTGACCGTTGCGCAGGCGAACGGTACGGCGGGCGCTGTCGCCGCCACGGGCGCCGCGGCATCCGGTGCGGCAGCCGAGGCGACGCCGGCCGCTCCCGGCGCGAACGGACAGGGCAAGGTCGCGCAGATCAAGCGGTTCGAAGTGACGGGTTCGCTGATCCGGCAGGCCGACAAGGTCGGCTTCAACCAGGTTCAGACCATCACGAGCAAGGACATCGAGAACAGCGGCCACACCAGCGTCGCCGACTACCTGCGCAGCACCTCGGCGAATTCGGCAAGCAGCTGGAGCGAAGGGACGACGAACAGCTTCGCGCCGGGCGGCGCAGGCATCGCATTGCGCGGCCTCAGCGAGAAGTACACGCTGGTGCTGATCGACGGCATGCGGGTGTCACCGTATGCGTTCGCGGTGAACGGCAGCGATCAGTTCTTCGACCTGAACACGCTGCCGCTGAACATCATCGACCGAATCGAAATCGTCAAGACAGGCGCGGTGTCTCAGTATGGTTCCGACGCAATCGCGGGCGTGGTGAACATCATCACGAAGAAAAACTTCCAGGGTCTCGAGCTGGGAGGCAGCTACGGCGGTGCGACGAACGGTGAAGGCGGCCAGGGCACGACGAAGTTCAGCATCCTCGGCGGCTTCGGCGACCTGAACGCCGACCGCTTCAACGTGACGGCGGCGCTCAGCTACTACAAGTCGAACGGCATCTCGATCGCCGATCGCGACATGACGCAGAACCAGGATTTCTCCAATTTCCCGGGCGGCCTGTCGAACCAGAGCGTGTCGTACTGGCGCAATCCGGCCACCGGCGCGAAGGTGCCGCTGAGCCCGTGTCCGAACGGCGGTCAGGCCGTGCCGGGCACCTCCGTCGCGCAGGTCAACGGTCCCGGCACGGTCTGCGCAAACAACACCGCGTACGCATCGTCGCTGTCACCGTGGACTGAACGCCTGAGCGCGAAGGTGCACGCTGACTTCAAGATCAGCGACGCGATGCAGGCGTTCGCCGATCTCTGGGAAAGCAACAATACGACGGTCACGAACAACTTCGTCGGCCGCCTCGGCAACAGCACGCAGACCTATGATCCGGCGACGGGCGGTCTCAACCCGATTTCGAACCTCGTGCCGGGCAGCAACCCGTATAACCCGTTTGGCGTGCCGGCCAAGCTGGTTTATGCATTCCCGGCCACGCAGGCCGTGCATACGAGCTCCAACTTCTGGCGTGCCGCGACGGGTGTGAAAGGATCGTTCAGCACGCCGCGCGTGGGTGACTGGGACTGGACGGCGTCCTACACGCATTCGCAGAACACGGTGTCGAACAACTATTCGAACCTGATCAACGCGGCCGCGCTCGAAAATATCGTCCAGAACGGCGTATTCAACTTCGCGAATCCATCGTCGACACCGAACGGGTTGAACGGGCTGTACGGAAGCACGTCGACGCAGGCCATCACGAAGCTCGACGCCGTCGATGCGACGCTGTCGACGCCGAACCTGTTCACGTTGCCCACGGGTAACGTCGGTCTGGGTCTCGGTACGCAATTCACGCACCAGAGCCAATACATCGGGACGGGCGCGGACTACGCGAACGGCACGCTCATCCAGCCGTCGCTGCAATCGGTCAACGGCGAGCGCAACGTCGCGGCGGTCTACTACCAGATCGACATTCCCATCCTGAAGAACCTGACGTTCAGCCAGTCGGGGCGCTACGATCACTACAGCGACTTCGGTGGCGCGTTCTCGCCGCGCTTCGCGTTGCGCTTCCAGCCGATCCGCGAGCTGACGATGTACGGTTCGTACAACCGTGGCTTCCGCGCGCCGACGCTGATCGAAAACACCTCGTCGAGGACCTACGCCGCGCAGGGCGCGGTCGATTCGAACGATCCTAACAATCCGAACGCATACAACCTCGTCGAGGAAGTGCAGGCCGGTAACAGCAAGCTGCAGCCGGAGCGGACCAAGAACTACAACATCGGCTTCCAGCTGTCGCCCACCCGCAATACCGATTTCGGCTTCGACTGGTACAAGATCCACATCGACAACGTGATCGGCACGGAAGACATCCAGACGGTGGTCGACCAGAACGATCCGTCGAAGGTGATCCGTAATCCGAATGGTTCGATCGCGTATGTCGTGCTGCCGTACATGAACCTGTCGTCGCTCGATACGGACGGCTTCGAGACCACCTTCCGCCAATCGGTGTCGACCAAGATCGGTACTTTCACGCTGTCGGGCGACTGGGCCTACGTGTGGCACTTCAAGATGCCGGTGGGCGGCGAGACGACCGACTTCGCGGGCAACAACGGTTCGCTGAACGAGCCGTTCGGCGGCAGCTTCCCGCGCTGGAAGGGCAACACGAGTCTGAACTGGAACTACCACAACCAATGGAACGCGACGTTGACGTGGATGTTCACGGGACCGTACAGCCAGGCCATCCTGTCGCCGGGCCAATATCCGAACATGCAGGACAGCGTGGCGTCGTACAGCCAGTTCAACCTGATGGTCAGCTACACCGGCTTCAAGCATTGGACGATCTACGCGGGCATCGACAACATCTTCAATCGTGCGCCGCCGTTCGACCCGGTTTTCATGAACGCGAGCTACCAGACGGGCTACGACACGTCGCTGTACACGTATGTCGGTCGATTCGCGCAGGTTGGCGCGACCTACAAGTTCTGATGCCGATTGCGATGCACGGATGGGCTTTAGACCGGCCGCTCCACGTCCACCTCCCCATTTTTTGGAGCGGCCCTTTTTCGCCTGGCGCCACGACGGCCTGCAACCGGGACGTGCGGCGATGCAGTTCGCAGGCGCGTTTTCAGCACGAACAACCAGTGGGATGCAGGTGGCACGCGGCATCCTGCACCGGCATCTACCGCGCGCAGGCATCACGCCCGCACGCTTTCGGACAGACCGACCATGAAACTGTTGAAATGGCGATGGACAGGCGTGCCGCGCGCGGCGCTGTTCGCATGCGTCGTGCTGCTCGTGTCGGGTAGCGCCATGCCACGTGCGGCGCTCGCGGTGTCGGCGATCGCGCAATACGATCAGCCGAAGTACCCGACCAATTTCGCGCATTTCGATTATGCCGATCCCGACGCGCCGGACACCGGCACGCTCAATTTCGAAAACTACGACACAGCACAGAGCTACGACTCGCTGAACCCGTTCCTCGTGCGCGGCTCGCCCGCGCCGGACATCAAGAACCTGATGTTCGACACGCTGATGCAGCGCAGCTGGGACGAGCTCGCGTCCGAATACGCGCTGATCGCCGACGACGTCGAGGTGGCGCCCGACGGGCTGTCGGCCACGTTCCACATCAATCCGGCCGCGCGCTTCTCGAACGGCGACGCGATCACCGCGGCGGACGTCAAGTATTCGTTCGACACGCTGACGAGCCCGCAGGCGTCGCCGATCTACAACGCGCAGTTCTCCATCATCAAGCGCGCGGTGGTGATCGACCGGCACGCGATCCGCTTCGAATTCCAGCACGCGGAGCGCGACGCGGCGCTGATCGCGGGCGACCTGCCGGTGTTCTCGCCGAAGTGGGGGCAGCGCGCGGACGGTACGCGGCCGCCGTTCGACCAGATCGCGAACGTGCCGCCGATCGCGAGCGGCGCGTACCTGATCGAGCAGCGCAGGAACGACAAGCAGATCACGTACGTGCGCAACCCGCACTACTGGGCCGCGAACCTGCCGTCGCGGCGCGGGATGTTCCGCTTCGCACGCGTGTCGTTCAAGTTGTACCTCGACCAGTACACGGCGCTCGAGGCGTTCAAGGCCGGCGACGTGGACGCGCGGGTGGAGTACAGCTCGACGCAGTGGGCGCGCAAGTACGTCGGCAAGAATTTCCGCAACGGGCTGCTGAAGAAGGGTGAATTCCCGGATGGCCCCGCGCAGATGCAGGGTTTCCTGATGAACCTGCGCAAGCCGATGTTCCAGGACGTACGCGTGCGGCATGCGCTCGCGCTGGCATTCGACTTCGACTGGATGAGCCGGATGATGTTCTACGGGCAGTATCGCCGCACCAACAGCTTCTGGGACGCGAGCCCGTTCGCGGCATCCGGCATGCCGAGCGCGAAGGAACTCGCATTGCTGGAGCCGTTCCGGTCGACGTTGCCGCCGGAGGTGTTCGGCCCGATGGTCAAACAGCCGTCGACGCTGCCGCCCGGCTCGCTGCGCGCGAACCTCAGGCAAGCGCGCGACCTGCTCGCGCAGGCCGGTTGGCACTATCGCGACGGCGCGCTGCGCGACGCGAACGGCACGCCGATGACGATCGAGATCATCGACGACGAGCCCGGCATGGATCGTCTGATCCTGCCGTACACGCAGGCGCTCGCGACGCTCGGCATCCACGCGTACCTGCACGAGATCGACAGCGCGCTCCACCAGAAGCGGCTCGACAATTTCGAGTACGACATGACGACGTATATCTACTCGCCCGTGACGATCCCCGGCGCGGAGCTGACGCGCCGCTTCGGCAGCGCAGCCGCCTCGCAGCCCGGCTCGGAGAACTATCCGGGCGTGAAGTCGAAGGCCGTCGACGCGCTGATCCGCGCGGCGCTCGCGGCAGATACGCTCGACGATCTCGAGACGGCCACGCACGCCCTCGACCGCGTGCTGATCAACCTGTACGTGCTGGTCCCGCAGTACTACCTGCCGAACGCGCGGATCGCATACAAGACGACGCTCGGCCATCCGGCGGTCGTGCCGGCTTCCTATCAGTACGAGGACTGGATCGTCGACTACTGGTACGTGAAGAAGCCGGCCGCACGACCACAACCCGCTCCGGCGGCCTGACGGGGGAGCAACGATGCTGGCATACATAGTGAGGCGGCTGCTGCTGATGATTCCGACGCTGATCGGCGTCGTGACGATCACATTCGCGGTCACGCAGTTCGTGCCGGGTGGCCCGGTGGAGCAAATGCTCGCGCAGTTGCGCCACGGCAGCGCGCGTGGAGGCGACGCGGGCGGAGGCGGGGGCGGCTACCACGGCAGCCAGGGTGTCGATCCGCAGCAGATCGAGCAGATCCGCAAGCAGTTCGGTTTCGACAAGCCGCCGCTCGAACGCTACGCGCTGATGCTGAAAAGCTACGCGACGTTCGACCTCGGGCAATCCTATTTCGCGCACCGCAGCGTATGGGCGGTGATCCGCTCGAAGTTGCCGGTGTCGATCACGCTCGGGCTGTGGACGGTGATTCTCACGTATCTCGTGTCGGTGCCGCTCGGCATCGCGAAGGCGGTGCGCAACGGCTCGCGGTTCGACACCGTGACGAGCGTGCTGGTGCTGACCGGCTACGCCGTGCCGGGCTTCGTGCTCGGCGTGCTGCTGCTGATGCTGTTCGGCGGCGGCACGTTCTGGCAGGTGTTCCCGATGCGCGGGCTCACGTCGGACAACTTCGACGACCTGACGCTGATCGGCCAGATCCTCGACTATCTGTGGCACATCGCGATGCCGGTCACCGCGTCGGTCGTCGGCAATTTCGCGATCGTCACGATTCTCACGAAGAACACGTTCCTCGAGGAAATCGGCCGGCAATACGTGCTGACCGCGCGCGCGAAGGGCGCGCCGGAGCGCGACGTATTGTGGAAGCACGTGCTGCGCAATGCGGCGATTCCGCTGCTCACCGGGCTGCCGGCGGCATTCGTCGGCGCGTTCCTGAACGGCAACCTGCTGATCGAGACGCTGTTCTCGCTCGACGGGATGGGGCAACTGTCGTACGACTCGGTGATCCGCCGCGACTATCCGGTCGTGCTCGGCTCGCTGTTCCTGTTCACCCTGATCGGTCTGCTGACCAAGCTTATCGCGGATATCTGCTATGTCCTCGTCGACCCCCGTATCCAGTTCAGCCGGCTGGACCACTGATCCGGCCGCCGTCGCGTGCGCGGCGTCGCCGTCGCCGTGGCGACGCACGTGGCTGCGGTTTCGCGCGCAGCGGCTCGGCTACTGGAGCCTCGTGATCTTTGCCACGCTGTTCGCACTCAGCCTGCTGGCCGACGGATTGTCGAACGACCGGCCGCTCGTGGTGCGCTATGACGGGCACCTCTATTTCCCGATCGTGAAAGACTATCCGGAGACGCAGTTCGGCGGCGATTTCCCGGCGAAGACCAACTATCTCGATCCGTACATCCGCGCGAAGATCGAGTCGCACGGCAACTTCGCGATCTACCCGCCGAACCGCTACCGCTACGACACGATCGATTATTTCGCGTCGCGGCCGTACCCGGCGCCGCCGTCCGCGAGCAACTGGCTCGGCACCGACCAGTTCGGCCGCGACGTGCTCGCGCGGCTGCTGTACGGATTTCGGCTGTCGGTGCTGATGGCGTTCGCGCTGACGGTCTCGGGCGTCGCGATCGGCGTGCTGACGGGCGCGCTGCAGGGCTTCCACGGCGGACGTACCGATCTCGTCGGGCAACGCCTGATCGAGATCTGGAGCGCGCTGCCCGACCTGTACCTGCTGATCATCTTCGCGTCGATCTTCGAACCGTCGCTGTGGCTGCTGTTCATCCTGCTGTCGATGTTCGGCTGGCTCGTGCTGTCCGACTACGTGCGCGCGGAGTTCCTGCGCAACCGCGCGCTCGACTACGTGAAGGCCGCGCGCACGATGGGGCTGTCGAACTGGCAGATCATGTGGCGGCACGTGCTGCCGAACAGCCTGACGCCGGTGATCACGTTCCTGCCGTTCCGGATGAGCGCGGCGATCCTGTCGCTGACGAGCCTCGACTTCCTCGGCCTCGGCGTGCAGCCGCCGACGCCGAGCCTCGGCGAGCTGCTGCAGGAAGGCAAGAACTACCTCGACGCGTGGTGGATCTCGATCTCCGCGTTCTCGGCGCTGGTCGTCACGCTGCTGCTGCTCACGTTCATGGGCGACGCGCTGCGCAACGCGCTCGACATGCGCGCGCGCGGCTCGGCCTTCGGCGGGGAGCAACGATGACGACGCCATTGTTGGAGATCCGCCAGTTCTCCGCGCACTTCGGCGCGAAAGCCGCCGTGCAGGACCTTGACCTCGCGGTCGCGCGCGGCGAGCGCGTGGCGCTCGTCGGCGAGTCCGGCTCGGGCAAGAGCGTGACGGCGCTGTCGATTCTGCGGCTCGCGCAGCAGGCGACGCTGTCGGGCCAGATGCTGTTCGACGGCGAGGATCTGCTCGCGAAGACCGAGCAGCAGATGCGCGGCATCCGCGGCGCCGATATCGCGATGGTGTTCCAGGAGCCGATGACGGCACTCAACCCGTTGTATACGATCGGCAAGCAGATCGCCGAGAGCCTGCGGCTGCACGAGGGGCTGCGAGCGGGCGACGCGCGCGAGCGCGGCATCGCGCTGCTGCGGCGCACCGGAATTCCGGAGCCGGAACGGCGCATCGACAGTTTTCCGCACCAGTTGTCGGGCGGCCAGCGGCAGCGCGCGATGATCGCGATGGCGCTCGCGTGCCGGCCGCGGCTGTTGCTCGCGGACGAGCCGACGACGGCGCTCGACGTGACGGTGCGCCAGCAGATCGTCGACCTGCTGATCGAGCTGCAGGAGCAGGAGGCCGCCGCGCGCGGGATGGCCGTGCTGCTGATCACGCACGACCTGAATCTCGTGCGGCGCTTCGCGCAGCGCGTGGCCGTGATGGAGCGGGGCGTGCTCGTCGAGACGAACACGACCGGCGCGCTGTTCGCCGCGCCGCGGCACGCGTACACGCGCCGGCTGCTCGACAGCGCGCCGCAACGCGCGGTCGAGCCGGTCGCGGCCGACGCGCGGACGATCCTCGATGTCCAGCAGCTTGCCGTCGATTACCGCATCGCGGCGAAGGGTTGGCGCGCGGCGTTCGGCAAGACGGCGTTCCGGGCCGTGCACGACGTGAAGCTGAGCCTGCGGCGCGGCGAGACGCTCGGGATCGTCGGCGAATCGGGGTCGGGGAAATCGACGCTGGCGGCGGCCGTGCTCGGCCTGCAGCGGCCGGCGTCGGGCGGCATCGAGATCGACGGCATGCCGCTGGCGTCGCTGCGCACGACACGCGGCCGGCGCGCGCTGTACGGCCGCATGCAGGTCGTGTTCCAGGATCCGTTCGGCTCGCTGTCGCCGCGCATGACGGTCGAGCAGATCGTCGGCGAGGGGCTCGCCGTGCACCGGCCGACGGTGGCCGGCGCCGCGCGGCGCGCGCGCGTCGCGGCCTTGCTGCAGGAGGTCGGCCTGCCGGCCGAGGCAATGCTTCGCTATCCACACGAATTTTCCGGCGGCCAGCGCCAGCGCATCGCGATCGCGCGCGCGCTGGCGGTGGAGCCTGAGTTGCTGGTGCTGGACGAGCCGACGAGCGCACTCGACGTGTCGATCCAGAAGCAGGTGCTGAATCTGCTGACGAATCTGCAAAAGAAGTATGAACTGAGCTATCTGTTCATCACGCACGATCTCGCGGTGATGCGTGCGATGGCCCATCGGGTCATCGTGATGAAGGCGGGGCGCGTGGTCGAGGAGGGCGATACGCTCGACGTGTTGCACGCGCCGTCCCACCCGTATACGCAGGCGCTGCTCGCGTCGTCGATGCTCGCGCCGGAACCGGGGCCGCGGCAGCGGGAAGGGGACGCGGATGATTGACGTGAAGCGGGCGCGGCGCGCCCGCACCGTTCGCTGACGCACGCCGATGCCGTCGTTCTTCATCGACCGCCCGGTGTTTGCGTGGATCGTCGCGCTCGCGATCGTCGTCGCGGGCGTGCTCGCCATTCCGCAATTGCCGGTCGCGCAGTATCCGCGCCTTGCGCCGCCACGCGTCGTGATCACGGCGGCCTATCCGGGCGCGTCGACCGAGACGGTCGACGGCGCCGTCGGCAGCATCATCGAGGAAAGCCTCGACGGCGCCGACGGGCTGCAGTACTACGAAACGAGCAGCGACGGTCACGGCAATCTCGAGATCGACGTGACGTTCGCGCCCGGCACGGATCCGGACATCGCGCTCGTCGACGTCAACAACCGGCTGAAGCAGGTCGAGCCGCGGCTGCCGCAGCAGGTCGTGCAGCAGGGCATCGGCGTGTTCAAGGCCGCCAACACGTTCCTGATGCTCGTCACGCTGACGTCGACCGACGGCACGCGCGACTCCGCCCAGCTCGGCGACTATCTGAACCGTTACGTGCTGCGCGAACTGAAGCGTGCGCCGGGCGTCGGCGCGGCCCAGCTGTGGGACGCCGACGAGGCGCTGCGGGTCTGGCTCGATCCGAACAAGTTGCGCGAATACGACCTCGGCGCCGACGACGTGATCGCCGCGATCGGCGTGCAGAACGCGACGGTCACGGCCGGCGCGATCGGCGATGCGCCGTTCGAGCGCGGCCAGCAGCTCACCGCGACGATCGTCGTCAAGGGGCAACTGACGTCGCCGGAGGAGTTCGGCCGGATCGTGCTGAAGTCGAAGCAGGACGGTTCGGTGGTGCGTGTCGCCGACGTCGCCCGCGTCGAAATCGGCCGCGACGACTATTCGTTCTATTCCCGGCTGAACGGCCGCCCGGCGGCTACCGTCGGGATCCAGCTCGGCCCGCGCGGCAACGCGCTCCAGACGTCGAACGCGATTCGGGCGCGGCTTGCCGAGCTGTCGAAGACGCTGCCGCCGGGCGTCGCGGTCGAGATTCCATTCGACGGCGCGCATTTCGTGACGATCGCCCTTCGGGAAGTCGTGCTGACGCTCGTCGAGGCCGTCGTGCTGGTGTTCTGCGTGATGTGGCTGTTCCTGCGCGAGCTGCGCTACACGCTCGTGCCGACCGTCGTGATTCCGGTCACGCTGATGGGCGCGTTCGTCGCGATGTGGGCGTTCGGGCTGTCGATCAACGTGTTCACGATGTTCGGCCTCGTGCTGGCGATCGGCATTCTCGTCGACGATGCGATCGTCGTGGTCGAGAGCGTGCACCGCGTGATGGAGGAGGGCGTGTCGCCGCGCGAGGCGACGCGCCTCGCGATGAAGCGGATCGGCGGGGCGATCGTCGGCGTGACGGCGGTGCTGACGGCCGTGTTCGTGCCGATGGCGTTCTTCCCGGGCAGCGTCGGCGGCATTTACCGGCAGTTCGCGGTGTCGATGATCGCGTCGATGCTCGTGTCGTCGTTCATGGCGCTGTCGCTCACGCCGGCGCTGTGCGCGAATCTGCTGAAACCGGTCGGCCGTCGCGAAGGCGCCCACGTGCCGCGACGCAGCCTCGGCGCGCGCCTGGCCGACCGCTTCGGCGTCGCGTTCGCGCGGGCCGAGGCCGGCTATCGGCGCGTGACCGTGTCGGCGGTACGCCGCACGGGCACGGTCGCGGGCCTCTATGCCGCGCTCGTGGCCGTGTGCGGGCTGCTGTCCTGGATGATGCCGGGCGGCTTCCTGCCGACCGAAGACCAGGGGCAACTGCAGGTGATGATCCAGTTGCCGGCTGGCGCGACGCAAGCGCGCACGGTGGCGGTCGTCCAGCGCGTCGAGGCGATTCTGCGCGCGGAGCGGGCCGTCGCGAACGTGACGAGCGTGATCGGCTGGAGTTTCGCGGGCAGCGGACAGAACGTCGCGATGGCATTCGTCGAGTTGAAGGACTGGACGCAGCGCGACGTCGATGCGATGACGTTGCGTGATCGCCTCAACCGGCGCTTCGACGGGATTCTCGACGGCGACGTACAAGCGACGCTGCCGCCATCGGTGCCCGGCCTCGGTCACGCGGACGGCTTCACGTTCCGTCTCGAGGATCGTGGCGGGGTCGGGCTCGACACGCTGAAGGCCGCTCGCGAGCAGATGGCCGCGCGCGCGAAGGCGGACCCGGCGCTCGCGTCCGTGCATTTCGAGGACTTGCCCGATGCGCCGCGCATCGAGCTCGACGTCGATCGCGCGAAGGCGTATGCGCTTGGCGTGCCGTTCGAGCGTATCGCGGGGCTGCTCGGCGGTACGTTCGGCTCGAACTACATCAACGATTTTCCGGCGTCGGGCCGGATGCGCCGCGTGATCATCGAGGCAGATCCGGCCGCACGCGCGACCGACGCGCAACTGATGGCGCTGACGGTGCCCAACCGCACGGGGGACATGGTGCCGCTGTCGGCCATCGCCGCGCCGCACTGGACGGTCGGCCCCGTGATGCTGAATCGCTACGACGGCTATCCGTCGCTCGACGTCAGCGGCCGGGCGGCGACCCACACCAGTTCGGGCGCGGCGATGGCGGAGATGGAGCGGCTTGCCGCGATGCTGCCGGCCGGGATCGGCTACGACTGGGTGGACGCGGCGCGCGAGGAGCGGATCGCCGCGCGGCAGACGCCGCTGCTGGTCGGGTTGTCGGTGCTCGCGGTGTTCATGGCGCTTGCCGCGCTGTACGAAAGCTGGACGATTCCGTTGTCGGTGCTGACGATCGTGCCGCTCGGCATCGTGGGGGCATTGGCGGCGGCGCTCGCGCGCGGGATGCCGAACGACGTGTACTTCAAGGTCGGGATGATTACCGTGATCGGGTTGTCAGCGAAGAATGCAATTCTGATCGTGCAGTTCGCGCGTGAGCTCGTCGGGCGCGGCGTGCCGCTGCGGCAGGCGGTGGTGGAGGCGGCGGCTGCGCGGTTTCGGCCGATCGTGATGACGTCGATGGCGTTTCTGCTCGGCGTCGTGCCGTTGGTGCTGGCGACCGGCGCGGGTGCGGAAAGCCGGCGTTCGATCGGAATCGGCGCGTTCGGGGGCGTGCTGGCGGCGACAGTGTTCGGGCTGGTGTTCGCGCCGGTGGCGTTTCGGGTAGTCGTGTCCATAGGCCGGCGCGGGCGGCATGCGGCGGTGACGAAGCGCGACGCGCAGCGCGTGGAAACGCCCGGGAATCTGGAGACCGATTGATGGTCGCGACGGGTGTTCCACACGAAGGCTGTCAACTCGCCGGTGCGCGACGCCGCGCACGTGCGCGAAGAGCTGCTCCATCAAGAGTCCGATCTGTTCTCAGGATGAGTGCCCGCTCTTTGCTAAACAAAAAAGTTTTGGCTGACGAGTACCGGCCGTGTGCTCCATTGCGGCGCATTCGCGAGGGGGTGAAAAGCAGCCAAACAAGGAAGACAAGACAACGGTATCGGCTGGTGAACCATATCGCTTTCATTCGGCACCAACCGAGTGCGCTCAATGCACCTAAACAAAGTTATGTGGCATCAAATATTTTTTGACGCATAGATTCTGTCCTGCTATGTTCGCGTCCAACGTAAAACTTTGGTAGTGAACGGTAATGAAGATTCCGTGTATTAAGGCTTTCAAAGTGAAGGCGTAAAGCAGTCATTCAACGAGCGGCTGCCTTTCCTGGCAACGCGTACGGGCTAATTGACGAGGCGCCATGGTGCGAATGTTCCAGGGTGCAGCTTTTTTGCAGCCGTTCGATGCGCGGAAAGATCGAATCATGTAATTAGGTTTCCTAACTCAATAGGGATGCCGTTTCTTGTAATTCAAGTTCATTCGGCGTGGCAGTAGAAGAAATAACGTTGAAAGAAATGAGCGGGCGAACGGAATGGTTGCGATCGCCAGATGATGAATCAGGAAAGCGGGGCAGCGCTATTTAAAGGCCGGCGAATCTCCGTGCATACAAAAAGGTCAGGCCTTGCGACGACAGAGGGGTGTTATGAAACCAACGGCTTTGGGGTCGGCAATACGCAGCATCGTATGGGCTGAAGTCGCGTTGACGGCGGCTTTGGGTACCTCCGCTTACGCGCAGACAACGCCTGTCGACGGGAGCGTCGCCGCCGAGCAAACCGGCAGCGCTGCCGCCGCCGCGCCCGCGCCGGCATCTGGCGCCACCGCGGGCGGGCAGACCGTGAAGAAGCTCGACAAGTTCGAGGTGACGGGCTCGCTGATCCGCACATCCGACAAGGTCGGTCACACCGAAGTGCAGGTCATCACCGCGAAGGAAATCCAGCAAAGCGGATACACGACGGTCGCCGATTTCCTGCGTTCGACCTCGGCCAACTCCGCAAGCAGCTGGGGCCAGACGACGATGAACAGCTCGGCCCCCGGCGGCGCCGGCATGGCGTTGCGCGGGCTCAGCGAGAAATACACGCTCGTGCTCGTCGACGGCCAGCGCGTCGCGAACTATGCGCAGTCGGTGAACTTCACCGACACGTTCTTCGATGTCAACGCGATCCCGCTGAACATGGTGGAGCGCGTCGAGATCGTCAAGACCGGTGCGGTATCCGTCTATGGCTCCGACGCGATCGCGGGCGTCGTCAACATCATTACGAAGAAGAACTTTCAGGGCCTGCAGATCGACGGCCAACTCGGCAAGGCGCAGCATCCGGGCGACGGGCAGGGTAACTTCAGCGTACTGGCCGGCTTCGGCGATCTGAATTCGGACCGCTTCAACGTCACCGCGGCCGCCAGCTATTACCGCGATTCGGGCTCGACGCTCGGCGATCGCGACATGACGTCGGCGCAAGACTTCACGCAATATCCCGGCGGGCTGGCAGCGCCGCTCGGGCCGAACCAGCAATCGTACTGGTCGCTGGCGGACGGCTCCAAGGTGCCGCTTTCGCCGTGCCCGCCGGGCAGCAAGACGAGCGCGACCAATTGCACGTACAACCCGGCCGCGTCGACATCGCTCGTTCCGTCCACGACGCGCCTGAACGCGAAGGTGCGCGCCACCTTCAAGATCGACGACAACACGCAAGCCTATGCGGGCTTCTGGGTGAGCCGCGATGAAACCGTCCAGCTGCAGGGACCGGCCTCGATCTCGAGCACGACGAACGTCTACAACCCGGCGACCGGGTCCGTTTCGCCGCTGCCGCGCACCGTACCGGTGAGCAACCCCTATAACCCGTTCGGTGTGCCGACGGCGATCAACCTGACCTTCCCGGGCAACGTCGTGGGGGCGGACACGGTATCGACGTTCTGGATGGCGAACACGGGCGTCAAAGGTTCGTTCGATGCGGGCAGATTCGGCGCATGGGACTGGTCGGCCGATTACGGTCATTCGCAGAGCACGGTCGATACGACGTATCGCAACCGGATCAACGTCGCGGGCCTCGAGAACATGCTCGCGAACGGCACCTACAACTTCTCGAACCCGGCCGCCACGCCAAACGGCCTGAACGGCGTTTTCACGGACGACGATCAGCAGGCCATCTCGAAGATCGACAGCGTGACAGCCAAGGCCTCGACGTCGAATCTCTTCACGCTGCCCGGCGGCCCGGTCGGCCTGGGCCTGGGCACCGAGTTCCGCCACGAATCGTCGACGATCAACCCGCAGACGCTCGCGTCGCAGGGCGTATCCGCGCCCGCGAACGTGCAGACGGTGGAGGGGTCGCGCAACGTCGCCGCCGCGTTCTACCAGGTCGACATTCCGATCCTGCGCAACCTGACGTTCACGCAGGCGGGCCGCTACGATCACTACAGCGACTTCGGCGGGGCGTTTTCGCCGAGTTTTGCGCTGCGTTTCCAGCCGGTGCAGATGCTGACGACGTATGCATCGTACAGTCGCGGCTTCCGCGCGCCGACCCTCGTCGAAAACTCGCAGGCCGTCTATCTCTCTCACCAGAACCTCGTCGATCCGAACGATCCGAGCGGTGTGCCGACGAAGCACTTCACGACGGAGCAAGTCGCGGGCAATCCGAATCTTCAGCCCGAGCACACGAAGAACTACAACATCGGCTTCCAGCTTTCGCCCGATGCGATGACCGATATCGGCGCGGCGTTCTACAAGGTCCGCATCGACGGCGTCATCGGCACCGACGATCCGAACGCGGTGCTCGTCGCCAACGATCCCTCCCGCGTCGTGCGCAACGCCGACGGATCGGTGCGTTACCTCGTTCAGCATTTCGTGAACCTCGGTGCGCTCGACACCGATGGTTTCGATCTCAACTTCCGCAAGGCGGTGCGCACCAAGTACGGCACGTTCACGCTCGCAGGCGACTGGGCCTATGTGTGGCACTTCAAGCTGCACAGCCCCGGAACTGCACCGCAGGACTTCGCCGGCAACAACCTTGCGCTGCTGCAGCCGTTCGGCGCGAGCAACCCGCGCTGGAAGGGCAACACGAGCCTGAGCTGGGACTACCGGCAGCTGACCACCACGCTGACCTGGCAATACACGGGACCCTATACGAACGCCGTGGCCGCGGAATTCGGCGACGGCGGTACGGGATCGGTGGCGTCGTACAGCCAGTTCAACCTCATGTTCAACTATCGCGGCTTCAAGCATTGGACGATTTACGGCGGCATCACGAACCTCTTCGACAAGAAGCCGCCGTTCGACGTCGAGTGGCAAGCCGTGCCCGACATCACTGGCTATGACCAGTCGCTCTACACGGACCTTGGCCGCTTCTTCCAGATCGGGGCGACGTACCGGTTCTGACAGGGAGGAAACCGCCAGGCGGCAACCGGTCCCGGCGCGCGGCCCGCGCCGGGACGACGAGGAATGAGCTGGACTGGCAGGCGGCTTTACTCAAGGCAAGGGCGGAGGTGCAAGGTTCGAATGCGAGGATGCTTGGCTAGCAGCACGCCGTGCAGTCGACTTTATCGTATTTGACATAATCATAATTATCGATAGTTCACGTTGTAGCGGCTAGATAGAAATGTCCGCTTTTGGCTACATAGAGATGTCCGCATTCGGGCCGCGTAAGCTGACCGGCGGCCGGCTGGTCATCGGTTTCGTCGCGTCCCGTCAAATCGCCACTTCCGGCGGTGCCTGCCGAAACAGCCGCGTAATCCAGCACAGATACACGAGCCCGAGCGCGAACCACACGACGCCGAGCACGAGCGCCGTCTTCTCGAGGCTGACGAGCAGCCATATATCGGCCACCGCGCCGATCACCGGAAAGACGATGCCGCCGAGCACGCCGATCCTGCGCTCGCCGCCGTGATTGCCCGACAGGTACAGCCGAATCACGCACAGATTGACGGCCGTAAAGGCAAGGAACGCACCGAAGTTGATGAACGACGTCGACGTGGCGACATCCAGCTTCAACGCGATCAATCCGACGACGCCGGCCAGCGTGATGTTGATCGCGGGCGTCTTGAAGCGCGGGTGAATGAACCCGAAGATCCGCTTCGGCAGGATTTCATCGCGGCCCATCGCATACAGCAGCCGGCCGACGCTCGCCTGCGCGGAGATGCCCGATGCGAACTGCGCGAGGATCAGGCCTGCCAGGAACACCGTCACGAACAGGTCGCCGCCGATCATCCTCGCGACTTCGAATGCAGCCGAATCCGTGTCCTTGAACTCGACGCCGGGGTGTGCGAGCTGCATCGTGTACGCAGCGATCACGAAGATCGCGCCACCGATCAGCGCAATCAGCAGGATCGCGCGCGGCATGTTCTTTTTCGGATCGATCGTTTCCTCGGTCAGCGTCGATACGGCGTCGAAGCCGAGGTACGAGTACGCGGCGATCGCGGCACCGGCCATCGTCGCGCCGAACGGCACATGCGGCTTGAAGAACGGCTCCGCCATCGCGATACCGCCCGCGCCTGCCGCCGCCGACGCGTAGTGCCAGCACAGCACGACGAACATCGCGACGATCGCCAGTTGCACGATCATCAGCACGATGTTGAAGCGTGCCGCCAGTTCGATGCCGACGATGTTCAGGCCGCTCGTCAGCACGATGAACGCGACGATCCAGATCCACGTCGGCACATGCGGAAATGCCGCGTTCAGATAGGCCGCGCCGATCAGCCAGATCACCATCGGCAGGAAAAAATAGTCGAGCAGCGTCGCCCAGCCGATCATGAAGCCCAGATGCGGGTTGAACGTCTTGCGCGTGTATGTGTAAGCGGAACCTGCCGCCGGAAAGAGCCGTGCAAGCTTGCCGTAGCTGAGCGCGGTGAACGCAATGGCCACCAGAGCGAGCAGGTACGCGAGCGCGGCCGTGTCGTCGCTGGCCTTGGCGAGCACGCCGTACGTACCGTAGACAATCAGCGGCGCCATATAGGCGAGGCCGAACAGCAGCACGGAGGGCAAGCCGAGCGTGCGCTTCAGGCGCGCGGGTTCGTGGGATGACGACGCTTGCATGTTATCTCCTGGGCCTTCGAGGCCGATCGAGTGCCTGTGGCAGGCCTTTCAATGGAATGAGCCGGCACCGCCGGGCGTGACGCCCGTGCGATGTCGCAGAGGAACAGCGAGTGAGCCGGATTACCCGGTGCGGTGACGGCGCGCGCCGATCATCAGCGCGCGGCGTCCGTTCGGCTCCTCGATGGGCGCGAGACCGAGTGTCACGCGTGCGTCGTGCAGATAGCTGTAGTGTTCGCGGCTTGCTTCGAGACGCGTCAGATCGAGGCTCGTCTGCACGACGGCTTCGTCCCGGCCGAGCTCGAGCCTGCTCTCGCCGAACGGATCGACCAGTGCGGACTGGCCGGCGAATGTCAGGTCGTCATCACCGGAGCCGCAGCGATTCACCATCAGCGCGAACATCTGGTTCTCCATCGCACGCGCCGCGATGGCACGGCGATGCACGGGGCCGAACGGATCCATGTTGCCGTTGGTGACGATCAACAGATCGGCATCGAGCGCACCGATCGCGCGCGCCGTCTCAGGGAATTCGATGTCGTAGCAGATCAGCAGGCCCACCGTCAGGCCATTCCACGGACAGGTTACGAAACGGTCGCCCGGCGTGAATACGCCGACATCCGACGCCCACAGATGGGTCTTGCGATAGCGCAGCACGAGGTCGCCCTGATCGTCGACGAGCACCGTGCTGTTGTAGAACCGTCCGCCGTCGCGTTCCGCGAGGCCGACCGCGACGGCGACGCCCTTCTGTCGTGCCGCATCGCGTACCGCGGACAACGCGGGACCGTCGAGCGTCTGCGCGACATCGGCGACGTTGTCCCGCGTCGGGAAGCCCGACAGTGTCGTTTCGGGGAACACGACCAGCTTCGTGCCACCTGCCACATCGACGCGCCCGATCGTGTCGATCACCTTGCGCGTGTTGTGTGCGACGTCGCCGTCGACCAGCGCGAGTTGTGCGAGTTCTACCTGCATGAAGCCCACTCCTTCCAATACCCTTTCATTCGCGTGTCGTATCCATTGCATCGCGCATACGACGCTTCGTCGAGCAAAGCAGCCTCCACCGCCGCCTGCCGAAGTGAGGTCGATTATCGGGTTATTATTTTTGACCAGAAATTCCCCACCAGGGTTACCCTCACCGGAGCACACGATGGACCTCGAATGGCGAGATCTCGCTTTTCATCGGGAGATTGGTTCGGCCATCGACGCGCTCGATGGCCCGCATTTCTGGGCGCGCCTCACGCGCGTGCTCGAACGGCACCTGGATTTCGACAACTGGGTCGCGCTGCGTTTCGCACGCGATGGCGCGCCGCTCGTGCTCGCCGAACAGGCGATGCCGGACGGCAAGATCGACCTGATGTTCCAGGACTACCTTGCCGCGCTCTACCAGCTCGATCCGTTCTATCTCGCCGCATTCGAAACGCAGGCGTCGGGCTTCTACACGCTGGCCGACGTCGCGCCGGACAACTTCCGGATGACCGAGTACTACCAGCGCTATTTCAAGAAGAACATCGTCGGCGACGAAGTGCATTTCAACGTCGTGATCGATCGCGATCACACGCTGGGTTTTTCGCTCGGCAAGACGAGCAAGTACGACGAGCGCGAGATAGCCTTGCTGACGCTGTACACGCCGTGGGTGCTGTCGTTGATGCAGCAGCGCCTGCGCTTCGAGACGTTCGCCGCGAAGGAGGCGCCGCGTGCAACGGAAAGCGAGCTGCCCGATCCGCACGCGCGCTTCGGCACGCTGACCGGCAAGAGCGGACGCGGTGCGTTGACGACGCGCGAAATCGAAGTGGCGATGTTGTCGTTGAGCGGGTTCTCGTCGCGCGCGATCGGCGAGAAGCTGTCGATCTCGTTCGAGACCGTGCGTGCGCATAAAAAGCATATCTACGCAAAGCTCGGTGTCGGGTCGCAATCCGAGCTCTTTGCGTTGTTCTACGATCCGGCAAGAGCGGGTGAATCCACGTGATTTGCCGCGTGTCCTGACGGCCCGGATGCCTGCAAGCGCCCTTCGTCAGGCTCCCCAACGGTATCCAGGTCGAGCCGCAGATCCGTCACGAATGCACTCCCCGGCTGGCGCGACAGCGTGAATCCGACGGAACGCGCAAGGCCTTTCATCGCATCGTTCTCGGTCAGCATCGTGCCGACCATCTGCCGCATGCCCGAGCGCCGCGCGAGATCGATCAGGCTCGACAGCAGCATACGGCCGAGCCCTTGCCGCTGCCATGCGTCGTCGATCACGATCGCGCATTCGACGATCTCGGTTGCTCCATCGTCAATCGCATAACGTGCAACGCCGATCAAACGCTCGCGACCGCCGGCGCGGATCGTCGCGATCACCGCGCCTTCCCGCCGGCGATCGATGCGGGTCCATCGGATCAATTCGTCTTCGGTCGGCTTACGTGCGGACATCAGCCTCAGGTAGCGGCTGCGGCTCGACAGCCGGTCGACCAGTTCGCGTTCGATGTCGAGATCGCCGGGCTCGATCGCACGCAGGAGGATCGGCGTTCCGTCCCGCGCGTCCCAGACGCGCCGGACGCCGAGCGCCGGCGCATCCTGCCTGGCCGTGACGCAGGCCGCCCATTCGGGCGCCATCGTATCCATCGTGCCCTCCGCCTTTTCCTGCCGGTCGGGCGCGTCGCCACCGGATCGCAGCGTACGCTGCCCTGACCTTATGCATCGATTATCGGGACGGCCGCCCACCCGATAAATGCCTGGCGGAAGACTTCACAGTTGGTCGTGCGGAAACAATGGACCGGCAACGCGAAGCCGGCACGCCATGTGCCGGTGTCATCGCCGTCATTGGCGCGGCAACTACCACTACTGCCAGTACCTGCACTGTCCGTGCCCCCTTAACCTTGTCGTCATCGCTGGCGCGCCGTCGAAGGCCGCGCCGCTTCGACCGGAGACACGACAGATGCCATTTGACTGGACGCAGGAGCAGCACGCGACGCGGGCGCGGTTTCGCGACATTGGCGCCGGAATCGCCGCCGCCGTGGAACGCGACGGCCGCGCGCCCGCCGGATTCGACGAAGCCGGCTGGATGAAGCTCGGGCAGGAAGGACTGTGGGACATGATCGTGCCGCAGACGTATGGCGGCGACGGTCACGGCTGGTGGCACTTTTCCGCGGCGCTCGAAGGGCTTGCGTCATCGATCCGCCGCCCGGCGCTGCTGCTGTCGGTGATCGCGCAGGCCGGCATGGTGCGCGCACTCGAACGGTATGGCACGGCCGCGCAGCAGGACCGCTATTTCGGTGCGATCCTGCGTGGCGAACTGAGCGCGACCGCGATTGCCGAGCCGGGCACCGGCACCGACGTGCGCAGCATCGCGACGACGCTCGCCGAGCACGGCGACGGCTACAGGCTGACCGGCAGCAAATTCAATATCGCGCATGCGCCGCTCGCGCGTTTCATCCTCGTCGTCACGCGCATCGAAACGCCGGGCCGGCGCAACACCGCGCTCGTGATCGTCGATCGCGACCAGCCGGGCATCACGGTGAGCCCGCCCGACCGCAAGCTCGGCCTCGACGACCTGCCCACCGGCGCGCTGCATTTCGACGACTGTCCGATCACGCGCGGGCAGCTGCTCGGCGAACCGGGCGCCGGGCTCGGCAACCTGATCGACATCATCTCGCTCGGCCGGCTCTATTACGGCCTCGTCGCCGCCCAGGTGACGGCGCCCTATCTGCGCGACGCGATCGGCTATTGCCGCGAGCGACGCAGTTTCGACAGCACGATCGATGTCCACCAGTACGTGCAGCGCCGCCTCGTCGATTTGCAGATCGGCATCGAGCGCGGCACGTGGCTCGCGCGCGGCGCGCTCGCGCAATTGCTGACGGATCACCCGCACGCGCTGATGACATGCTCGATCGCGAAGCTCGTCGGCGCTCAGGATCTCGTCGACAGCGCGCTCGGCCTCGTGCGGCTGTACGGCAGCCTCGGCTACCAGGCCGGGCCGGTGGCCGCGTTCGCGGCGGACGCACTGGGCTTCATGAGCGTCGGCGGCACCGAGGAAATGCATCGCAAGAACATCTTCAACCAGATGATGCGCGCCGGCTGATCGCCCGCGCCATCGCCACGCGCACCGCGCGCCTTACAGGAAACCACGCATGACACCGACGAACCGACGCCCTTCCCGCCTGCGCCGCTCCTGGCTGTTTCTCGCCGGCGCCGATCACGATGCGCTCGTTGCCGGCACCGCGAGCGGTGCGGATGTGCTGATCCAGGAACTCGAAACCTTTACGCCGCCCGACCGGCGCCCGGCCGCGCGCGAACTGAGCGAGCGGGTGCTCGCGGGCTGGCGCGATGCCGGCGTGCTGGCGTCCGTGCGCGTGAATCCCCTCGACGCGGGCGGCATCGACGACCTGCGCGCCGCGATGCGCGGCCGCCCGGACATCGTGATGATGTCGTACGTCGCGACGCCCGAGCAGGTCGTCGCGCTCGACGAAGCCGTCACGCGCTTCGAGCGCGAATACGACATCGTGCCGGGCTCGACCGAACTGGTGCCGAACGTCGAGACGACGCTCGGCCTCGTGAACACGATGGCGATCGCGCGCTCGAGCCCGCGCGTGTCGGCCGTGCTCGTCGCGACCGAGGACATGGTGGCCGACATGGGCGCCGAGCGCACCCGTGCGGGCCGCGAGCTCGACTACGTGCGCTCGCGCTTTCGCGTCGAATGCGCGGCGGTCGGCGTGACCGCGATCGACTGCCCGTACAGCTATGCCGACAACGAAGGCGCGGAACTCGACATGCGCGTGTCGCGCGGCCTTGGCTACCAGGCGAAAGCGATCGTCAACGCGCAATTCGTGCCGGTCGTCAATCGCGTGCTGACGCCGACGGCCGACGAGGTCGCCCTCGCCCGCCGCGTGATCGACGCGTTCGATCACGCGCGGCGTACCTCCGGCGGCCGCCGCGTGGCCGCCGCCGTCGTCGACGGCTTCCTCGCGGAAGTCCCCGACTATCTCGCCGCGCATCGGCTGATCGCCCGCGCGACGCAATTCGGCATCGCATGAGTATCGCCATGGATACGATCGCCACGCGCCTGAAGGCGCTGAAAACCCTCGCGCATGCCGCGCCGCACGTGCCGGCCGACCACTGGGCCGACACGCCGCACGCGCAGTTCGAACGCTGGCTCGACGAGGCCGTGACCGCCGGCGCGCTCGAACCGCAGGTGACGACGCTGTCGACGGTCCGCCCGGACGGACGGCCCGATGCCCGTTCCGTCGTGCTGCTGAACGTCGACGCGCGCGGCTGGCATTTCGCGGCGAACGCACGCAGTCCGAAGGGCCGCCAGCTCGCGAACCGGCCGTTCGCGGCGCTGACGTTCTACTGGCCCGCGATCGCGAGCCAGATCCGGCTGAGCGGCCCGGTCGAGCGGTTGCCGGACGCCGAAGGCCATGCCGATTTCGCAAGCCGCCCCGAGCGGTCGCGCGCGAGTATCCTGGCCGGACGGCAAAGCGAACGGCTCGACGATCCGGCCGACCTGACGCGTGCGATCGACGCGCAGCTCGAACGGCTGGCCGCCGATCCGGCGCTCGTGTCGCCCGACTGGCACCTGTATGCGCTGGCCCCCGACGAAGTCGAGTTCTGGCGAGCCGACAGTTCGCGCCGTTTCGCGCGGCAGGCTTATCGTCGCGCGGGCGCGCGCTGGGAACGGTGTGCGCTATGGCCGTGAAGCGTGACGAACCGCCGCCGCCGCGCGACGGCGCGCATGACGGCCTGCACGACGACACGCGGCTCGCGCACGCGGGCCGCGACAGCGCCGCGTGGCACGGCTTCGTCAATCCGCCCGTCTACCATGCGTCGACCGTGCTCAGCCCGACGGTGTCGGATCTGCTGAACCGCACGCAGCCGTATATCTACGGCCGTCGCGGCACGCCGACGACGGACGCGCTCGAGCGCGCGGTGACGAGCCTCGAAGGCGGCGCCGGCGCGGTGCTGTGCCCGTCGGGCCTGTCCGCGTGCACGCTCGCGCTGCTGTCGTGCCTGAAGCCCGGCGACCATCTGCTGATGACCGCATCGGTCTACGGCCCGGTGCGTCACGCATGCGAAGGCGTGCTTGCGCGGCTCGGCGTCGAGACGACGTGGTACGACGGCAGCACGCCCGTCGCAGCCGCGTTTCGTCCGAACACGCGTGCACTGTACGTCGAGGTGCCCGGCTCCTACACGTTCGACATGCACGACATTCCCGCGCTCGTGCGGCTCGCGCATACGCACGGTGCGCTGGTCCTCGCGGACAACAGCTGGGCCACGCCGCTGTTCTTTCAGCCGCATGCGTTCGGGATCGACCTGTCGATCCAGGCCGGCACCAAGTATCTGGTCGGGCACTCGGATGCGATGCTCGGCATGGTGTCGGCCAACGCGCGCGCATGGCCCGCGCTGAAGCAACTGCATGGCGATCTCGGACTGTGCGCCGGCCCCGACGACGTGTATCTCGCGCTGCGCGGGTTGCGCACGCTCGGCGTGCGGCTGCGGCAGCATCAGCGCAATGCGCTTGCGGTCGCGAGCTGGCTCGCGACGCGCGCCGAAGTGCAGCGCGTGCTGTATCCGGCGTTGCCGGGCGACGCGGGCCACGCGCTGTGGCGCCGCGATTTCCGTGGCGCGTCGGGGCTGTTCTCGATCGTGCTGCAACCGGCTCCCGCGCACGCGATCGACGCGTTTCTCGATCATCTGGCGCTGTTCGGGCTCGGTTATTCGTGGGGCGGCTACGAGAGCCTCGCGTTGCCGTTCGAACTGGACGCGCACGGCCTCGCGGCGCGCTGGCCGGCCGGCAGTTGCGGCGTGCGCCTGCACATCGGACTCGAGGATGCGGACGACCTGATCGCCGATCTGGCGGCGGGCCTCGACCGCTACGCGGCATGCGCGTCGACCGCCGCCTGCGAGGATGCCGCGCGATGCTGACCGTCTGGGGCCGCCGCACGTCGTTCAACGTGCAGAAGGTGTTGTGGCTCATCGGCGAGCTCGGCCTGCCTTACCGGCATATTCCGGCCGGCGGCGAGCACGGCTCGCTGCAGACGCCCGCGTTCGCGGCGCTGAATCCGACCTGCCGGATCCCGGTGATCGACTGGGACGGCGACGTCGTGTGGGAGTCGCACACGATCCTGCGCTATCTGGCCGCGCGCGTGCCGAACAATCCGTTCTGGTGCCGCGACACGTTCGCCCGTTCGCGCGCGGAGCGCTGGATGGACTGGTCGCAGACCGCGCTCGAACCCGACGTGATGACCGGGTTGTTCTGGGCACTCGTGCGAACGCCGCCGGAGCGGCGCGACGATGCGATCGTGCGCGACAAGGCCGCGCGCAGCGCGACGCATTACCGGCTGCTCGACCGGCTGCTGTCGACCCAGCCGTTTCTCGGCGGCGCGACGCCGGGCCTGGCCGACATCCCGGCCGGCGCGACGCTGTTCCGCTATTTCTCGCTCGACGTCGAGCGGCCGCCGTTGCCGCACGTCGAGGCCTGGTACGCCCGCCTGTGCCGACGGCCCGCCTACCGCGAACAGGTGATGGTGTCGTTCGACGCGTTGCGCGGCCAGCCGGGCTGACCTTCTACCGACCTCACGACATGACGCATTCCGCCCTTCGCCCGATCCTGATCGTGCTGCATCGCGAACAGTCGAGCCCCGGCCGGATCGGCCGGCTGCTCGCCGCCCGCGGCCATCCGCTCGACATCCGGCGCCCGCCGCTCGGCGATCCGTTGCCGGCGACGCTCGCCGACCATGCGGGCGCCGTGGTGTTCGGCGGCCCGATGAGCGCCAACGACGGCGATCGCTGGATCCGCGACGAGATCGACTGGATCGGCGTGCCGCTGCGCGAGGCGGCGCCGTTTCTCGGCGTCTGCCTCGGCGCGCAGATGATGATCCGCCATCTGGGCGGTCGCGTGAACGCGCATCGCGACGGGCGCGCGGAAATCGGCTACTGGCCGATCGCCGCGACGCCGGCCGGCCGGCGGCTCGGTTCATGGCCGTCGCACGTGTATCAGTGGCATCGCGAGGGCTTCGAGCGCGTCGCGGGGCTCGAGATCCTCGCGACCGGCGAGCATTTCGAGAACCAGGCCGTCCGTTACGGGCCGCGCGCGTACGGTGTCCAGTTCCATCCGGAAGTGAGCTATCCGATGATGCGGCGCTGGAGCACGGCGGCCGCGCACAAGCTGGGGGTGCCCGGCGCGCAGGATCTCGCGACGCAGGCGAACGAAGGCTGCCGGCACGACCGCGCGACGGCCGCGTGGCTCAGCGCGTTTCTCGACCGCTGGCTCGACGGGACGCCGGCATCAGGTCTGCACGGTCACGTCGGAGATGCTGATCAGCCCCCACTCGACCGCGCGCAGCACGGCTTCGTGCCGACGTGACACGTTGAACTTGCGGCGGATGTTCATGAAGTGGAAGTTGATGCACGACTCGGTCACGTTCAGGATGTGGCCGATTTCCCACGAGGTCTTGCCGGCCGCATGCCAGCGCAGGCACTCGACCTCCCGTCGGCTCAGACGCGGCACGCTGTCGGGCGGTGCGTGGCAGCGCGTGCCGGCGATCGCTTCGCAGGCGATGTCGCGCAGCAGCGTGAGCGCCGCCAGATGCCGGTCGCAGCGCTCGCACGTGGTGGCGAGATCGTCCGCGCTCGCGCACGACAGCATGCCGACCTCCCCCTTCGGGCCGCGCACGGGCAACACGACGCCGCTGCGCATGCCGTACGCGGCCGCCGCCTCGTAGCATGGCCGTTGCCCGGGCAGCCCGAACAGCGCGCCGTCCCAGACGAGCGGCAGCGCCGAACGGAAGCAATGCTGCAGCATCGGGTCGATGCGGTCGAACTGCCGCTGCCGGTACAGCGCCGTCCAGCCCGGCACGCCGCTGCTCCACTTGCGCGCGAGATCGAACGATGCGCCGGCAAACGGCAGCACGATCAGCACGACCTTGTCGAACCCCATGCCGGCGGCCGCGTCGGTCATCCGCTGCCATGACGCGTCCGTGTCGCCGGGTACCAACCATTTCAGACAATCCAGTCCTTTCATACAAGCCACCCCGTTTATTAGTTGGAATCTGCAATCAGGCGGACTTGCGCAACCGGTTCGAGGCGTTGCGCGCGAACGGGCCGCGCTAGACCGCCTCGGTCAGACGTCGCCGACCCGCCTGCTTCGCGTCGTCGAGCGAAGCCGTCACGTCGAACGGGATCCCGAACGCCTTTTCGATGCCGGATGCGTTCGCGATGGCCGCTTCGCGCTCGTTCGGGTCCGGTTCGACCGACACGAGCGCGCGGCAGACCGCGGCGAGCGCGGCGCGGTTCTGCTTGAGCCACATGCCGCGCTCCTTGCGGTCGTCGTGCGGCTCGTCGGGGCGGGCCGGCGGAAAGATCATGACAAACGGCTCGCCGTGCCGCATCAGCGCGTGCATGTCGTCGAGCCAGCGCTGCGCGTAGCCGCGGGAGGCAATGGCGTCGTTGCGCACGACGACGAGCGGGAATTCCGTGACGTCGAACACGGCGAGCGCCGCCAGTGCGGACGGCGCGTTTCCAGCGTGGTGGGTAGGCATCGGGTCAGTCTCCATCGAGTTGAACAGCATGGGTCGGAACGGGCCGCGCGGCGCCCGCTTCATCGTTTCGCGGCAGCGCCGGGGCCGAACGGCGGGCGGGCGAACCACACCACCGCGATCACGGCGAGATACACGCAGCCGAGCGCGAACGACACGTCGTTGAACGAGATCTGGTACGCCTGCGCGTCGACCAGGTTGCCGAGCAGCGCTGCCGCGCGTTGCGGATCGCCGCCGCCCAGCTGCGCGAGTTCGGCGCGAACGGCCGGATCGAACCTGCTCAGGTGTTCGCTGAGCTGCGCGTGATGCAGGATCGCGCGCCGGTCCCACAGGAACGACGTGATCGACACGGCGAAGCTCGCGCCGAGCGTGCGCAGGAACGTCGACAGGCCGGAGCCCGCGGCGATCTCGTCCGGCTTCAGGTCGGACAGCAGGATGCTGTTGATCGGCATGATGAACAGCGCGAGGCCGAGGCCTTGCAGCAGCTGGATCAGCGCGATGTGCGTGAAGTCGACGTCGGGTACGAAGCCCGCGCGCAGGAACGACGACGTGCCGAGGATCGCGAACGCGCAGCACACGAGCACGCGCATGTTGAAGCGCGGCGCGTACTTGCCCATGAACGGCGTCATCAGCACGGGGATCACGCCCATCGGCGCGACGGCCAACCCGGCCCAGAACGCCGTATAGCCGAGCGTGCGCTGCAGCCACTGCGGCACGATCACGTTGACCGCGAAGAACGCCGAGTACGCGAGCACGAGCGTCAGCGTGCCGGCCGCGAAGTTGCGATGCGCGAACAGCCGCAGGTTCACGATCGGGTTCGGCTCGTTGAGTTCCCAGATCAGGAACAGCGCGATCCCGAACGCGGCGACCACCGACATCACGACGATGAACGTCGAATTGAACCAGTCGGCTTCGTTGCCCTTGTCGAGCACGATCTGCAGCGCGCCGACGCCGACGACGAGCGCGGCGAGCCCGACATAGTCGACGCGCGCGGCGACCGTCGTCTCGACGCGCGCGCGCATCTGCGCGAACACGCACATCGCGGCGAACACGCCGATCGGCAGATTGATCAGGAACGCCCAGCGCCACGAGTAATGTTCCGTCACCCAGCCGCCGAACACGGGGCCCGCGATCGGCGCGACGACGGTCACCATCGCGATCATCGACAGCGCGAAGCCGCGGCGCTGCGGCGGGTAGATCGACAGCATCAGCGCCTGGGTGGTCGGGATCATCGGCCCGGCCACGAGGCCCTGCAGCGCGCGGAACGCGACGAGCTGCGGCAGGTTTTGCGCGAGGCCGCACAGGAGCGACGCGAACGTGAACGCCAGCGTCGCCCACACGAACAGCCGGACCTGCCCGACACGCTTGACGAGAAACCCGGTCAGCGGCAACGCGATCGCATTGCTGACCGAGAACGTCGTGACGACCCATGCGCTCTGCGTCGTGCTGACGCCGAAGTTGCCGGCGATCGTCGGCAGCGAGACGTTCGCGACGGTGCCGTCGAGCACCTGCATGAACACCGCGAGCGCGAGGCCGAACGTCGTCAGCGCGACGCTCGACGGGCGAAAACCGGCGTCCGCGGCCGGCATCGGGCCGCTCATCGCACACGCTCCGCACGCACCGCCGCCGGCAGGTTCGCATGCACGACGTCGGCGATCAGGCTGTCGGCGCGCGCCAGCTCGTCGCGGTACACGTCGGTCCTGAACACCGGCGCGTCCTGCGCGCGGCGCGACAGCATCGCACCGCTGCGGTCGTGCTGGTCAACGCGCGCGTGCATCGACAGGCCGATGCGCAGCGGATGCGCGTCGAGTTGCGATGGATCCGTCAGTTCGATTCGCACCGGCAGGCGCTGCACGATCTTGATCCAGTTGCCGGTCGCGTTCTGCGCGGGCAGCAGCGAGAACGCGCTGCCGGTGCCGACGCCGAGGCTCTGCACGCGGCCCTTATAACGCACGGCGTCGCCGTACAGGTCGGCCGTCAGCTCGACCGGTTGCCCGATCCGCATGTGCTCGAGCTGCTTTTCGGTGAAGTTCGCGTCGACCCACAGCTCGCGCAGCGGCACGACGGCGAGCAGCGGCACGCCGGGCGACACGCGTTGCCCGACCTGCACCGTGCGCTTGGCGACATAGCCGGTGACCGGCGCGACGATGTCGGTGCGCGCACGGGCAAGATAGGCCGCGCGCAGCCGCGAGGCCGCGGCCTCGACGTCGGGATGCGACGCGACCGCGGTGTCGTCGACGAGCGCCTTGCTTGTCTGGTGCTGTTCGCTCAACGTCGCGAGCGCGCTTTGCGCGGCGGCGTACGCGCTTTGCGCGGACGTCAGCGTATCGAGCGCATGCGCGAGCTCCTCGCGCGAGATCGCGCCGGAGCGGCCGAGATCCTCGCGGCGCCGGTAGTCTGCCTTCGCCTTGTCGAGCGCGGTGCGCCGCGCGTCGAGATCGGCACGCGCGCCGTCGATGCTGTTCGCGAGCCCGCGCTCGTTGCTGTACAGGCCGCGCACCTTGCGCACCGTGGCCGCGAGGTCGGCCTGCGCGGCCGCGAGCGCGATCTGCGCGTCGCTCGCGTCGAGACGGACGAGCGGCGTGCCGGCGCGGACGAGGTCGCCGTCGTCCGCGTCGATCGACACGACGGTGCCCGTCACCTGCGGCGTCAGCTCGACGACGTTGCCTTGTGCGTATGCGTTGTCGGTGGACTCGTACCAGCGGCCGACGAGCCCGTACCAGATGCCCCAGCCGACGATGCCGAGCGCGAACGCGGCGACGAGCGCACGCACGAGGTGCTTGCGTCTTGCGGGCGGCGGCGTGGCCGGTGCGGCGCCGCCCGGTGCCGGTTGCGTGCGGGCGTCCGACCCGCCTGGCGCGCGCGGCGCGCCGGTGTGGTCGGCCGACGGTTGCTGGCGGGCGCTGGCCGGATCGGCGGCTGCGGGCCGCGCGGGAGTCTGCAGGGTGTTGTCGCTGCTCATGGTTCGATGTCAAGGACGGTGGGAAGGAGTGGCGGCGAGCGCGACGTCGTCCGGCTCGGCGCGGAAGCCGCCGCCGAGCGCGGCAACGAGCTGCAGCGACTGGTCCGCGCGCTGGGCGCGCAACGCGGCGACTTCGCGGCTCGCGATCAGGAGCTGCTGGCGCACGACGAGCGCGTCGAGGTAGCTGCCGACGCCCGCGCGGTAGCGCGCGTCCGCGAGCCGCCATGCATCGGTGGCGGAATCGAATGCGCGCTGCTGCGCATCGGCCTGCACGGCGAGCGAATGCAGCCGGTGCAGATCGTCGGCCACCTCGCCGATCGCGCCGATCAGCGTCTTGTTGTAGCTGGCGACCGCGACGTCGTATTGCGCGTCGCGCTTGCGCAGCACACCGCGCCGTTCGCCGCCGTCGAAGATCGGCAGGCTCACGGCCGGGCTGACGTTGTAGGTGCGCGACGCTGCCTGGAACAGCGATGCGCCGCCGCGCGTCGCGAGACCGATCAGCGCGGTGAGGCTCACGTCGGGCAGGAAGTCCGCGCGGGCGGCCGCGACGTTGCGACTCGCGGCTTCCACCCGCCAGCGTGCGGCGACGAGATCGGCGCGCCGGCCGAGCAGCGCGGCCGGCAGGTCGGCCGGCACCGCGAGCGCGGCGGTGGGCAGCGGCGCGGGCCGCGCGAGCGCGAGGCCGCGATCGGGGCCCGCGCCGAGCAGGATCGCGAGCGCGATGCGCGCGCTGTCGATCGCCTGCGCCGCGCGTGCCTGCTCGCGCATCGCGGCCGCGACTTCGCTTTCCGCCTGGCGCTGCTGCGCGACGTTGTCGATGCCTTTCGTGACACGCTGACGCGTCAGCGACAGTGCTTCGTCGGCCCGTTCGTATTCGGCCCGCGCGACGTCCTGCTGATCGAACGCATAGGCGAGATTCACGTAGGCACGCGCGACGTTGACGGACAGCAGCACGCGCGCGGCCCGTGCATCGATCTGCGCGGCCCGCGCTTCGCCGAGCGCGGCTTCCCACGCCGCGCGGCGGCCGCCCCACAAATCGAGATCCCAGCTCAGGCCGAGATTGATTTCGCGCGTGTGGCTGAAGACGCCGCCGCCCTCGCCTTTCGAGAACTGCGTGCCGGACGTGCGTTCCCCTTTCGCGCCCGCGCGGCCGACCAGATGCGGCAAGCGGGCAGCCTGTGCTTCGATCACGAGCGCCTGCGCCTCGCGCGCACGCGCATCGGCGGTCGCGAGATCGGGATTGCCGGCAAGCGCTTCGTCGATCAGCGCATTCAACTGCGCATCGTTCAGCGCAACCCACCAGTCGGCGGCCGGCCAGTCGGCGGCCGGCGCATGCGCGAGGCTGCGCGCTGCGGCGAGCGTATCGGCGCCGCGCAGCGTGCCGGCCGGCGTGAGCCCGTCGCGGCTCGCGCATGCGCCGAGCATGACGAGCGCCACGACTGCGGCCATGCGCGACAGGACGCGCCGCGCGACGGCATCGCGTGGCGAGGGAGCAAGTGCTGCGTGCATCGCGTTCCTCTGCTTCGTTTGGGTTTGAACACGACACGCATTGTTGGACGCTCCCGGGTAAAGCTGATAATGTTGTTTAGACAAAAAATAATGAATTCCGGCCATGCCCATCCGAGAAGCCTCTCCCGCCCGCGCGGCGCAACGCGCCGACGCCGATCCGAGCGAACGCGCGGACGGCCCATCGCTGATCGCCGTCTGGGGCGAGGACGACGGCAGCAATACCTACCAGCTCGGCACGCGCGAGGTCGACTGGCACAGCCATCTGCGCGGCCAGGTGTTCTGCGTCGAAAGCGGGTTCGCGCACGTGCGCACGCCGCACGGTTCGTGGCTGCTGCCGCCGCATCGCGCGGGCTGGATTCCGCCGGGCGAGCAGCACAAGGTCAGCATCAGCGGCGCGTTGAGCGGCTGGAGCGTCGTGATCGCGCCGGCCGCGAGCCGCCGCATGCCCGACCAGCCGTGCGTGATCGCGATCACCGATCTGATGCGCGCGCTCGTGCGGCGCGCGGTGTCGTGGGCCGACCAGGACCGGCTCGACATCGAACAGGCGCGCATGAGCGTCGTGCTGCTCGACGAGATGCGCCGCGCGCCGCACGAACCGCTGCACTTGCCGATGCCGCACGACCGGCGGTTGCTGCGGATCGCCAATGCGATCCTCGGGCAGCCGCACGACAGCCGCACGCTCGACGCGTGGGCCGAGTGGGCCGGGCTGTCCGCCCGCACGCTGAGCCGGCTGTTCGTCGCGGAAACCGGCACGAGCTTCGCGCAGTGGCGGCAACAGGCGCGGCTCACGCATGCGCTCGAACGTCTGGCGAACGGCGACAGCGTCGCCAACATCGCCGACGCGCTCGGCTATGCGACGCCGAGCAATTTCATCGCGATGTTCCGCCGCGCGTTCGGCGATTCGCCCGCGCATTACTTCGCGAAGCGCAAGCAGCCGTAATGTCGCGCGGCCTCGCACCGCCCCTATCACCCCTGCCAGTACTGCGCGCGCATCGACGTCGCTATAGTCGCCGTGCGACCGGCCGGTCGGTCGCCCAATGTGACCTGTGGAGGATGTCGATGTCGAACGCCGTCGGATCGGACAACACGCCGATCGTCTCCGAGCAGCAGCTCGCCGATCATCTGGCCGCCGGCTGCAAGCCGGCCGCGCAGTTCCGGATCGGTACCGAGCACGAGAAGTTCGTCGTTTCCCGCGCGACGCATGCGGCTGCGCGTTATGAAGGGCCGTCCGGCATCGCCGAGGTGCTGGCGCGGCTGCGCGGCGACGGGACGCCGATCGTCGATGCCGGGCAGACCGTCGGCGTGATCCAGCGCGACGGCGCCGCGATCTCGCTCGAGCCGGCCGGCCAGCTTGAACTATCGGGCGCCCCGCTCGATACGCTGCACGACACGCACGCCGAGCTGCACGCGCACCTCGCCGCGGCCCGCGCGGCATGCGATCCGCTCGGCCTGCGCTGCGTGCCGCTCGGTTTTCACCCTCACCTGTCGCGCGACGCGCTGCCGTGGATGCCGAAGCAGCGCTACGCGATCATGCGGCGCTACATGCCGCGGGTCGGCACGCGCGGGCTCGACATGATGCAGCGCACCTGCACCGTGCAGGTCAACCTCGATTTCGCATCGGAAAGCGACATGGCGCGCAAGATGCGCGTGTCGCTCGCGTTGCAGCCGGTCGCCACCGCGCTGTTCGCGAATTCGCCGTTCCGCGACGGCCGCCCGTCGGGCCTGCTGTCGACGCGCGCGCACACATGGCTCGATACCGACGAGGATCGCTGCGGCGCGCCGGCGCTGTTCCTGTCGCGCAGCTTCGGCTTCGAGCGCTACGTGAGCTGGCTGCTCGACAACGTGCCGATGTATTTCGTGCGGCGCGGCGATCGTTATGCGGACGCGACCGGGCACACGTTCCGCGATTTCATGCGGCGGCGCATTCCGCACCTCGAAGGCGAGACGCCGACGCTGGGCGATTTCGCGGACCATCTGACGACGGTGTTCACCGAGGTCCGGCTCAAGCGCTATCTCGAGATGCGCGGCGCCGATGCCGGCTCGCCCGACATGATGGTCGCGCTGTCCGCGTTCTGGACCGGCCTGCTGTACGATCCGGCGGCGCTGTCGGATGCCGGGACGCTGGCTGCCGAGATCGACCGCGGTACGCTGCTCGCGCTGCGTCGCGACGTGCCGCGTACCGGGCTCGATACGCCGGCCGGCGGCCGGTCGTTACGCGCGATCGCGGCCGATGCGCTCGCGATCGCGCATCGCGGCCTGCGCGCGCGGGCGCGCACGGATGCGGCCGGCCGCGATGAATCGATGTATCTCGCGCCGCTCGACGAGATCGTCGCCGGTGCGCCCACGCAGGCCGAGCACTGGCTGGCCCGCTATCGCGACGCGTGGGCCGGCGACGCGACGCGCATCCTTGACGAAGCCGCCATCTGAGCGTGTCGCGCCGGGCCGCTCACGCGCAGCAGGCGAGCAGCGGCTCGTGCGCGAACTCGGCGCCGAGGGGCAGCGGGTGGCCGCGTCGCCGCGTACGCACCGCGTGCGCGAGCGTCTCGAACAACTGCGCGGTATCGGCGAACGACAGGCACGCATCCGTGATGCTCTGCCCGTAGCGCGGCGGCACGCCGGGCACGAGATCCTGCCGCCCTTCGATCAGGTTCGATTCGATCAGCACGCCGACGATGCGCGTATCGCCGGCCGCCACCTGCGCGGCGACTTCCGCGCCGACGGCGAGCTGGTTCCGGTACTGGCGGCGGCTGTTGCCGTGGCTGACGTCGATCATCACGCGCGGCGCGAAGTGCGCGGCCGTCATGCGTTCGCAGGCGGCGTTCACCGCGGCCGCGTCGAAATTCGGTTCGCGTCCGCCGCGCAGCACGACGTGCGTATGCGGATTGCCGGGCGACGCGCTCGCGCATAGCCGGCCGCCTGCATCGATCGACAGGAACCGGTGCGCGTGCGCCGCCGCGCGCATCGCGTCGACGGCGACCTGGACATTGCCGTCGGTGCCGTTCTTGAAGCCGATCGGAACCGGCAGCGACGACGCGAGCTCGCGATGCACCTGCGACTCGACGGTGCGCGCGCCGATCGCGCCCCAGGCGATCAGATCGGCCAGGTAGCGCGGCGACAGCGGATCGAGCAACTCGGTCGCGGCCGGCATCTCCGCGCCGTTGATGTCGCACAGCAGCGCGCGGGCCGTATGCAGTCCGACGTCGATCCGGTCGCTGCCGTCCAGCAGCGGATCGTTGATCAGCCCCTTCCAGCCGACCGTCGTACGCGGCTTCTCGAAATACACGCGCATCACGATTTCCAGCTCGTCCGCGAAGCGCGCGCGTTGCAGCGCGAGCCGTGCCGCGTAGTCGCGCGCGGCGTCGGGATCGTGTATCGAACACGGGCCGGCGATGACCACGAGCCGGTCGTCCGCGCCGTCGAGCACGTCGACGATCGCGCGGCGGGTCGTATGAACGGTGCGCGACGCGCGCCACGCCGGCGGCAGCGCGCCGGCCAGATCCGCAGGGGACGGCAAGCGCAGCACGGCGTCGCGGTTTGTCGTCCAGGCGTTTGCATGCATGGGGACTGCCCTCCTGTCGATAATGAACGTGACTTTTTACTACAGCGCGACTGTATTGAATGGTGCTTTCGGCGCGCAACTAACATAGTTATCAGTTTCTAATTCATAACCTTATGAATGAGGTAAATAAGCGTCGGATTCGATAATTGAGGATCCTGTCGTCATGCCTGTTCGCGGGTGTCGAATGGAACGTTCATTGGGTTTTCGTTCGAAAATCAGGCTGTGATCTTGCAGCGGCGAATGCGTCCGCATGCGGCTTTCCGCCACGCTTCGCTATTCGTTCTGATAGTGGCGGCCCGATAGTCGTTCGATTAATTTTCGGATGCCCGACAGGCCATTCGGGCTCGAAAATATAAATCAACCCAGTCATTGCGGAGAGTCACCATGTCGAAACGGCATTACGAAACCCCCATTCACGTCAAGTATCGCGATACGGATTCGATGGGGCATGTGAGCAGCCCCGTCTATTACGACTATCTGCAGCACTCGTACCTCTGCTACATGTTCGATCTGCTCGGCCTGCCGCGCACCGAGAAACTGCCGCACATCATGGTGAAGACGCAGTGCGAGTACCTCGCACCGGCCCAGTTCGGCGACAACCTGACCGTCCGCTCGAGCATCGTGCGCTTCGGCAGCAAGAGCTTCGATCTCGAACACCTGATGGAGCGCGACGACCAGACCATCGTCGCGCGCGGCGTGTCGACGCACGTGATGTTCGATTACGCGAACAACACGACGCTGGCCGTGCCCGACGAATTCAAGACGCGCGTGCTCGAATTCCAGGGGTCGCTGTGATGCGTGCGCGCGCGCTCGGGAGCGACACGTGAGCTGCGCGGTGGCGCGCGCCCGGCGCCGCATCGGTGCGATCGTCGAGCGGCGGGACGATCGCGCGATCGTGATCGTCCGGCATGCGGCGCAGGCGCTGCTCGAGCCCGCCGCGCTCGAGCGGCACCGTGCGCTCGCGTGCCGCCACGAGGACGAGCTGGAAGTGCTGCTGCAGCCGTGCGGCGGCGCGCACGACGGCGTGCGGACGCTGCTCGGCCGGCTGCGGGATGCCGGCGTGGCCGTGGCGCTCGACGCGGCCACGGTTGCCCACGACGCGTCGCTGCTCGAATTCGCGAGCTGGGTCACACGGTGTACGACGGCCGACGGTCTGGCCGCGGCACCCGACGACACGGCCGTGCCGGGTGGTGCGCTGCTCTACGGGCTCGTCGTGCGATGGCGCGATCTGCACGGCAGGTGGCGGCGGCCCGAGCGCGACGCGGCGCCTGAACGCGCGCCGCGGACCATCGCGGCGGATGCGGCCGAGCACATCGCGGCCTGCGATCCGGACGAGCAGGTGCTCGGCGCGCTGCTCGACGCCGATGACGCGTCGACCGGCGCGGCGCTCGACACGCTGTCGGACGCGGTGCGCGCGCGACGGATCTGCCTGGCGACGCGGGCCGGCTGGTCGCTCGCGCGACGGTTATGAGCCCCGCCGTCGAGACGGCCGGCGGGCGCGCGTTTCTGGTCGGCATGATGGGCGCGGGCAAATCGACGCTTGGCCGCGCGCTCGCGGCTTCGCTCGGCTGGGCGTTCGCCGACAGCGACGACGAGATCGAGCGGCGCACCGGCCGCTCGGTCGCCGCGCTGTTCGACGTGGTCGGCGAAGGCGGCTTTCGGCTGCTCGAAGCGCATATCGTCGACGAGCTGACGCAGCGCGCGAACGTGGTCGTGGCGACCGGCGGCGGCTCGGTCCTGAATCCGCACACCCGCGCACGCCTGAGCGAGCGCGGCAGCGTGATCTATCTGCATGCGGATCCCGATGTGCTGTGGCGGCGTACGTGCGACGACACGCGGCGGCGGCCGCTGCTGCAGGCGGGCGAACCGCGGCAGACGCTCGCCGCGCTGTACCGGACGCGCGACCCGCTGTATCGCGAATGCGCGCATGCGCTGGTCGATACGACCGCACACGATGTCGCTCGCGCGACGGCGGAGGTGTTGACGCTGCTGTTTGCGCGGAGGAACGCGCCGGCGTGACGGCGCGGTCGCTTCCCTGCCCTTCGATTCGACGACGCGCTCGACGTCATACGCGTTTTTGAAGTGGCGAGTTTGGATTTTCGATAGTGCTATCGTGATAAGAAAAGTTATCCGGATAGAGGTATTTTCTTATCCAACCTCGTGTTTTCGTGGCAAACGAATCGACGCTTCAAGCTCCCGGAAAATCGGTCCATCAGGCACGATCCCGCCCCGCGCCGACATTCTCCCGTAGCGCACCGACTTGGCGAGCACCCGGCGCGGCGGTGTACCCGACTCCAGCGCGGCGATCGCCGCAGACCCTCGCCTTTCCCGTCATTTGTTCCCGCGACGCAAGACTGTTGCTCCATGGCGGGTGTTCGAAATCGTGACCGGCACGCCTACAGTCTGCCCATCGGATTCATCGATCCGGTCGGCATCGAGGCCGAACATCATTCACCCGTCGAGGTACATCATGAGCGCATCCAAAGTCATCATCGTCACCGGCGCATCGCAAGGCATCGGGGCGGAAACGGTCAACGCATTCCGGGCACGCGGCCATCGCGTCGTCGCGACGTCCCGTTCTATCGGCCCGTCGCACGGTCCCGATCTCGTCACCGTCGCGGGCGACATCGGCGATCCGGCCGTCGCGCACCGTGTGGTCGATGCGGCAATCGAACATTTCGGCCGTGTCGACACGCTCGTCAACAACGCGGGCATCTTCGTCGCAAAGCCGTTCACGCAATACACCGCGGACGACTATGCGCGGATCACGAGCGTCAACCTGAACGGCTTCTTCCACGTCACGCAGCGTGCGATCGCCGCGATGCAGAAGCACGGCACGGGCCATGTGGTCAGCATCACGACGAGCCTGGTCGATCACGCGAACAGCAATGTACCGTCGGTGCTGGCGTCGCTGACGAAAGGCGGATTGAATGCCGCGACGAAGTCGCTCGCGATCGAGTATGCGAAGGCCGGCATTCGCGTCAATGCGGTGTCGCCCGGCATCATCAAATCGCCGATGCATGCGGCCGACACGCACGCGACGCTCGCGTCGCTGCATCCGGTCGGCCGGATGGGCGAGATGAGCGATATCGTCGGTGCGATCCTGTATCTCGATTCGGCGCCGTTCGTCACCGGCGAAATCCTGCACGTGGACGGCGGTCAGAGCGCCGGGCATTGAGCGCCGGCGTCGAAGCCGCGAGCCGGCGTGTCTATCGCGATGCGCCGGCGCGTTTGCCGCGTGTGCCGGCTGTCCGGTTGGCAGGCGCCTGCGCGAGCTGTTCGACGAGAAAGTCGACGAACACCCGCACGCGCGACGACAGAAAGCGTGCATGCGGGTACAACAGCACGAAGGGCCGCGACCGGCCGCCGACGCTGGACAGCACTTCCACGAGCGTGCCGGCGCGCAGATCGTGCTCGACGATGAAGCGGTAGGTCTGGAACAGCCCTGCGCCGCTGCGCGCGAGCGTCACGCCGGCCAGGACGTCGCCCGACGTGCCGTAGCTGCCGGCCGTCGTGACGTCGATTTCATCCGCGCCGTCGTCGAACAGCCAGGGAATCGTCCGTCCGCTGCTCGGCAGCTCGAACTGGATGCATTCGTGCGCGTGCAAGTCGGCGATCGCGGTCGGCGTACCCGCGCGCTTCAGATAGTCGGGCGTCGCGACGACGACGAGTTCGGCGTCCTCCAGCTTGCGCGCGACCAGGCTCGAATCGGCCGGCGCGCGGCCGCGGATCGCGAGATCGTAGCCTTCCTCGGCGAAGTCGACGTTGCGGTTGCTCAGGTGAGTTTCGATGCGTACCGCCGGGTAGCGCTCGCGAAACGCCGGCAGCAGCGGCAGCACGCGATAGTGCCCGTACGGCGTCGGCATGCTGATCCGTAGCAGGCCGGCGGGCGTGGCCTGCTGGCCCGTGGCTTCGCGCTCCGCGTCGACGAGCTGCGACAACGCATCGCGACATTGCTCGAAATAACGCCGGCCGGAATCGGTCAGCCGGATCTGTCGCGTCGTGCGGACGAACAGGCGCACGCCGAGACGCTCCTCGAGCCGTGCGACCGACCGGCTGACCGCGGCGGGCGTGACGCCGGCCGCATTTGCCGCAAGCGTGAAGCTGCCGAGCTCGGCAGCCAGACAGAACAGCTCGATGCTGCCCAGCAGCAGATCGTCGAATTGTCGTTGCATGGGGCGATTCCTGCCGTCTCGGCCATGGGGGACGCGGTGAAGCAACGAGTGTGCATGAATCTCGTGCGGGAAACCAGCCGGTGCGGCGGGCGCGATTCGTTACATGACGTCCCGACTCAATTGCGCGGCCGGCATTTACCGGCTTCGGCCGCGTGACTACAGTGATTCACGGGCCATGCGGCCGCCCGATCCCTTTTACCGCAAGGAGCACGACATGAGCGTCGAACAGAACCTGGCCGAACTCGGCCTCGCATTACCGGAACCGCCGAGTCCGCTCGGCAGCTATACGGCCGTCGGCGAAGCCGGCAACCTGCTGTTCGTGTCGGGACAGTTGCCGCTCGCCGACGGCAAGCTTGCTTATACCGGCCGTGTCGGCGAGCAGTTGAGCGTCGACGACGGCAAGCATGCCGCGCGGCTGGCGGCACTGAACGTGCTTGCGCAAATCCGCAAGCATCTGGGCGGGTTCGATCGCCTGCGCAAGATCGTGCGCGTCGAGGGGCACGTGAGCTCTGCCGACGGCTTTTTCGGACAGCCGGCCGTGATCGATGGTGCGTCCGACCTGTTCGCCGCCGTGCTCGGCGCCAAGGCCGGACATGCGCGTTCGGCGTTCTCCCAGCACCAGTTGCCGGCCAACGCCGCCGTGATCCTGGTCGTGATCGCCGAGATCGAGGTGGCGTGATGACAGGCCGGACGTGTGGGGCGGCATCCGGTCCCGCAAGTGTTCTCGCGCGCCCTACCCGGCATCCGGCACGCACGTCGGCGCACCGTGCAATCGGGGGCCGGATCGTCTGAAAAGCTTGTCAGGAAAGGCGCTACACGATCCGGATACATTGAAATACAAAATATCGCATGCGATTTAATCGAATCCGCTTGACGAGAGAGGTCGTCAGGCGGAAACTGCGTCGCATGCGATCGAATCGCATCTGAGACAAACCAACCGACGGAGCAAATGATGAGCAAGATCGACAAGGTGCTGTACACGGGCAAGACGCATACGACTTCCGGCGGCCGCGACGGCGCGGCGCGCAGTTCCGACGGCCGCCTCGACATCCAGTTGTCGTCGCCGGGCAGCGCCGGCACCGGCACCAACCCGGAACAACTGTTCGCAGCCGGCTGGTCGGCCTGCTTCATCGGCGCGATGCAGCTTGCGGCGCGTGCCGCGAAGGTGACGCTGCCGGCCGACCTCGCGGTCGATGCCGAAGTGGATCTCGGCACCGCGGGCAACGCGTACTTCCTGCAGGCCCGGCTGAACGTGAGCGTGCCGGGGCTCGAGCGCGACGTCGCGCAACGCATCGTCGACGCCGCTCACCAGACCTGCCCGTATTCGAAGGCGACGCGCGGCAACATCGACGTCGACATCCGGATCGTCTGAACGTTGCATCGGGCGGCCGAGCGCCGCCCTCCCGAATTCCCGATTCCTTTTCCATCGAGGTGAATGATGAAAACCCAACTGATCGCTACCCTGCTCGTCGCTGTTTCGGCCGCTGTTGCCGCACCGGCGTTCGCCAACGAAACCACCGTGACGCGTGCGCAGGTGCGCGCCGAACTCGCACAGCTTCAACAAGCCGGCTATCCGCTGAACCGCGCGACCGACGCCACCTACCCGAACGATCTGCAGGCCGCGCTGACGCGGATCCACGCGGGCGACGCCGTCGCCGCCAACGCAGCGGGTGCCGGCTACGGCAGCGACGGCGGCGCCGCGACGCAATCCGGCCGCCGCGATGTCGCAAGCGTGGCCGAGCGTTCGGTGTACTTCGGTCACTGAGCACCACGCCGGTACGTGAACCCTGAGTCCTTTTATTCCTGATTCCATTTTGTCGAGGTGAATGATGAAAACCCGCCTGATCGCTGCCCTTCTCGTCGCTGTTTCCGCTTCTGCCGCCGCGCCGGCGTTTGCCGACGCAGCCGTGGTGTCCCGCGCGCAAGTACGCGCCGAGCTCGTCCAGCTGGAACAAGCCGGTTATCGGCCGGGACGCGCGAACGATCCGCATTACCCGGACGACCTGCAGGCCGCGTTGACGCGCATTCATGCGAACGACGCGGTGGCGGCCGACGCATCGGCATCCGGTTACGGCAACGATGCCGCTGCCGCGACGCAGTCGGGCAGCCGGCCGGCGATGCGTGTTGCCGAACGCTCGATCTACTTCGGTCATTGAACGAACGCGCGAACGGCGCCGATGGCCGGCGTGCGGTGCGCCCCCTGAATTCCTGAATCCCTGTCGAGGTGAATGATGAAGACCCAACTGATTGCCGCCCTGCTCGTTGCCGTGTCGGCCGCCGTCGCCGCGCCGGCTTTTGCCGGAGAAAGCACCGTCACGCGTGCGCAAGTGCGTGCCGAACTGGCCGCGTTGCAGCAAGCCGGCTACCAGCCGAATCGCCCCAACGATCCGCACTATCCGGACAATATCCAGGCGGCGCTGAAAAGGATTCGCGACGATGGCGCCGTCGCGGCCGATACGCAGACAGCCGGTTACGGCGGTGATGCCGGCGGCGCCACGCAGTCCGGCAGCCGCAGCGCGATCCACATGGCCGAGCGCTCGATCTATTTCGGGCATTGAGCGTGGTACGGCGAATTCTGTCGCTGAAGTCCATCATATAAAGCGCATGCGATGTAATCGCATGCGCTTTTATTTGCATTGCCGCAGCCTGCATTCCCGCCCATCCCGGATTATTCTGTGCGGCACCCCCATCTTTCACGAAGGAGCCGCCGATGCCGGATGCCATGACCGGAAACGCGACAAGCGATGCGCACGTGCTCGATCGCGTTGTCTGGAACGCGCTGACGGGCAAGCAGCACCGCTTTGCGCTCGGCAATGACCGCGCATGGCGGTTTCCGGTGGCCGTGGCGCCGTTTGCCGCGCTCGCCGACACGAGCCCGGCGTCGTTCGACGCGCTGCGCGCGCTGGTCGCCGCACACGGGCCGGCCGCGCTCGTCACGCCGGACGAGATCGCGCCACCGGCGGGATGGTCGGTGATCCGGCGCGCGACGCTGCTTCAAATGATCTGGCAACGGACGTTCGACCCGGCACATGAATCGGAACATGTCCCGCTCGGCGAAGCCGACGTGCCGGACATGCTTGCGCTGACCGCCGCCGCGCAGCCGGGCCCGTTCGGCCCTCGTACGTTCGAACTCGGCCGCTACATCGGCGTGCGCAGCGAAGGGCGGCTGGCCGCGATGGCCGGCGAGCGGATGCAGTTGGACGGCTATACGGAAATCAGCGCCGTGTGCGTGGATGCCGCGTTTCGGCGGCAAGGGCTGGCGGCGAGGTTGATCCGGTCGCTGATTGCGTCGATCGACGCACGATCGGACACGCCGTTCCTGCACGTGCTCACGACGAACCAGGTGGCGATCGAGCGCTATCTCGCGCTCGGTTTCGTCGTACGGCGCGACATGCACCTGCTGGTGCTGGGCGATGCGCACGCGTGACAATGCGGCCGGCGCGATTCACGCGCCGGCCGCTCGTCATGCCTGAGTGCCTGAGTGCCTTTATGCTTCGGTCGACCGGATCAGGTTGCCGCGCAGCGTGACGATCGCCTTCTGCACCTTCGCGAACTCGTCCGGCTTCAACCCGGTGGCTTCGACCAGGTTCATGTCGAGCCCCTTCTCGCGCACGCGGCGGCCGCTTTTCGTCAGGCTGACGAGCACCTGGCGTTCGTCGGACGGATCGCGGTGCCGCTCCAGGTAACCCATTGCCTCGAGCTTCTTCAGGATCGGCGTCAGCGTATTGGATTCGAGGAACAGCTTCTCGCCGAGCTGGCCGACGGTCTGGTTGTCCTGCTCCCACAGCGCGATGATCGTGATGTATTGCGTGTACGTGAGGCCGAGCTCGTCGAGGATCGGCTTGTACGCCTTGCCGAACGCGAGGTTCGCCGAGTAGATCGCAAAGCACAGGAACTCGGACAGCTTCGGCGCGGCGGGCGACGGGGTTTCGGTCGGTTTCATGGACTTCCTCCAGCGACGCGAACGGTCGCAGACAATCGCATTATATATCGCATACGATCTTATCGGAAGCATGATAATCGGGGTCGATGGGCTGGCGCGCGCCGCGCTCAGCCCGGCTTGCGGCGCTTGCCGGTTTGCTGACGGCTGACCGACAACAACGTGCACTGTACCGGATGCGCGATTTCGGTCGCGAGCCCGCCCGCGGCAAACAGCAGGATCATCAGCCAGCGTTTCATGCGTCCTCCACGACCGAGAGGCTCGCACCATCGGCCACCGTCGCGTCGAGCGTGTACGGATCGACGCCGTCGAGGCAACCGAGGTTGACGCGCCAGCAGGCCGGGTCCTTGCGGGTCTGGTGGAACGGATAGACGCCGCACCGGCTGCAGAAATAGTGACGTGCGGTGTGCGTGTTGAAGCGATAGCACGTCAGTGCGCCCTCGCCTTCGACGATCGTCAGGTTGGCGGCGGCGAACATCGGGCTCATCAGCGCGCCGCGCCGGCGGCACAGGCTGCAGTTGCAGCGAACGGCCGGCGCAATGGCCGTGCTGACTTCGAATTTGACGGCCCCGCAATGGCAGGATCCTTTGAACCGGGTGGCAGACATAACGGGCTCCGAAAGAGGTCACGCCTGCTTTATAGCGAAGCCGCGCGCGGGCGGTGTATCGCACTGTATCGGCCGTCGGGGCGGATACAGGACATTGCAAATCTACAGCGCGCGGCGACACGTATCGCATTTCCGGTTTCGGCCCTAGAATGGCGGCCGGAGAAACCGCATCCAGGGCCGTCAGCGCGCAGCGTTCGTCGAACGCTTCGCCGACATTCACGCGGTTCCGCCGAATAACGAACAACACCATTACAACATTCATGAAAAGAAGAACATTTCTCGCGCTGCCTGCCATGGCGGCGTCCGGCATGCTGGCCGGCTGCGCCGATTTCGGTCCCGTCACCAAGGAGTGGATGAAGGATTCGAAATACGACGAAACGTTGTCGACCTTCCTGATTACATCCGACGGCAAGCAACTCGTCGTGCTCGGCAAGCGGTATCACTACATCTTCGAAATGCCGCCGGGCCTCGCGACCGTGCTCACCGCGCCGTATCGCCCGAAGCTCCACACGGCGTTCAACGATTTCGAGGCGCATGGCGACACGATCACCGGTCATTACACGATGATGCTGGACTACGCAGATGCGCCGACCGGCTCCGACACGCGCCAGCGTGCGCTTGCGGACGGCTTCAGGAAGGACTCGGGCCACCTGGAGTCGGAAGGCACGATCAGCGGCAAGCGCTACCTGCCGAACGATGTCACGCCGTCGGCAGTCCCGCAGGCGTTCAATCATGCGTATGGCGTCACGGTGACGGAGAAGCTGTCGGCCGTCGGCAAGGGCGCCAAGCTCGCGCTGTCGCCGATCACGATGGCGGCGGACGGCGCGCTGGGCCTGCTTGGTCTCGCGCTGTTCCCGATCGCGCTGACGGTATTCATCGTGATGGCGAGCTAGGGTCGCCGCGTCAGACTTCGTAGCGCACCGCATGCGCTTCGGTCGGCAGCGGCAGATCCCAGCGCAGCAGCATCGCCTCGAGCGCACGGTTCGTCAACGACGTGTCGCGCCGTGCATTGCGGCGCAACAGCTCCGCGCGGGGCCGTTCGAGGTACACGAGCGTCACGTCGGCGCCGTACGCATACAGCAGGTCGAGCGTCTTCTTGCGCATCAGCGGCGACAGGTTCGTCGCATTCCACACGAACGGCCGCTGGTCGCGCAACAACACCTTCGCGGCATCGATCGCATGGTGCGCGACCGCGCCTTCGTTGCGGCCGTGACGCAGCCCCAACGCATCGCGCGCATCGTCGAACGACACGACCGGCAGATCCGGATGATGGCGCGCCACCCACGTGTTCTTGCCCGATGCAGGCAAGCCCGCCATCACGACGACCGACGAGCCCGGCGTGCGGAACAGCGGATAGTCGGGATGCACGTCCGCGCCGCGGAAGTAGCTGAGTGCGGTATGCGCGTCGGCGAATGCACGCGGCTGGCCGTAACAGCCGTCCTCCCGCGCCAGTTCGCGCCACAGCTCGATGTTGTCGAGCACGCGCTGCGTGTCGTGGCAGATGCGGCCGCGGATGTCGGCTTCGGCGAGCAGGCACAACAGCGGCAGGCTGACCTGCCACGACAGTTCGCGCGCGATGAACTCCGGCGTGCCGCGGCGCGCACCGCTCATCGCGAAGAACGGCACCTGATGCACGGCGATCATCCGGCAGATGGCCTCGCGCACCGCGAACGGCACGCCGGCATCCCATAATGCGATGCGCGCATCGATCGCCCCCTTGCGCGAGTGGCCGGGATGGCCGATCGCACCGGTGACGGGGTCGAGCACTGTCGTGCTCGACTTGGCGATGTCGTGCAGCAGCGCGGCCAGGAACACGATTTCCTGATCGGCGCGCGACGCTGCCTGATAACCGGGCAGTTCCAGCAGCGCATCGATCACCATCATCGTATGCGTCCATACGTCGCCTTCGCCGTGATGCGCCGGCTCTTGCGGCGTTGTTTTCGCATGTTCGAGCGCGGGGAACGCCGCGAGGCACGCGCGATAGTCCGGCTGTCGTCCGGGCGCAGGCACGAGCGCCTGCAAGTTTTCGTACTTCATGATCTGGACTCCTGTCGACGCGGCGCGCAGCCGCTTCGTATTCATGGGTTCGAATGCGCAGCCGGACACGACGCCCACGTCACCGTCGGGCGCGGCGCATACAGGTCGACACCCGGCGCGAGCAGGTTCGGGATGAACGGCTGCTCCGAGTGATGGCGCGCGGAATCGAGAATCGCCTGCACGAAATCGGGGCGCACCCACTTCAGGCGCGCGGTCGTCGTGTCGTCGGTCTCGACCTTCACGTAGAGCCCTTCGGAGCGCTCCGACTTGTCGCACTGCTGCCAGGCACGCGCGAGATCGAACCCTTGCCGCCGCACGGTGTGCTCGAATGCGCGGCGCCAGTCCGGCGTCTTCGCAAGCGACGGACCGAGCAGCGCCTTGAGGTCCGCAAGCCGCGCCGGCGCCACGCCTTCGTACAGCACGGGCACCGACAGCACGGGCCCGTCGGCGAGCAGTGCGCGCCGCGCGGGCGTCGACAGGAAGCGGCCCGTCGCGCGGTCGAACACGTCGAATTCGAAGAAATGATGCGGCAGCGCGTCGTAGAACACCGCGTGCTTCTTGCTCATCGTCTCGCCGTACATCACGTAGCGATCGCCGAGGCGCTCGAGCAGCCAGCCGGCATGGGCCGCTGCCCAGGTCTTCACGAAACCGAACTGCCGCTCGCGGCCGCCGCCGGCCAGATAGTGGCCGCGCGACTGCAGCAGCAGTTCGCCAGCCGGGCTGAAGCTGATGCCCGTGTTCGCGCCGTCGAGCTTTTCCTCGACGACGAGGTGCGCGCCGGCGAGCGTGCGATAGGGAACATGGTCGTGACCTTCGTCGCCGTCCTGCAGGCGTGAGCCTTCAAGGTGCGGCGTGCGCGGGTAGCGGGCGAGGTCGAACGATTGCGCGTAGGCGCGAAAATCCAGCGTCATGGTCTTTCTCCGGAAACAGGGAAAAAGCCGACGACGTGAACGAACGGATTGGAGTGCGTTGCGGTGTCAGTGCGAGTCCGGGCGCGGCCCTGCGATCACTGTTCCGACGCGATGGCGCAAACGGAAACGGGCAGGACGACACGCGGCCGGGACGGCAGTCGTCGGCGTATCAGGCGAAGGGACGAATGATTGCGGGCACTTGGATCACCGGTTCGATGAGGGTTCAGGGATGAAGCAGGCGGATGCTACGAAACGGTTTTTGCGGTGTCAAGCGCGACCGGGTGCGTCCATTGCGGCCTGCCGAACGCGTCGAACGCCTGCTGCGACGCGCCGCACCGGTGATCGATACATGAACGATCCGGAATCCTATGTGTGTGTTTTTCGCCACATCGCGCGCCGAATCGATCGCCGGCATCGCGTCGTCCGCTTGCTGCGCCGGTTGCGTGCATGCTAGAGTCGCCGCCATTCCGATCAACCCCTCACTCGCAAGGAGAAGAACATCATGACGTCACGCCAACGCTCCTCCCGTCGCGGGTCGTAGTTCGGGTTTTTCGCGTCCGCTCGTTTCATCGCTCACGCCACGCAGCACATCGCATCGCCGTCATCGCGATGCGCCGGATCGTTCCGGTCCGGTCGTGCCGCCCTCCTCCCGACTTCCGATGTCGGACAGCGCATGTGCGCTGTCCGCGCCATGGCCCGCCGTTCTTCCTTTTCATCGAACGGAAACCTCCATGGGCAATTCCATGCAATACCTGGCCGAGCGCATCACGCTGTGCGCTTGCGCCACCACCTGGATCGAAGGTGAGGCCATCCGGCAGCTCGAACAGGCTGCCACCCTCCCCGGCATGCGGCGCGTCGCCGGCATGCCCGATCTTCATCCCGGACGCGGCTACCCGGTCGGCGCCGCGTTCTTTTCGACCGGCCGGCTCTATCCGGCGCTGATCGGCGGCGATATCGGCTGCGGGATGGCGCTCTGGCAAACCGCGCTCGATGCGCGGCGCGTCGGTGCGTCGAAGCTCGCGAGCCGGCTCGGCTCGATCGACGCGACGCCCGATGCCGGCTGGCAGCCGCTGATCGCGGCTGCGGGCTTCGCGGATCATGCGTTTGCCGCGTCGCTCGGTACGATCGGCAGCGGCAATCATTTCGCGGAGGCGCAGCGCATCGACACGGTGTACGACGCCGAGGCCGTCGAGGCGCTCGATCTCGATCGCGACCGCCTGCTGTTGCTCGTGCACAGCGGGTCGCGCGGCTTCGGCCAGTCGATCCTCGAGCAGCACATGCGCGAGCATGGCTACGACGGCCTCGGCGAGTCGGACGCCGCATGCGCCGCGTACCTTGCGCGTCACGATGCGGCGTTACGTTATGCCGTGGCGAATCGCGACCTGATCGCGCGGCGCATGCTGGCGCGCTGGCGCAGCGATGGCCGCTGCGTGCTCGACGTGAACCACAACCTGGTGAGCCGCGCGACCGTCGACGGCGAATCGGGCTGGCTGCATCGCAAAGGTGCGACGCCGGCCGACGCGGGGCCCGTCGTCATTCCCGGCTCGCGCGGCGACTACAGCTATCTGGTCGCGCCGGGGCGGCCCGACGATGCGGCGAGCCTCGCGTCGCTCGCGCACGGCGCGGGCCGCAAGTGGGCGCGCGGCGATTGCAAGGGCCGCCTCGAGCGGCGCTTCACGCCGTCGCAGCTCACGCGCACCGCGCTCGGCAGCCACGTCGTCTGCGAGGATCGCGACCTGCTGTACGAGGAAGCGCCGCAGGCGTACAAGCCGATCGACAGCGTCGTCGACGCGCTCGAGGCGGCCGGCCTGCTGCGTCGGCTCGCACGGCTCGCGCCGGTGCTGACCTACAAGACCTCCGGGGCGGGCGACCGATGCTGATGCAGATTTCTTCGGCACAGGGGCCACTCGAATGTCAGCTCGCCGCGGCGCATGCATTGCGGCGTCTGCAGGCGGAAGCCGATGCGCGGTGCGTGATCGTCACGGTGCTCGATGTGCAGCCGGGCGACCTGCCCGGCACGCTGCGTTCGGCACTGGTCGATCTCGACGGCGATGCCGCGCAGGCGCTCGCGCAGCGGTGGACGGGCACGCTGCAATGGATTTGCGCGAGTCTGTACCGGTCACGCCATCCACGCAAGAACTGGTTCATCGGCGTCACGCGCTGTGCGGACGCGCAGCCGCTGCCGGACAGCGACGTGCGGTTCGAAGCGATGCGTGCGCGCGGGCCCGGTGGCCAGCACGTGAACAAGACGAGCTCGGCCATCCGCGCGACCCATGTCGCGACCGGCCTGTCGGTACGCGTGGAAAGCGAGCGCAGCCAGCATGCGAACAAGCGTCTGGCGTTGCAATTGCTGCACGTGCGTTTGCAGCAGGAAGCCGATCGTCATGCGTCGGACGCGCGCCGGCAGCGGCGGATGCAACACTTTGCGCTGGCGCGCGGGAACCCCGTGCGCGTGTTTCATGGGACGGCGTTCGTGCCGGCCGATTGAGCACGACCGTGTGGTCGTCGGCGGCGGTTGCGCCGGCGGCCACGCCACCGGCGTCATGGTTTTCCCGGCCTCGCCGGATGGCGCGGGTGCGCATCGTTTTCGATACGCACTCGCCCGCCACGCAGGCTGCAACGGCCTGCCGCGCGAATCGTGTCCACCGCGCGCTCCCTACCCTTTCTGCTCGGGAAAGGATGCTTGAAACATCCTCAATTATCACGTGCCGCCGATTTGCCCACCATGTGTCGGACGATCGGCGCAGCCCGCATGGCCGCCTCTTGCACCTGCCCGGCGATGCCTGGCGTCGCATCGTGCGGCCGACGCGTGACGCCGGCTAAGAACGGCCAGCCCCGCGCCCCCGCATATCGATAATCAGGAGACACGATGAACAGCCAATCCCTCGACCTCGACGGCCACGCGGGCGCACGCGCATCCGCCCGCACGTCGGCTGCCTCCGCAGGCACCGGCGTCGACGCAACGACCCTCCCCGCCCGCCGCGTCACGCTCGGCGATTTCATGGACGATCTGCCGGTCGGTGCGTTGCACCGCTTCGTCGTCTGGGTGATCGGCATCGGGCTGTTCTTCGACATGTACGAGATCTTTCTCGTCAGTACGATCGGCTCCGCGTTGCAGCACGAATACGGGCTGAGCCGGCAAAGCGCCGATTTCAAGCTGCTGCTGGCGTCCGCGTTCATCGGCATGTTCGTCGGCGCGATGTGCCTCGGCAGCCTGGCCGACCGCATCGGCCGGCGCAAGGCGTTCCTGCTCACGCTCGGGTGGTACAGCGCGTTCTCGCTGGTCGGTGCGTTTTCGGTGAGTGCCGACATGCTCGTGGCCTGCCGGTTCCTGACCGGCATCGGCGTCGGCGCGATCTATCCGGTCGCCGACAGCTTCCTGTCCGAAATCCTGCCGAAGGACAAGCGCGGGCGGCTCGCCGCGTGGGCCTACACGACTTCGTATGTCGCGGTGCCGCTCGTCGGCTTTCTCGCGCTGTGGCTGAACCCGCTGCATGTGGCGGGCGTCGCGGGCTGGCGCATCATCCTCGCGGTCGGCAGCCTCGGCGCCGTGTACGTGCTGCTCGTCCAGCACCGGCTGCCGGAAAGCCCGCGCTGGCTGCTCGCGCAAGGCCGCACGGCCGATGCGCACGCGGCGCTGCGGCGTTTCGCGCAAAGCGCCGGCGTGCCCGTGCCCGAGCATTTCGCGGAACCGGTCCAGCCGCAGCGGCCGCTCGGGCTCGGCGAGCGCATCGCGCTGCTGCGTCGCCGTCCGTACGGCGCGCGCTACGTGATGCTGGCGATCTTTCACCTGTTCCAGGGCTTCGGCTATTACGGGTTCGGCACGCTGGCCGGCACCGTCGTGAAAAGCCGCGGCTTCGACGTGACGGACAGCACGTTGTTCATCGCGCTGTCGTTCATCGGCTATCCGATCGGCTCGCTGCTGTCGATTCCGCTGCTCAACTGGATCGAGCGCCGCACGCTCGTGATCGTGTCGATCCTGTCGATCGCGGTGTTCGGGCTGTGCTTCGCGTATTCCGGCAATACCGTGCTGATCGTCGGCTTCGGGTTCCTGACGACGTGTGCGTCCAACGTGTTCAGCAACGCGTATCACGTGTACCAGGCCGAGATTTTCCCGGCCGGCGCGCGTTCGACGGCGATCGGCAGCACCTATGCGCTGTCGCGCATCGTCAGCGGCGCGCTGCCGTTCGTGTTGCTGCCGGTGCTCGTCGACTACGGCGCGGGCGCGATGTTCGGCGTGATTTCGGTCGCACTCGGCATCGTCGCCGTCACGCTGCGCGTGCTCGGCCCGCTCACCACGCGGCGCAGCCAGGACGAGATCAATCCGGTTTGACGCGGCGATCGGCACGGGGCGCACGCACGCGTGCCCCGTGCGTCGCCGTTTCATCGCCTCATCGCATTCAGCGCGCCGACATGAAATCGAACAGCTTCGCGACGTCGGTCGTCAGCACCGCGCCGGCCTTCACGCCGACCCATAGCGTGCGCGTCGCCCACGCGTCGTCGAGCTTCACGACACCGAGCCGCGCCGCGCGCTCGCCGGTCACCGCATCGCGCGGCAGCACGCCGATGCCGAGCCCCGCCTCGATCATCCGGCTCACGCCGTCGAAATTCGATACCTGGATCCGCAGCTTCAGCGAGCGCTCGGCCGCGAACGCGGCGTCGGTCATGCGCGCGAGCAGCGAGCTGCCGTCGCTCAGGCCCACGTAGTCCTCGTCGAGCGTATCCGCGAAGCGGATGCTGTCGCGCACGGCGAACCGGTGCGCGCGCGGCACGAGCAGCACGAGCTCGTCGCGCCGGTACAGCCGCCGGTCGATGCCGGGCGCCGGCACGTTGTCGGCGAATACACCGAGATCGGCCTTGCCCGACGCGATCGCGTCGACGATCTCGTGGCTCAGCCGCTCCTCGAGACTCACCTTGATGCCGGGGTTGCCGGTGAGGAACGCGGCGAGATCGGCGGGCAGGAACTGGACGATCGCCGACGTGTTGGTCCATACGTGGATATGGCCGCGCACGCCTGCGACGTAGTCGCTCATCTCGTGCGCCATCCGGTTCACCTGCTCGATCACCTTCGCCGCATGATCGAGCAGCGCGCGGCCCGCGGGCGTCAGCTCGACGCCGCGCGCGTGCCGGACGAACAACGCGCTGCCGGTCACGCTTTCGAGTTCGGCGATGCGCTTGCTGACCGCGGACAGCGTGAGCTGGCCGTGTTCGGCTGCCTTCGTCAGGCTGCCGTGCTCGGCGACGAGCGCGAACACGCGCAGCGACTGCAGATCGAAATGAAGCGGGTTCACCATGTCGGGGGTCCTGGGAAGGCCGTGCGGGGGACGTCGTCATCGCGCCGGCCTGACGCCGATCATACGCCGGGCCGTGCGCATGCGATACGCACGATACGGCGCGGCTAGCGCGGCGCGATGGCGTGCAATGCGGCGAGCATCGCGCCGTCCGGCGTCGCGAGATCGTCGAGCACCGCGAAGTGCTGCATGCCGGGCAGCCACGCGCGGGCGATCCGCTCGCCGGCGGCTTCGCACGCCGTCGCGTATTCGTCCGCCTGCCGAACGAGTTCGGGCAGTTCGGCGTCGCCGACCGCCACGACGGTCGCCGCGCCCGGTCCGACATGGCGCAACGGGCTGTACGCGTCGACCTCCCGCGCGGTGAGCTGCAGCTTGTCGTTCAGGCAGCACAGCGCGATCGGTTCGAGATCGACGAGCGGACTGATCGCGAGTGCCGACACGACGGCCGGATGCGCGCGATGCATGGCCGTCAGATGGCCGCCCGCCGAATGGCCGCTCAGATGGATCGGCCGCCCCGCGATGCCGAGGCCGTCGCGGTCGGCCGCGAGATGGTCGAGCAGCGCGCCGATCTCGCCGACGATATCGGTCATCGTCGCGACCGGCGCGAGCGTGTATTCGGCGAGCACGACGTCGTAGCCGCACGCGAGCGGCCCGCTCGCCGCATACGCGAAATCCTCTTTCGTGCAGTGTTGCCAGTAGCCGCCGTGGATGAACACGAACAGCGGCGCGTCGGGCTGCCCGCACGGCAGCCAGTCGAAGCGCTGCGCGGGTTGCGCGCCGTAACGCAGGTCGCGGCGGCCGGGCGTCGCCGCGTACAGCGCCGCGCTGCGTGCCTGGCATGACGCGAGCAGCGCGGGGAAATCGGGAACAGCCCTCGTGTTCAGGTACGCGGCGTCGAGCGCCGCACGGTCCATGCCGCGATAGAGGATCGTCATTCGGGAAGCGTCTGGATCGGGTTGCGGATGCGCGCGGCACGTTTGTCCGTGCGCGCGGCGAAGGCGGCGGTCGGGCCGACGCCGTTGCGCCATTATCCGCGGCGCGGCCGCGCACGGCTATCCGGAATCGGCGGGCGCGGCGCGTGCCTGTCCGCTTTCGGCGAAGGACTGCGACGCCGTGCGCGCGGCGGCCGGCGCTCGCGCGGGCGACCGAGCCCGGCAAGTCAGATCGGTTCGGAAATCTCGATCAGGTTCAGGTCGGGATCGCGCACGTAGATCGAGCGGATCTTCTGCGTCGCGCCGGTGCGTTCGACGGGCCCTTCGACGATCCGCCAGTCGACGCGCCGCAGGTGCGCGATTACGTCGTCGAGCGGGACCGACGCGATGAAGCACAGGTCGAGCGCGCCCGGCACCGGCACGTGCGCTTTCGGCTCGAATTCCGCGCCGCGCACGTGCAGGTTGATCTTCTGGTTGCCGAAACGGAACGCGAGCCGGCCCGCGCCGAAGGTTTCGAGCTGCATCTGCAGCACCTCGGTGTAGAAATGCTTCGTCCGTTCCGGATCGACGCAGGTCAGCACGAGATGATCGAGGTGGTCGATCAGCGCCATGGCATTCGCTCCTGTTTATGTTTCTGTTGCTGTTCACGAGAACGCGCGTTGCGCGGGCTTGCCGCCGGCATCGGCGCGCGGCGGCGGATGAAGGTCCGAGCGGCGCCCGGCCTTCAGGATCTGGCTCGGCACGTCATGCCCGATCAGCGCGGGCAGCCGTGCGGCCGCGGCGAGCACGGCCGCGAGGTCGATGCCCGTATCGTAGCCGTCGAGTTCGAGCATGTGCACGAGTTCCTCGGTGCAGACGTTGCCGGTCGCGCCCGGCGCATACGGGCAGCCGCCGAGCCCGCCGAGCGACGCGTCGAAACGGTCGATGCCGGCGTCGAGCGCGGCGAGCGTATTCGCGAGCGCCATCCCGCGCGTGTTGTGGAAGTGCAGCGTGAGCTGCAACGCAGGGAAGCGCTCGCGCGCACGTCCGGACAAGTCGCGCACCTGCGACGGAAACGCCATGCCGGTCGTATCGCACAGCGTGAAGCCGTGCACGCCGAGATCCGCGAAGCGCTGCATCCATGCGAGCACGGTTTCGGCCGGCACGTCGCCTTCCATCGGGCAGCCCATCGCGGTCGACAGCGACACGTTGATCGCGACACCCGTGCCGCGCACCGCGTCGATCACGTCGCGCAACTGCGCGAACGACTGCTCGCGCGTCATCCGCAGGTTCGCGCGGTTGTGACTCTCGCTCATCGACATCACGAGGTTCACCTCGTCGACGCCGCACGACAGCGCGCGCTCGGCGCCGCGCACGTTCGGCACGAGCGCCGTATAGACGACGCCCGGCGCGCGCGCGATGCCGTGCATCACGGCTTCCGCGTCGCGCAGCGCGGGAATCGCCTTCGGCGACGTGAACGACGTGACCTCGATCTTCGCGTAGCCGCAGGCGCTCAGCGCGTCGACGAGCGCGATCTTGTCGTCGGTGTCGACGAACGCCGCTTCGTTCTGGAAACCGTCGCGGGTCGCGACTTCGTGGATGTGGAGTCGTTGCGGATGCGCGTTCATGTATTCGTCCCGGTGGCTGTTTCAGATCACGCCGCGCGTGCGCCAGTCGTCGCGCGTCGCCGCATCGATGCCGAGCGATTCGAGCACCGCGTCGGTATCCGCGCCCAGCGCGGGGGCCGGCCGCTCGATGCGCCCGGGCGTGGCATCGAGTTTCGGCACGATGCCCGGCACGAGCAGGGGCGTGCCGTCGGGCAGCGCGGCGTCGACGATCATGTCGCGCGCACGGTAGTGCGGATCGGCCGCGATGTCGGCCACGTCGTAGATGCGTCCGGACGGAATGCGCGCGTCGTTCAGCGCGGCGAGCACGTCGTCGAGGTCGTGGCGCGCGCTCCATTCGCCGATCGCCGCATCGATGTGCGCGACCTGCGCGACGCGCCCGTCGTTGTGCGCGAGCGCCGGATCGTTGCCGAGATCGGGCCGGCCGATCAGTTCCATCAGGCGCCGGAAGATGCTGTCGCCGTTGCCGGCGATCAGCGCGTACCGGCCGTCGCGGCAGCGGTACGCGTTGGTCGGCGCGATCCCCGGCAGGCTGCTGCCGGCCGGCCCGCGCACCGCGCCGAACGCCGCATATTCGGGCAACAGGCTTTCCATCATGTTGAATACCGATTCGTACAGCGCGACGTCGACGACCTGCCCCTTGCCGCCCTGCTGCTCGCGATGCCGCAACGCGAGCAGCACGCCGATCACGCCGTGCAGCGCCGACAGCGAATCGCCGAGCGAGATGCCCACGCGCACCGGCGTGCGGCCCGGTTCGCCCGTGAGGTGGCGCAGCCCGCCCATCGCCTCGGCGATCACGCCGAAGCCGGGGCGGTCGCGATACGGGCCGGTCTGCCCGAAGCCCGACACGCGCAGCATCACGAGCCCCGGGTTGAGCGCGGACAGCGTGTCCCAGCCGAGCCCCCAGCCTTCGAGCGTGCCGGGCCGGAAGTTTTCGATCAGCACGTCGGTCTCCGCGACGAGGCGGCGCACGACGTCCTGCCCTTCGGGCGTGCGCAGATCGAGCGTGAGCGAGGTCTTGTTGCGCGACTGCACGGCCCACCAGACCGACGTGCCGTCGTGCAGCAGCCGCCACTTGCGCAGCGGGTCGCCGACGCCGGGCGGCTCGACCTTGATGACGTCCGCGCCGAATTCGGCGAGCATCCGGCCCGCGAGCGGCCCGGCGATCAGTTGGCCGAGTTCCAGCACGCGGATGCCGTCCAGGGGGCGTGTCATGACTGTCTCCGATGAAATCGCGTTGTCGATGACGGCGATCATGACGGCGTTCGCGCCCGGCGAAAATCGCTCGATGGTCAACCTGCCTTTCCGAAACGGAAAGGCGGGCGACGGCGCGATCGCGGTATCGGCCAAGCGGGACGCGCCAGCCTTTCCGTCCGGGAAAGCGCGCTCGCGCAACGGTCAAACGACGGCGCGCGCGCCGCCGGCAGAATCGGGGCCGTTCCGCGCCATCGGGCGCTTGCCAGCGAGACCGCCATGTTTTCCGTTTCTTCTCCCGCGAAGATCGTGTTTCTCGACCGCGCGACGCTGTCGCCCCAGACCGTGCTGAAACGATTTCCGTTTCCGCACGCCTTGCAGACATTCGACCGGACGGCCGCGCACGAGGTCGCGGCGCGCATCCGCGACGCGCACATCGTCGTGACGAACAAGGTGCGGCTCGACGCGACGGCCCTCGCCGATGCGCGGCAGATACGGATGATCGCGATCGCGGCGACCGGCACCGACATCGTCGATCTCGATGCGTGCGCGGCACGCGGGATCGTCGTGAGCAATATTCGCGGCTATGCGGTGCGCACGGTACCCGAGCACACGTTCGCGCTGATCTTCGCGCTGCGCCGCAGCCTCGTCGCTTATCGCGACGCGGTGCGCGCGGGGCGCTGGCTCGACAGCGGACAGTTCTGCTTTTTCGATCACCCGATTCGCGACCTGGCCGGTGCGACGCTCGTGATCGTGGGCGACGGCGTGCTCGGGCGCGCGGTGGCCGCCATCGCGCGGGCGCTCGACATGCGCGTGCTGTTCGCGGCACACGGCGACACCGCGCGCGACGGCCATGCACCGTTCGACACGCTGCTGCGCGACAGCGACGTGATCACGCTGCACTGCCCGCTCACGCCCGCGACGCGGCACCTGATCGACGCCCGCGCATTCGCGCGGATGGCGCGCCGGCCGCTGCTGATCAATACCGCACGTGGCGGGCTCGTGGACGAAAGCGCGCTCGTCGAGGCGTTGCAGTCGGGGCAGATCGCGGGCGCGGGGTTCGACGTCGTCACGCAGGAGCCGCTGCCGGCCGCGCATCCGTTTCACGCGATCCTGTCGCATCCGGCGTTCATCCTGACGCCGCATGTCGCGTGGGCGAGCGACGAGGCGATGCAGACGCTGGCCGATCAGCTCGTGGACAACGTCGCCGCGTTCGTCGGCGGCGAGCCGCGGCATGTCGTGTGACACGCACGAACGGAACGGCCCCGCTCGATTGCTCGAAGCGGGGCCGACTGAATGCGGGGCTGCTTGCGCCAGCGACCCGGCACATGAAGGGTTCGTGCCTCGGCCCTGTCTGGCGGCGGGTTTCCGACTATCTGATGGGCGCTACTTCAACGCGTTCAGACCGGCAAGGATGCCGATATCAGGCCAGTCCGAAAAGCGGAAAGCCGGCTCAGTAGGCGGACATCTCGACGCAAGGGTCGACCTTCGACGGCGAACAGATGACCGAGTACTTGGCGCTCTCGCGCATCAGCGCCTCGCCTTCGTGCAGCGCGATCTTGATCTCGGGGTGACGCTCGTACGCGAGGAAGGCCGAGCACACGACCGCGGACATCACGACGAGGGAAAACACAAATTTTTCAAGGGCTTGGAAACGTTCAGGCATGATCTTGACCTTTCTCTCAGCCCGGAATTATACCTTGAGATAAGGGTTTTCCCTATAACCCTGCCCGCATACCGAGGATGCGTTCAAATCAAGATAGGCGCGATGGTCGCGCCCTTTCATCAAAAACATGTCGCCGCGGCCCGCGCGGATGGGGCCGCATACACGAGGAAGGAGAAGAAGGTTCGCCGCCGGCGCGTCACTGCGGCGTCGAAGCGCCGCTCGCCGCATTGCCCGGCCACGCCTTGCCGATATGGTCGATCAGCGACTTCGCGGTGCCCGTCACGAGCGCCGCGTCGACGCCCGACGTCTGCCATGAGCCGTCGGCCGCCTTCACGAAGGTCAGGTTCGCGCGCGACGGCGAGTAATCGGCGTTGCGCCACGTGACCACGACGTCGCACGAGTACGTGCGATCGCCGAGCTTCTTGCAGTCGCCGTCGGGTTTCGCCGATACGACGTCGGCCGATACGGGCAGCGGCTGGCCGAACAGCGCGTTCAGCCCGCCGTGGTTTTCCGCTTCGAGCGCGCGGCGCACGGCGGCGTCGACGTCGCTCGATCCGGGACCGTCGTGAAGCAGGTTGCAGGCCGCCAGCAGCGTCGACGCGCCGGCGAGGGTCAGCAGCAGTTGAAACTTCATGGATATCCGTCGATCGGGGGAACGCCGCGTAGTCTGCAACGTCCGCGTGTCGTGCGCGGTATCCATTTGTAACCAATTGCACGACGGCTGGGCGGCACGGCGGCCGCGCGCGATCGTGCGACGCCCCCGCCTACTGCCGTTGCTGCTTCACGCGGCTCACGAGTTGCGTCGGGCTGACGAACTGCAGCGCGATCACGACCCACACGAGCGTGATCGCCATGTAGATCATCGCCATCGCGTCGATCGACTGCGGCGCGCGCACGCCGGTCGAGAACACCGCGTAATACAGCGCGACGACAAGCGTCTGCGTGCTCGGGCCCGCGGTGAAGAACGTCAGCTCGAACATCCCGATCGTGCGCACGAGCACGAGCAACCCGGCCGCGAGCATGCCGGGCACCAGCAGCGGCAGCAGCACGTAGCGGAAATAGCGCCACGTGTTCGCGCCGAAGATGCGCGCGGCGGCTTCGAGGTTCGGATCGATCTGCTCGATGAACGGTGTCATCACGAGGATCACGAACGGCAGCGCCGGCACGAGATTCGCGAGGATCACGCCCGGCAGCGTGCCCGCGAGCCCGATCTTGTACATCACGGTCGCCATCGGGATCCCGTAGGTGACGGGCGGCACCATCAGCGGCAGCAGGAACACCAGCAGCGCGAAGCGCTTGCCGCGAAACTGCACGCGCGCGAGCGCATACGCGGCCGGCACGCCGAGCGCGATCGACAGCAGCACGACCGCGCCGACGACCTCGACGGTCACCCACAGCACGCTCGCGAGCTGGAAATCCTCCCATGCCTTCGCATACCAATGCAGCGTGAAGCCCTGCGGCAGCGGCGTGCCGAACCAGCGCGTCGCGACCGAGTTCACCGCGACGGTCGCGATCAGCAGCATCACGTTCAGCAGGAAGAACGCCATCAGCCCCCAGACGAGCGCCTTCCATGCGCGGCCGGCGAGATTGCTTTTCATCCGATGCGGTTTCCTTGCATCGACGGGCCGCGCATCGGGGGCGTCGTGCTTCGGCGGCCACGTGCGAGCGGCATGATTGTCGGTCGCCATCAGCCCTTGCCTCCCGTTACCGCACCCGTGTAGAAGAAGCGGCGCGCGCCGAGCATCGACGCGACCACCAGCAACTGCGCGAAGCCCATCACGATCGCGATCGCCGATGCGAGCGAATAGTCGTAGCTTTCGAACGCGGCTTCGGCCGCCGCGATCGAGATCACGCGCGTCGGCCCGGCCGGCGCGCCGAGCAACACGGCCGACGGGAACACCGAGAACGCCTGCACGAACGACAGGCACGCGGCCATCGTGAGCCCCGGCACGAGCAGCGGCAGGTAGATCTGCCGGAACTGCTGCCACGGGTTCGCGCCGAGCGTCGCGGCCGCGCGCGCGAGCGTCGGGTCGATGCCGCTGATGTACGACAGCATCAGCAGGAACGCGAACGGAAAGCCCGACACGATCAGCGACAGCAGCACGCCCCAGTAGTTGTGCGTGAGGCGCACTTCGTCGGTGTACAGGTGCAGCCCCTGCAGCGCCTGCGGAAACCAGCCGTTCGGCCCGAAGTACGTGAGCATCCCGTCGGCGACGAGCACCGTGCCGAGCGTGACGGGAATCACGAGCAGCGTCGTGACGAACTTCTGGTACGGCGAATGGCGGCGCAGCGCGAACGCGACCGGCACCGCGATGCCGACGTTGAGCAGTGTGGCCGGCACCGCGAGCTTGAGCGTGACGAGCACGGTCGGCCACATCGCCGTGTCGGTGAAGAACTGCACGTAGTTCGCGAGCGCGCCGCCGCCGTTCATCGGCTGGAACGACAGCACGAGGCCGTACGCGAACGGATAGATGAACAGCGCGGCGATGAACGCGAGCGCCGGCGTGACGAGCCAGGCTTTCGCGTCGCGCGCCGCGCCGCCGGTCGCGAGCGTGCTCATGCGGCCTCCGGGCGGGACGCCGCCGAGCGCGCCGCGTGGCGCAGCCCGTTCATTGCCCGTCTCCCGCATAGACGAGCGTGCGCGCCGGCGCCACGCGCAGCCTCAAGCGCTCGCCTTCCGTGAACTCGCAGGCCACGCGCGCCCAGATCGCGCCGAACGGCGTGATCGCGCGGATCAGCGAGTCGCGCCCGCCGTACTCGACCGTCTCGACGGTCGCGTCGAATGCATTGTCGGCGCCTTGTTCCGCGCGCTCGATGTCGTCGGGGCGCAGCGCGACGACGACCTCCTTCGCGTCGAAGCCGGCCATCGGCACGCCCGCGAGGCGCACGCCGCCCGACGCGACGTTCACGTAATCGCCGGCCATGCCTTCGAGCGTGAACGGCAGCACGTTGCGATAGCCCATGAAACGCGCGACATGCAGATTGTGCGGGCGCGTGTAGACGTCCTTCGGCGACGCGACCTGCTGCACGACGCCCTCCTTCATCACGACGATACGGTCGGCCATCGACAGCGCCTCGTCCTGGTCGTGCGTCACGTAGATCGTCGCGCGTTCGAGCTGCGTGTGGATGCGGCGGATCTCCGCGCGCATCTCGATGCGCAGCTTCGTGTCCAGGTTCGACAGCGGCTCGTCCATCAGCACGAGCGGCGGCTCGATCACGATCGCACGCGCGATCGCGACGCGCTGCTGCTGCCCGCCCGACAACTGCCCGGGCAGCTTGCCTTCGTGACCGACGAGCTGCACGAGCTCGAGCGCCTGCTGCGCGCGCCGCCGCGTTTCCTGCTTCGGCACGCCGCGCATCTTGAGGCCGAAGCCGACGTTGTCGAGCACCGACATGTGCGGGAACAGCGCGTAGTTCTGGAACACCATGCCGAAGCCGCGACGCTCGGGCGGCAGCACGTCGATGCGCGTGTCGTCGAGCCAGATGCCGCCGCGCGTGAGCGGCTGCAGCCCCGCGATGCAGTTCAGCGCGGTCGATTTGCCGCAGCCCGACGGGCCGAGCAGCGCGATGAACTCGCCGCGCCGGATCTCGAGGTCGAGCCCGTCCAGCGCGGCGACCTGCGCGCCTTGCGCATTGGTGAAACTGCGGCACACGCCGTCGAGCCGCAACCGTTCGAAACTGTGATTCATTCCACGAACTCCATCGACGCGGACGCCGCGGCGCCCGCCGGTTCAGGCGTCACTTCGATTTCTGCGAACCGATCTCGCGATCCCATTTCTGGAACGCGGCGACCATCGCCTGCGCATTGAGCGGCTGCACGTGCGGACGATCGGCGAGCAGCTTCGCGTATTCGGGGCGGCCGAACTTGCGCACGACTTCCTGGCTGTGTGCTGGCGCCATCTCGAGCGTCACGCCCTTCACCGCCGGGCCCGGATAGAAATAGCCGTCGTCGTAGGTCATCGCCTGCTGCGCCGGTTCCAGCAGGAAGTTCATCAGCTTGAACAGCACGTCGAGCTTTTCCTTCGGCACGCCCTTCGGGATCACCATGTAGTGCGCGTCGTTGACCCACGTCATGTTGTCGAACGCCTGGATCTTGAATTCGGCCGGCACGATGCCGAGCGCGCGCGGGTTGAGATCCCAGCCGGTGACGGTCACGGTCATGTCGCGTGTGCCCTCGCCGAGCTCCTTCATCACCGCCGACGTGCCGCCCGGGTAGTACGGCACGCATTCGTTCAACTGTTTCAGGAACGCCCAGGTCTTGTCCCAGCCGTTGATCGGGTCCTGCGGATTCTTGTCGCCGAGCACGTACGGCAGCCCCATCAGGAACGTGCGGCCGGGGCCGGAGTTCGCCGGGCGCGCATAGATCAGCTTGTTCGGGTGCGCCTTGCACCACGCGAGCAGCTGCTCGGGCGTCTTCGGCGGGTCGCTGACCTTCGCCGGGTTGTATTCGAGCAGCGGGCCGGCCGGCATGTAGGTCACTACGAGGCCGAAGCCCTGCGCGAGATCCTGCATCTTGCGCGGGCCGGGCGCGTATTTGTCGAGCACGCCGGGGAGCGCGGCCGCGTTGTCGGGCAGCAGCTTCTGCCACAGGTTCTGTTCGATGCCGGCGGCCAGCGCGTCGGTGCCCGTCAGCACGAGATCGATGTCGGCGCGCCCCGCCGCCTGCATCGCCTTGATCTTGCCCGGCAACTGCGGCGCGGGTGCGTTCGTGAACGTGACGTTCGCGACGAGACTCGGGTTCTTCTCCTTGAACGCCTCGATGGCCTTCTGCGTGAGCTGCAGATTGCCTGCGACGTCGACGATGTTCAGCGATACGGGGGCGGCAACGGCCGCGGCGGCCGACAGCGCGAAGCCCAGTGCGAGTGCGATCCGGCGGACACGGCGAGCGATCGGGGTGGTGTTCATGTCTCCTCACTTCGGTCGGTGGATGGGACCGTTCTTGTCAGGAAATCATGACGGCGTTATACGATGTCGGTCAACAAAAAACCGCGGGATGCGGGGCGGGACTTTCCCTGACAAAAAGCTTCCGTGCGCCGACGAATTGTGCACCGCGCGACGGCGTCCGGCGTGGGCCCGCCGCTCGCGCAGGGTGTTAGGACGTCATATATCGAGGTGAGACGAACCGCGTTGGGCCGTATACGTTTCCCCCTGCCGCGCGAGAAGCGTTGCCGTCATGTCTTGCGGCACCGCGCGCGACGCCGGGCATGGCCGTCGCGCCGAACCACGGGCGGCTGCCTACGCCTGCATCGTTTTCCCGGATCGGCTACAGTGGGCGCTTTCGGCGCGCGCCGCCCTGCCGCCGCGAACCGTGCGCGAGCGCGGCGGCACGGGCGGAGCGCGGATCATTCACTTCGACGAGCGAACCTTCATGCCCGATCTGTCCGCCTTCCCGATCACGCAAAAGTGGCCGGCCCAGCATCCCGACCGCCTCCAGCTCTACTCGCTGCCGACGCCGAACGGCGTCAAGGTGTCGATCATGCTCGAGGAAACCGGCCTGCCGTACGAGCCGCACCTCGTGCGCTTCGACACGAACGACCAGTTGTCGCCCGAATTCCTGTCGCTGAACCCGAACAACAAGATCCCGGCGATCATCGATCCGAACGGCCCAGACGGCCAGCCGCTGCCACTGTTCGAATCGGGCGCGATCCTGATCTATCTGGCGGACAAGACGGGCCAGTTGATCCCGAAGGATCTCGCGGGCCGCTACGAGACGATCCAGTGGGTGATGTTCCAGATGGGCGGCATCGGGCCGATGTTCGGCCAGGTCGGCTTCTTCCACAAGTTCGCCGGCCGCGATTATGAGGACAAGCGTCCGCGCGATCGCTACGTCGCCGAATCGAAGCGCCTGCTCGGCGTGCTTGACGCGCACCTCGCGAATCGCCAGTGGGTGATGGGCGATACCTACACGATCGCCGACATCGCGATCTTCCCGTGGGTGCGCAATCTGGTTGGCTTCTATGAAGCGGGCGATCTGGTGGGCTTCAGCGAATTCCGCAACGTGAAGCGGGTGCTCGACGCGTTCGTTGCGCGGCCGGCTGTCGAGCGCGGGCTCAATATTCCGGCGCGGGGTTGATCCGCTGCGCGGGTACGCGCCGTGCGAGCCACGGCCCATGATTTGTGCCGCCCGCCGCCCGCCGCCCGCCGCCCGCCGCATTGCGCGGCGGGTTTTTTTTGACCATTGCCGATCTCCGGGGAACGCCGGGAGACCGTCGGTATTCGGCCATGAAGCATCATCGGCTTGCGTCGACGGCGAGACGTCGAGGCGTCCCGTTTGGTTCAGGGAACGGACACCCAAGTCATGCCATGAGACGTATTCGATCGCCCCTGGCCGACTCTTGGTCGGATAGATCGCAAAATGCAGCGCCTGCGCACCCCAACGAAGATCCGCGTCGGGACAGATCCCAACGCGAGCTGGCAGCCGAATTTCGCCGCTGTGTCTGCGCAAGCTTGCGGCCTAAACTCGTCTATCGACGCTGGTAGACAACGCCTTGAATCGAGACCTGATCTGGCTCCGGCTTCTCGTCAAAACGTTTATGCGCCTCGGCAATGGCGACTTGATTCTCGCTCGCCCAATTGACCAACGCCATGACAGGCTTCAACAGCGTTCTTCCCATGTCGGTGAGTTCGTAATCGACGCGAGGCGGAATCGTTGCATACATCGTTCGCGTTATCAGTCCGTCGCGTTCCAGTCCGCGCAAGGTCAGCGTCAGCATCCGCTGGGAAATGCCCTCGATGCGGCGCTTCAATTCGTTGAAGCGCCGCGGGCCGTCGGCCAGCATAGCGACAATGTAGAGGCTCCACTTGTCGCCGATGCGATCCAGGATTTCACGAGTTGCCAGGCAGCCGCCTGCGTCAGGGGCAGGCATATCGGCAGGCAGCTCGGGGGGACTAAGTGACATGCGTGTGCCTTCTTGTGGGGAAACGGCAGGAACCATACCATCCTTTGTATGAATTCATAAGTCAGGTCACTTAATCGACTTGGTTCTTATTTTATACTTGGGAGCCGCTATGAGCCACACTCTGCTTGTCACGTCCAGCCCGCGCGGGGCCGACAGCCTTTCCACCCGCTTTGCCACCGAAATCGCAGAGGGCATCCAAGCCCGCGCGGGCGGCCCGCTGACCGTGCGCGACCTTGCCGCGAATCCTCCGCCCCATATCGCACCGGCCTACATCCAGGGTCGGGTCGCCTCGCCCGCGGATCGCACGCCGGAACAGGTCGAGGCGGTGAAGGTCGCGCAAGAGCTGGTCGATGAGTTGAAGGCCGCCGATGTGATCGTGCTCGGTTCGGGCATGATCAACTTCAGTCTGTCGTCGCAGCTAAAGGCTTGGTTCGATCACGTCACCTGGCCGGGCGTCACCTTCGGTTACGGCGATATTGGGCCGAAGGGGCTGCTGACCGGCAAGAAGGTCTATCTCGTTACCGCTGCCGGTGGCGTGTTTTCGGAAGGTGCATGGGCACCGTTCGACTTTCAGACCAGCTATTTGCTGCACCTGCTCGGTTTCATCGGCCTGACCGACGTTGAAGTGGTGCGTGTCGAAGGCACGGTTTTCGGCCCCGATGCGGCGAAGGCCGTAATCGCCAACACCGAAACGGCTATCAAAGCCTTGTTGGCGAAGGCTGCGTGACCTCATGGCCCGGAAAAAACCTCGCGCCGTTCGGTGCTTCGGTGCAACCGGGCTGGCCTGAAGGCACATCATCGAGGAAGCCTTGAAGCTGGGCTACAACGTGTCCCGGCGACGACGTGAAGAAACGCGCGTCGTTCGCGGGAAGGGTCGAATCGTTGTCGGCGATCCGGTTACGAGAACAGGGTTATGCAAATAGACCTCTATACTGAAATCACATGCCCGTGGTGCATCGTCGGGCATCACCGTCTCGACAAAGTGCTGACGGAGCGTTTTCCCAACCTGGTCGTTGACATTCGGCAGCATCCAGTCCTGCTGCTGCCAGATGCACCGTCAGGCGGTCTCTATATTCCCGATTTGCTGCGTTCGCGCTACGGCATAACCGATCCGAAGGTCGCCTTTGCTCGCCCCGAGGGAGAAGCTCGCGCATCGGGCTTCGACCTGGATCTTGGTCGCCAGCTCTGGGCCTATCCGACCCAGGCTGCTCATGCCGTGATTCTGGCAGCCGCTGGGCGTGACACGCAGCACGGGCTCGCCGTTGCAATCACCGATGCTTACTTCATCGCAGCGAAGAACATCGCCGATGCAGATGTGCTGGCTGACATTGCCGCCGACTACGGTTTTAACCGCGATCAGGCGCGTGCCATCGCTCTTGATCCTGAACAGCACCATCGCGTCGAAGCGGAGGCGTTCAAGTCAGCGAATGCCGGCGTTCGTTCGGTTCCTCATTTTGTCTTTGGGGAAAGCATTGCCATCAATGGGGGGCGCAGCGAAGACGAGATTGCTGCGGCAATACAAGCGGCTTCCGGCGCAATCCCTCTCTGACGCGGCTTCCTCAAATCCAATGACTCGGAAGTCGGCGTACGCCGAGTCGACAAGGTTCCGCGGCGCTGTTCACTGTGTTGGCCGATGCTCGACCAAAAAGACCGGCCGTCGGATGACCGAAGTACTTCAAGAAGCGACGAAGGGACCGTGATCTTACGACCGACCGCAATGGGTCGACACGCGACGTCCACGAGAATTCACGAAGAACTTTTTGCCCGCCGCGTACGTTTCCATCACGCATTGTTCAACGCGAGTTCCCTTCCTCCCCTTCCGGCGTTCCGGCTTCCAACCCCGCCAGCAGCTTCCCCAACAGCCGCGACAACTGCGCCTGTTCGGTCTCTGACAACGCAGCCAGCACCGCCCGCTGGTTATCGATATGCGCGACGACCGCCTCGTCGATCAGCGCCCGCCCGGCATGCGTCAACGCGACGAGCGTCCCGCGCCCGTCGGCCGGATTCGGCCGGCGCTCGACCCAGCCGGCCTTCTGCAGCCGGTCGATGCGCGCGGTCATCCCGCCCGACGACATCATCAGCGCGTCGTACAGCGCGGTCGGCGTCAGCGCGAACGGCGCGCCGCTGCGCCGCAGCGTCGCGAGCACGTCGAATTCCCCCGGCTGCATGCCGTAGCGCGCGAACAGCGGATTGAGACGATCGCGCGCGATCACGAGCGCGGCTTCCTGCAGCCGCCCCATCACCACCATCGACGTCGCGTCGAGATCCGGGCGCTCGACACGCCATTGCGCGAGCGCGTGCTCGGCTCGATCCATTAACCCTCCTCGGCTCACCGGTTATCTTGACGTCAAGATAAATCGCCATATATCTTGATGTCGAGATACTTTACCTGAAAAACGTGCGGCGCCTGGCTGGCAGCCGCGCACCGATATCGAGGGCCTTGCAATGAATCGCTTCATCTCCCCCGGCTGGCGGCTCGCCGCGGTCGTGCTCGTCGGGCTGAACCTGCGGCCGGCGCTTGCCGCGATCGGCCCGCTGCTCGACATGATCCAGCGCGCGACGGGCATCGGCGACGGCGCGGCGAGCCTGCTGACGACGATCCCGATCCTGCTGATGGGGCTCGGCGCGCTGAGCGCGCGGCGCCTGCAGCGCCTCACCGGGATCGCGGGCGGCGTGTGGCTCGGCGTCGCGTTGATCGCGCTGGCCTGCGCGTCGCGCGTCGGGGCGCAGCACGCATGGCTGCTGCTCGCGAGCGCGTGCTGCGCGGGCGTCGGGATCGCGATGGTGCAGGCGCTGTTGCCCGGCTTCGTGAAGGCGCATTTCGCGACACGCATCGGCGGCGCGATGGGCGTCTATTCGACGTCGATCATGGGCGGCGCGGTGCTCGCGAGCGTCGTCGCGCCGTTCGCCGCGGTGCGCTGGGGCTGGCTCGCCGCGCTCGCGGGCTGGGCGTTGCCGGCGGCGCTGGCCGCACTGGCCTGGCCGCTGGCCAGCCGGGGCGACGACGCGCTTGCCTCCGGCCCGGTGTCGGTATCGGGTGCGAGGCCATCGCGTTCGCCGCGGGCGTGGCGGCTCGCACTGTTCTTCGGCATCGCGACGGGTGCTTACACGCTCGTGCTCGCGTGGCTGCCGCCATACTACACACGGCTCGGCTGGTCGCCGACCGCGGCGGGCAGCCTGCTCGGCGGCGTGACGTTCGCGGAAGTCGTCGCGGGGCTGACCGTTTCCGCGACGATCGACCGCCTGCCCGATCGCCGGCCTGCGCTGCATGCGGCGATCGCGTCGCTGCTCGTCGGGTTGCTGGTGATGCTGGCCGCGCCCGACGCGCTCGCATTGCCGGCCGCGCTGCTGCTCGGCGCGGGCATCGGCGCGCTGTTTCCACTGTCGCTGATCGTCACGGTCGACCACGCGGCCACGCCGGCCGATGCCGCGTCGCTGACGGGGTTCGTGCAGGGCATCGGCTATCTGATCGCCGGCCTGTTTCCGTTCGCGGCCGGCATCGCGCGCCAGCATCTGGCGGATCTCACGCCCGCGTGGATCGCGATGGCGTGCCTGTGTATCGCGCTGTTCGCGCTGGCGGCCGGCTTTGCGCCGAAGCAGATGCGGCAGATCGCGCGGGCCTGACGGGCCTGACGGGCCTGCCGGCCGGGCGCGCCGATGCCAAGGCCGGCGCGCTCAGCCCGCGCTCGCGTACAGCGTCGAATCCGCGAACCCTTCGGCGTCGAGCACGCGCCCGACCAGGATCAGCGCGGTGCGCTCGATCTGCGTGCCCTGTACCTTGCCGACGATGTCGGCCAGCGTGCCCGTCACGCGCTCCTCGTCGGGCCAGCTCGCGCGATAGATCACCGCCACCGGGCAATCGGCGCCGTAATGCGGCAGCACTTCGTCGACGATGCGCGCGAGATGGCGCACGCCGAGATGGATCGCGAGCGTCGCACGATGCGCGGCGAGCGCGCCGAGCGCTTCGCCCTCCGGCATCGTCGTCTTGCCCGCGAAGCGCGTGAGGATCACCGTCTGCGCGACGCCGGGCAGCGTCAGCTCGACGCCGAGCGTGGCCGCGCATGCGGCCGTGGCCGTCACGCCCGGCACGATTTCGTATGGAATCCCGAGCGCTTTCAGGCGGCGGATCTGCTCGCCGATCGCGCCGTACAGCGACGGGTCGCCCGAATGCACGCGCGCGACGTCCTGCCCTTTCGCGTGCGCGGCGGCAAGCAGCGCGACGATCGCGTCGAGATCGAGTTCGGCCGTGTTGACGACCTGCTCCGCGCGATGACCGTCGAGCACGGCGGCCGGCACGAGCGAGCCCGCATACAGGATCACCGGGCACGTGCGCACGAGGCGCTGGCCCTTTACCGTGATCAGCTCCGGGTCGCCGGGGCCCGCGCCGATGAAATACACCGTCATCGAAATTTCTCCGTCAATTCGTGGGATGAGCCGCTGCGTTGCGTCACGCGCGGGCGGCCGGATCGAGTGCGTCGACGAGCGCCGCGACCGAGTCGAACGCGCGGTCGGCATCGGGCAGCGGCGGCCGGCGCAGCATCACGACCGGCAGCCTGCGTTCGCGCGCGACGTCGAGCTTGGCCTCGGTGGCCGCGCCGCCGCTGTTCTTGCTGACGACGACGTCGATGCCTGCCAGCGCGAACAGCGCGCGCTCGCCTTCGGGCGTGAACGGCCCACGCGCGGCGACGACCTGCGCGCGGGCGTTGCCGGGGTGCGCATCGAGGCAGCGCACGAGCCAGAACTGGTGCGGCGGGATCGCGTCGAGATGCGCGAGCGGCTCGCGGCCGAGCGTGAACAGCGGGCGCCTGAACGGCGCGAGCGCGGCCTCGATGCCGGCCCAGTCGTCGACCATCCGCCAGTCGTCGCCCGGTTGCGGCGTCCACGGCGCGCGTCGCAGCGCCCAGAGCGGCACGCCCGCGGCGCGCGTCGCCGCCGCGGCGTTCGCGCTGATTTGCGCGGCATACGGATGCGTTGCGTCGATCACGAGACCGATGCCGGCGTCGCGAAGATACGCGGTGAGCCCGGCCGCGCCGCCGAAACCGCCGACGCGCACGTCGCAGCGCAGATCGTCTGGCGTCTTGCCGAGACCGGCGAGACTGTAGACATGATGTGGGCCGAGCGTGCGCGCGATCTTCAGCGCATCGCCGGTGCCGCCGAGCAGCAGGATGCGCGGGCTCATCGCGCCTCCCCGACGAAACGGCCCTGCCGGTCGATCGCGAACATCTCGACCGAGACCGACGGCGGCACGATGTCGCGCGCCACCCGCAACGCATGCGCGCAGACGAGATCGCCGAGCGGCACGCCGTCGGCCTGCGCGAGTTTCAACGCTTCCTGGCTCGTGTTCGCGGCGCGCATCGCGGCCTGCAGCGCATCGCTCGCGCCGGCCTCGGCCGCCCACTGCGCGAGCAGCGGCAGATCGATGCTCGAATGGCGGCTGTGCAGGTCGAGATGGCCGGCCGCGAGCTTGCTGAGCTTGCCGAAGCCGCCGCACATCGACAGGCGCGCGACCGGCGCGCGCCGCAGGTGCTTGAGCACCGCGCCCGCGAAATCGCCCATTTCGATGAGCGCCATGTCGGGCAGACGGTAGTGCGCGCGCATCGCGTCCTCGCTCGCGTTGCCCGTGCAGGCGGCGATGTGCGCGATGCCGTTCGCCCGCGCGACGTCGATGCCCTGATGAATCGACGCGATATAGGCCGAACACGAGAACGGCCGCACGATGCCGGTCGTGCCGAGGATCGACAGCCCGCCGACGATGCCCAGGCGAGGGTTCATCGTCTTCAGCGCGAGCGCCTCGCCGCCTTCGACGCCGATCGTCACGTCGAAGCCGCCCGCGTAGCCGTGTTCGGCGGCGAGCGCTTCGAGGTGCGTGGTCATCATCTGGCGCGGCACCGGGTTGATCGCCGGTTCGCCGACCGGCAGCGTCAGCCCCGCACGCGTGACCGTGCCGACGCCCGGCCCGGCATGAAAGCGCACGCCGGGCGCCGCCGCGAGCGCGACACGCGCGAAGATCAGCGCGCCGTGCGTGACGTCCGGATCGTCGCCGGCATCCTTGATCGTGCCGGCTTCGGCGCCCTCGGCCGTGGCGCGGCAGAATTCGAGCCGCATCATCACGCGCTGCCCCTTCGGCAGCACGATCTCGACCGCGTCGTCCGCGTGACCCGCGAGCAGCAGCCGCGCGGCCGCGAGCGACGTCGCGGTCGCGCAGCTGCCGGTCGTGTAGCCGAAGCGTAGCGGCGCGGGCTGTTCGGGGGTTTCGTCGCGCATCACGCGTCCATTGGGTTCGACGTGTTCGACATATGCGACGAGCCGGCCGCGTCTGTCGCGTCGGCCTTGCGCACGTCGTACAGCGTGACGGGCAGCGGCTGCCGCCACGTGTCGAAGCGGCCGAGCGGCTCGGCATGCGCGAGCGACACGCGCGTGAGCGTGCCGCCATGCGCATCGCGCCACGCGGCGAGCGCGATCTCGCCCTGCAGCGTGACCGCGTTCGCGACCAGCCGCCCGCCGGGTTTCAGCGACGCCCAGCACGCGTCGAGCACACCCGGCGCCGTCGCGCCGCCGCCGATGAAGATCGCGTCGGGCGCGGCGAGCCCCGCGAGCGCAGCGGGCGCGCGGCCCGCGACGAGTTGCAGGCCCGGCACGCCGAGCGTATCGCGGTTGTATTCGATGAAGCGCTGCCGCTCCGCATGCGCTTCGATCGCGATCGCCTGGCAGGATGGATGCGCGCGCATCCATTCGATGCCGATCGACCCGCTGCCGGCGCCGACGTCCCACAACAGTTCGCCGGGGGCCGGCGCAAGACGACCTAGCGTCATCGCGCGCAGGTCGCGCTTGGTGAGCTGGCCGTCGTGGCGGTATGCGTCGTCGGGCAGGCCGGGCGTGAGCGCGCGGCGCGGCGCATCGGGCCCCGCCTGGCAGTCCAGCGCGACGAGATTGAGCGCGGCGGTTTCATCGACGTTCCAGTCCTGCGCGAGGCCGTCGATACGGCGCTCGAGCGGTCCGCCCAGATGCTCGAACACGCTGACGCGCGTCGGCCCGAAGCCGCGTGCGGCGAGTTCGGCCGCGACGGCGGCCGGCGTGCGGCCGTCGGCGCTCAGCACGAACAGGCGCCGGCCCGGCAGCAGATGGCGCGCCAGCGTCGCGAGCGGACGCCCGACGAGCGACACCGCGCCGACGTCCTGCAGCGCCCAGCCGAGGCGCGCGGCGGCGAGCGACAGCGACGACGGCGCGGGCAGCACGCGCCATTCGTCGGGAGAAAGCTGGCGGGCGAGCGTCGCGCCGACGCCGAACAGCATCGGGTCGCCGCTCGCGAGCACGCATACGGGCGCGCCGCGGCGCGCGAGCAGCCCCGACAGGTCGAACGGCGACGGCCAAGCTTCGCGCGCGGCCCGCAGCCGGGCGGGCAGCATGTCGAGATGCCGTTTCGCGCCGACCACATGCGTCGCGTCGAGCAGCGCGCGCCGCGCGTGGCGTCCGAGCCCCGCGTAACCGTCGTCGCCGATGCCCACTACCGTCAGCCACGCCGTCATGCACCCTTCCCCATCGTTCGATTCCATCGTGTCGCCGCGCGGCCGTGAAAGCGCCGGTGCAGCCGTCCGCATTGCGAAAAACGGCATGGTACCGTGTTCCACCCGGCGTTTCATCCGCCGGCCCGCCAGCGCCCGATCGTTGCCCGCTTCGCCCGCCGCGAGCGGCCGGCCGGTCGCGAATCGCGGCCGAAATCGGGTATCCTACGGCCGTTCGTTCGCCGGTGCCCCTCGGGGCCGAAGAGGGAACACAGGGCGCCTCGAGCGCCGCTGTGGCTGCCCCCGCAACTGTAGACAGCGAGCCGATCTCCCCCTCATGCCACTGGTTTCACCGGGAAGGCCGGGAGCCGGCGCCGACCTGTCAGCCAGGAGACCTGCCGGCCAGAAAGTGCGTGCGTGCCAGTCGGCGTCGGGCGGGGTGTACCGATGCGTTGGCCGCGGCGCCACACTGTCCCGGTATCCCGTTGAATTCCGCTCCCGATTCGATTCCTGCGTCGCCCGCCGTGCGCCCGTCGGCTTGCCCGGGGCTCGTGCGCGTGGTCGCGGCCGTCGACGGCGGGCTGTGCCGGATCAAGCTGCCGGGCGGGCGGCTCGACGCGCGCCAGGCGCGCGCGATCGCCGCCGCCGCGCGCCTGTACGGCTCCGGTGCGATCGACGCGACCAATCGCGCGAATCTCCAGCTGCGCGGCATTCGCGACGGCGCGGCCGATGCGCTGGCGCACGCGCTGCTCGACGCGGGGCTCGGCCCCCGCGCAAGCGCCGACAACGCCACCGTCGATGCAGCCGCGCTCGCGGCGAGCGACGACGTCCGCAACGTGATGGTGAGCCCGCTCGCCGGGCACGACCCGGCCGCGCTCGTCGATAGCCGCGCGCTCGCCGAGTCGCTGCTCGACATGCTGGCGAGCGAGCCGCGCCGCGGCGAACTGTCGCCGAAATTCTCGATCCAGCTCGACGGCGGCGAAACGGTCGCGGCGCTCGATCATCCGCACGACATCTGGCTGGCGGCGTGGCGTCGCGGCGACGGTGCGATGCGTGTCGCGGCGGGGCTGGCCGGCTGTCCGCCGGTTGCGCGCGGCGACCGGCCGGCTTCGGTCGACGTATCGCCCGATCAGGCCGTCGCGCTGGTTCGCGCGCTGCTGCGCGCGTTCCTCGATCTCGCGCCGGCCGAGGTCACGCGGATGCGCGCGTTGCTGGAGACGTGCGACGAACGCACGCTGCTCGAACGCGCGCAGCACGACCTGCCCTTCCCGCTCGCGGCCGATCCGGCGCTTGCCGACTGGCGGCGCACGCGCACCGACCCCGCGTTGCGCTTCGGCGCCCGCCCGTCGCGCGACGCGGCGCGCTGCAGCATCGGCGCGCAATTCGCGCTCGGCCGGCTCGACGCGGCGCAACTGGAACGGCTCGCGGCGCTGGCCGAAGCCGACGGCGACGGCACGCTGTCGATGACGCCGTGGCAAGGCGTGTTCATGCACGGCGTCCCGAACGCGCGTGCGGCCGCGATGCGCGAAGCACTCGCGTCGCTCGGCCTCGTGTGCGCGTCGTCCGAACCGCTGGCGGCGCTCGTCGCGTGCACCGGCAGCGCCGGCTGCGCGAAAGCGCACGCCGACACGAAACTCGACGCGCGCGCGCTCGCCACGCGTCTCGGCCATCCGCTCGACGTGCATCTGACCGGTTGCGAACGCCACTGCGCGCTGCCGCACCCCGCCGCGCATACGCTCGTCGCGGTGGCGCCCGCGCACTACGACCTTTACCGGCGCGACGCGACCGCGGGCCTCGGCGCCCCGCTCGCGCGCCATCTGACGATTGACCAGGCCGCGGTCCGACTCATGGACGCGCGGCACACCCAGGACACCACCGATGCTTGACTACATTCGCGACGGGCAGGAAATCTACCGCCAGTCGTTCGCGACGATCCGCGCCGAGGCCGACCTGTCGCAGATCCCGCCCGATCTCGAGAAACTCGCGGTGCGCGTGATCCATGCGTGCGGGATGGTCGACATCGTGTACGACCTGCGTTTTTCCGCCGGCGCCGGCACGGCCGGCCGTACCGCACTCGCGGCCGGCGCGCCGATCCTGTGCGACGCGAGGATGGTCGCCGAAGGCATCACGCGCGCACGGCTGCCCGCGGCCAATCGCGTGATCTGCACGCTCGGCGAGCCGGAGGTGCCCGATCTCGCGCGGCAACTGGGCAACACGCGTTCGGCCGCGGCGCTCGAACTGTGGCGCCCGCATCTCGCGGGCAGCGTCGTCGTGATCGGCAATGCGCCGACCGCGCTGTTTCATCTGCTCGACATGATCGACGCCGGCGCGCCACGCCCCGCGCTGATCCTCGGCTTCCCGGTCGGTTTCATCGGCGCGGCCGAATCGAAGGCGATGCTCGACGCCGACAGCCGCGGCGTGCCGTACGTCGCGCTGCTCGGCCGGCGCGGCGGCAGCGCGATGGCCGCCGCCGCGGTCAATGCGCTTGCAACGGAGGTCGAATGACGACGGCGCGCGGACGGCTGTTCGGGGTCGGCGTCGGCCCGGGCGACCCCGAACTGATGACGATCAAGGCGCTGCGCGTGCTGCAGGCGGCGCCGGTGGTCGCGTATTTCGTCGCTAAAGGCAAGAAAGGCAACGCGTACGGCATCGTCGAGGCGCACCTGCTCGACGGGCAGACGCAACTGCCGCTCGTCTACCCGGTGACGACCGAGGCGCTGCCGCCGCCGCTGTGCTACGAGACGGTGATCGCCGATTTCTACGACACCGCGGCCGAGATCGTCGCCGCGCACCTCGATGCGGGCCGCGACGTCGCGGTGATCTGCGAAGGCGACCCGTTCTTCTACGGCTCGTACATGTATCTGCACGACCGCCTCGCGCCGCGCTACGACACCGAGGTGATCCCCGGCGTGTGCGCGATGCTCGGCGGCACGGCCGTGCTCGGCCAGCCGCTCGTCTATCGCAACCAGAGCCTGTCGGTGCTGTCGGGCGTGCTGCCCGAGCACGAACTGCGCGAGCGGCTCGCGCGGGCCGACGCGGCCGTCGTGATGAAGCTCGGCCGCAATTTCGACAAGGTGCGGCGCGTGCTCGACGAACTCGGGCTCGCGAAGCGCGCGCTGTACGTCGAGCGCGCGACGATGGCGAACCAGCGCATCGTGCCGCTCGACGAGGTCGATCCGATGGCGTCGCCGTATTTCTCGCTGCTCGTCGTGCCGGGGGAAAAATGGCAAGGATGACGACGCCGCCCGCGATCGTGATTCTCGGCGCGGGCGCGCTCGATACCGCACGGCGTATCCAGGCGCGTTACCCGGGCGCCCGCGTGCACGGGCTTGCCTCGCGCGTCGACGCCGACGTGTCGTTCGACGAACTCGGCGCGCACCTGCGCGAACTCTATGCACGCGGCTTGCCGATCGTCGCGTTGTGCGCGGCCGGCATCGTGATCCGCTGCCTCGCGCCCGCGCTCGCCGACAAGGGCGTCGAGCCGCCGGTGCTCGCGGTCGCGGAGGACGGCTCGGCCGTCGTGCCGCTGCTCGGCGGGCTGATGGGCGTCAACGTGATCGCGCGTGAAATCGCCGCATGCGTCGGCGTCGCGCCGGCGATCACGACGAGCGGCGAACTGCGCTTCGGCGCATGCGTGCTCAATCCGCCGGAAGGCTATGCGCTCGCCGACCTCGCGCAAGGCAAGCGCTTCGTGTCCGACCTGCTCGCGGGCGCGTCGACGCGCATCGACGGCGCCGCGCCGTGGCTCGACGGGGTCGCGTTGCCGCGCGATGCCGCGGCCGCGCATGCGATTCGCGTGACGCCCGATGCGTGGCGCGGCGCGCGCGACGAACTCGTGATTCATCCGCGCAGCGTGGTGGTCGGCGTGGCGGCGGATGCCGTGCATGCAGCGCAAGCGCTCGCCGTGCGTATCGAAGCCGCGCTCGACGCGCAAGGCCTCGCGCGGCTGGCGCTCGCGGCCATCGTCGCGCCGGCGTCGGCGATCGGCGACGCCGCACTGGAAGAAGCGGCGAGCACGCTCGACGTGCCGCTGCGTTTCGTCGATAGCGGTGGCGATCGTGACCGCGACGCGCCCGCGGACGCCGCCACGCTGCTCGGCCGCGCATTGCGCGTCACGCATACGTTGCATGACGCATCGAACGGTCTCGCGTGCGCGGTCGCATCGCAGCCGGTCGATCCGGCCACGCTCGGCCGCGCACGCGGCCGCCTGACGGTGCTCGGCCTCGGCCCGGGCGGCGCAGCATGGCTCACGCCGGCCGCGCGCGCGGCGCTCGCGGACGCGACCGACATCCTCGGCTACACGACCTACGTGAACATGGCCGGCCCGTTTCGGGCGGACCAGCGCGTGCACGGCACCGACAATCGCGAGGAAATGCAGCGCGCGCGCCATGCGTTCGAACTCGCGGCCGAGGGCCGCCGCGTCGCGGTCGTGTCGTCGGGCGACCCCGGCGTGTTCGCGATGGCCGCGGCCGTGCTCGAAGCGCTCGACGAAGCACGCGACCCGCAATGGGCCGCGGTCGACTTGCGCGTGGAGCCCGGCATCTCCGCGTCGCTCGCGACGGCCGCGCAGGCCGGCGCGCCGCTCGGCCACGATTTCTGCGCGATCTCGCTGTCGGACAACCTGAAGCCGTGGGACGTGATCGAGACGCGCCTGCGGCACGCGGCGCAAGCCGATCTCGTGATGGCGTTCTACAACCCGATCTCGCGCGCGCGGCCGTGGCAGCTCGACCGTGCGCTCGATATCGTGCGCGCGCATCGCGCGGCCGATACGGTGGTCGTGCTCGGCCGCGACATCGGCCGGCCGGGCGCGACGCTCTCGACGACGACGCTCGGCGCGCTGCGCGGCGAGCAGGTCGACATGCGCACGATGGTGATCGTCGGCTCGTCGACGACACGGCGTTTCGCGATCGGCAACACGCGCGAATGGGTCTATACGCCGCGCTGGTATCGGTGAACGCGGCTGCGCGCGGCGTGGCGCGTACCGCATCCGGGGCGACGCTCGCGTGAATGCGCATGCACGCGCGCCGGCGATCGGCATGCCGGCGCGTCGCCGGTTCGCTGGAACCGGTCCATGCGCACTGCGTCGCGCGACCGGTCGGAAAAAGTGCCCGCCCCGCGTTTCGAAACGCGAACGAATCGGCAAGTTCGTTACGTATCGGAAATCGAATAGCAAAAAGAAGAACACCTAAATTCCCTATTCGACGCGAATCCTCCAAGATAGGCACGCCGCCGGTGGGACACCTGCGTTGCCCGCCGGCGGCGATACGCAGGCCAGCGTATCCCTCTTCCACTTGGAGAACACAGAATGAACAACAATGTGTTGCCGCGTTTCGTTCCGCGTGCGTTCGCCGCGGGTTGTCTGCTCGCGATGGCGAGCGTGTCGCACGGTGCCGGCGTCTATGCACCGTATGTCGACGTGACGCTTTATCCGACACCGCTGGTCGACCAGATCGGCGTACGCCAGGGCATCCAGCAGTTCACGCTCGCGTTCGTGGTCGCGGGCAACGGCTGCGTGCCGTCGTGGGGCGGCGTGCAGCCGATCGGCAACGGCGCGAGCGGCGGCCTGCTGACCGCGCTGTCCACGTCGATCGCGAGCTACCGCGCGAAAGGCGGCGAAGTCGCCGTGTCGTTCGGCGGCGCGAACGGCACGCCGCTGATGCAGGCGTGCTCGACGGTTCCCGCGCTGAAGACTGCATACCAGACGGTGATCGATACGTACGGCCTCACGCATGTCGATTTCGACATCGAGGGTGCGTCGCAGCAGGATACGGCGGCGGTGGCGCGCAACTTCCAGGCGGTCGCGCAACTGCAGGCCGACTACGCGGCGAAGGGCAAGCCGCTGCACGTGACGCTGACGCTGCCGACGATGCCGACCGGGCTCACGCAGGACGGCGTGAACGTCGTCAACGCGGCCATCGCGAACAAGACCACGTTCGATGCGGTCAACGTGATGGCAATGGATTACGGCCCCGCGAACATCGACATGGGCGCCGCGGCGATCAGCGCCGCGCAGGCGCTGTATTCGCAGCTCGATACGGCGTTCAAGTCCGCCGGCCAGCCGAAGACCAACGCGCAGCTGTGGCAGATGGTCGGCGTCACGCCGATGATCGGCGTGAACGACGTGCAGGGCGAAACCTTCACGCTCGCGAATGCGCAGACCGTGCTGAACGCGGCGGTCGCGAACGGCTATGGCTTCTTCGGCAACTGGTCGGTCGGCCGCGATCAGGCGTGCCCGTCCGGCGGCACGTATGCGTCGCCGACCTGCTCGGGCGTCGCGCAGCAGCCGTACGCGTTCGCGGCGATCTTCAGGAAGCTCGACGGCAAGTGGGGCGCGGGCGTCACGCAGGACCCGAACTACGGCGGCGGCTCGGACGGCGGCACGCCTCAGCCGGGCGCACCGTGGGCGGCCGGCCAGGTCTATACGGCCGGCGCGACGGTCACCTACCAGGGCACGACGTATCAGGCGCAGTGGTGGACGCAGGGCGACGTGCCCGGCCAGGCCGCCGTGTGGAAACCGATCGGCGGCGGCACGCCTGCGTGGTCGGCGACGACCGCGTACCAGGGCGGCACGTGCGTGACGTATCAGGGCGCGAAGTATTGCGCGAAATGGTGGACGCAGGGCGACAACCCGAGCGCGGGCGGCGTGTGGGTGAAGTCGTGACGGTGCGGCGCGCTCGCGCGTGACGCGCGGCGGGCCGTTTTCGGCGTGGCAGGGCCGCACGCCGGCGACGGCCCGCAGCCGGCGCCCTACCCGCGCGCGTGCTCGGCCAGCAGCCGCGCCTTCGCGTCGACGAGCAGCGCCGCATGCGTGTCGCGATGCTGGCGGATCCGCTCGGTGGGCCCAACGATCGACAGCCCGTACCAGTCGCCGTCGAGCGTCAGCGCGACCGCGATCGCCGACAGTTCGGGCGCGCTTTCGCCGAAGTTCTCCGCCCACCCGAGTTCGCGAAACCGCGCGGTCTGCGCGACGAGCGTCGGCAGGTTGGCCACCGTCGCGTCGGTGAAGCGTTCGAACGGCAGTTGCGCGCCGAGTGCCTGCTGCGCATCGGCGGCGAGTTCCGCGAAGATCGCCTTGCCGATCGAATTCGCATGCAGCGGCCGCAGTTCGCCCGGCTGGCGCGTATAGCGGATCGCCTGCTCCGATTCGACGACGTCGAGGTACGTGACCGACGCGCCCTGGATCTTGCCGAGCACGGCCGTTTCGCGGCTCGCGTCGCGCAGCGCGACGAGGTGCGGATGCACGATGTCGACGACCGGATCGGTCGCGTCGATCGCGGCGGCGACCGTCTGCAGGCGCCGCGTCGGATAGTAGCCGCCGCGCTTGCGCACTTCGTACAGATAGCCGCGGCTCACGAGCGTGCGCGCCATCGCGAGGCAGCTCGACGCCGGCACGTTGAGCAGGCGCGCGAGTTCGGTGAGCGGCAGCGGCCGCCGTTCGGCGGCGAACAGCTCGAACAGGTCGAGCGTGCGGGCAACGAGTTTGACGTCCATGACGAGCGCTTGATTCGGAACGGGAACCCGCGCGCCGGGCGGGCCGCCGGGTCGGTACGGTCAGTACGACTTCGGCAGCCCGAGCACTTTCTCCGCGATGTAGCACAGGATCAGTTGCGGACTCACGGGCGCGAGCCTCGGAATCATACACTCGCGCAGGTAGCGCTCGACATGGTATTCCTTCGCGTACCCCATCCCGCCGTGCGTCGCGATCGCCGTCTGGCACGCCTGGAACGCCGCTTCCGCGCCGAGGTATTTCGCCGCGTTCGCCTCCGCGCCGCACGACTGGCCTGCGTCGTAGCGTGTCGCGGCCTTCATCACCATCAGCCACGCGGCCTCGAGCTGCATCCATGCCTGCGCGAGCGGATGCTGGATCGACTGGTTCTGCCCGATCGGCCGGCCGAACACCACGCGCTCGCACGCATACTGCGTCGCGCGGCGCAGCGCGGCCTGCCCGAGCCCGATCGCCTCGGCGGCGATCAGGATCCGTTCGGGGTTCAGCCCGTGCAGCAGGTAGCGGAAGCCGTCACCTTCGTTGCCGATCAGGTCGTCGCGCGGCACGCGCAGATTGTCGATGAACAGCATGTTCGAATCGACCGCCTTGCGGCCCATCTTCTCGATTTCGCGCACCTCGACGCGCGAGCGGTCGAGGTCGGTATAGAACAGGCTCAGCCCGTCGGTCGGTTTCGCGACCTGGTCGAGCGGCGTCGTGCGCGCGATGATCAGCATCTTGTTCGCGACCTGCGCGGTCGAGATCCAGATCTTGCGCCCGCTCAGCACGTAGTGATCGCCGTCGCGGCGCGCCTGCGTGCTCAGGTGCGTGGTGTCGAGCCCGGCGTCGGGTTCGGTCACCGCGAAGCATGCCTTGTCGCGCCCGGCGATCAGCGGCGGCAGGAAGCGCGCCTTCTGCGCATCGTTGCCGAACACCTGCACCGGATTCAGCCCGAAGATGTTCATGTGGACGGCCGACGCGCCGGACAGCCCGGCGCCCGACGCGCTGATCGTGCGCATCATCAGCGCCGCCTCGGTCATCCCGAGGCCGGCGCCGCCGTAGGCCGGATCCATCGCGATGCCGAGCCAGCCGGCCTCGGCGAGCGCCGCGTGGAAATCGGCCGGAAACCCGCCCGCGCGATCGCGTTCGAGCCAGTAGTCGTCGCCGAAGCGCGCGCAGATTTTCTCGATCGCGCTTTCGATCGCGCGCTGGTCGTCGGTCAGGTCGAACTGCATGGACTGCTCTCCCGGCAAGCGTGAACGGCCGCGCCGCTCACAATGGAAACACGCCCGTCGCGACCGCGGCGAAGACCATCAGCACGGTGGCGGCGAACAGGAACGGAATCGTGAATTTCTGGTGCTCGGCGAGCTCGACGCCGGTCAGACCGACGATCAGGAACGTCGCGGGCGTGAGCGGGCTCACCGGAAAACCCGTCGTCATCTGGCCGAGCAGCGCGGCCTGCGCCATCTGGATCGGTGGCACGCCGAGCAGCTTGCCGCTCTCCGCGAGCACCGGCAGCACGCCGAAGTAGAACGAATCGGGATCGAACAGCAGGCTGAGCGGCATCGACAGCAGCCCGAGCACGAACGGCATGTGGCGCGCGTGCTCGACCGGCACGTGCGCGACGACGACCTCGGCCATCGCCTTCAGCATCCCGGTGCCGGACATGATGCCGGTGAACGCGCCGGCCGCGAGCAGCACGCTCGCCATCATCAGCGCGGCCTTCGCATGCGCGTCGATCCGCTCGCGCTGCGCGTGCACGTCCGGATAGTTGATCACGAGCGCGGCGACCGTGCCGAGCATGAACATCACCATCGGGTCGACGATGCCCGACACCAGCGTGACGAGCACGACCAGCGTCAGCGCGACGTTGATTCCGAAGCGGCCCGGCCGGCGCAACGCGCGCTCGGCGTCGGTCAGCTCGCGCGGTGCGATCGCGAGCGCGGCCGCGCCGGCGCGGTCGAGCCCGAGCCGCTTCGCCTCGCGCACGCCGAGCACGTACGCGGTGCCGAATACGAACACGAGCCCGACCATCTGCACCGGAATCATCGGCATGAAGATCGCCGAGCCGGGAATGTGCAGCGCGGCCGACGCGCGCAGCATCGGCCCGACCCACGGCAGGAAATTGACGCCGGCCGCCATCGACGCGACGCACGCGAGGATGCGACGATCCATCCCGAGCCGCGTATAGAGCGGCATCATCGCGGGCAGCGTGACGAGAAACGTGACGGCGCCCGAGCCGTCGAGATGGATCAGCAGCGCGAGCAGCGCCGAGCCCATCACGATGCGCGGCGGATGGCAGCCGATCACGCGCAGCACGCCGGCGATGATCGGATCGAGCATCCCCGCATCGGTGAGGATACCGAAAAATAGAATCGCAAAAACGAACATCCCGGCGATCGGGCCGATGTTCTGTACGCCGTGCACGACGAACTTGCCGGTCTGCAATCCGAAGCCGGCCGCGAGCGACGCGGCCACCGGCACGACGATCAGCGCGACGAGCGGCGACAGCCGCTTCGTGATGATCAGGCCGAACAGCGCGACGATGGCGATCGCGCCGATCCATGCGAGCATGATGCGTCTCCTCTTCAGCCGGTGCGCGTGTCGGTGCGTGTCGATGCGCGGGCCGGCGTGATGTCCGAATTGTTGGTGTGCCGGCGCGCGCGGCCGTGCGCCGCAAGGCGGCACGGCCGACGGCGGCCAGGCCGGTCACGTCCGGCGGTTGTCGTCGTTGCCGTTGTCATCCGCAAACACCTGTGCCGCATGTTCGTTCAGCGCGGGCGGCGGCCGCCGGTACGTGGCCGGCGTGCGGCCGAGCTTGATCGGCGACGCGATGCCGCGATGCCGGCCCAGCTCGACCTTCATCTGCCGATGCGCGACATGCGGGTGGTCGAGCGCCGCGTCGAGCCCGAGCACGGGCGCGCACGGCACGCCGCGGTGCATCAGTCGCTCGGCGAGCGTCGCGCCGTCGTGCGCGGCCAGCGCCGTTTCGAGCAGCGTGCGCAGCGCGGCCCGGTTACGGCTGCGCGCGCGGTTGTCCGCGAAGCGCGGATCGTCGAGCCAGTCGCGCGTGCCGAGCACGTCGCACAGCGCGGCGAACTGCCCGTTGTTGCCGACCGCCAGGAAAATGTCGGCGCCCGCCGTCGGAAACCTGTCATACGGCGTGATGTTCGGATGCGCGTTGCCGGTGCGCACGGGCGCCTGGCCCGAATGGAAGAAGTTCGGCGTATGCGGATGGAGGATCGACAGCGCGCAGTCGAACAGCGTCGATTCGACGAATTGGCCGCGCCCGCTCGCATCGCGCTCGCGCAGCGCCATCAGCACGCCGAGCGCCGCGTTCAGCCCCGTGACGAGATCGACGATCGGCACGCCGACGCGCAACGGTGCGCCGCCGGCTTCGCCGTTGACGCTCATCAGCCCCGCGAGCGCCTGCACCGCCGCGTCATAGCCCGGCAGCCCGCCGAGCGGACCATCCGCGCCGAAACCCGACACGCGACAATAAACGAGGCGCGGAAACCGCGCGTGCAGCGCATCGAAACCGAGCCCCCAGCGCTCCATCGTGCCGATCTTGAAGTTCTCGACCAGCGCGTCCGCGTGTTCGAGCAGCCCGAGCAGCCGCTCGCGATCGGCCGGCTGCGTCAGGTCGAGCGCGATGCCGAGCTTGTTGCGGTTCACGCCGAGGAAGTACGACGCTGTGTCGCCGTCGAACGGCGGGCCCCACGTACGCGTCTCGTCGCCGGAAGGCGGTTCGACCTTGATCACCTCCGCGCCGTGGTCGGCGAGGATCTGGGTCGCGTACGGGCCGCCCAACACCCGCGACAGATCGATGATGCGCAATCCCGCCAGCGCGCCCTGCTGCTCGTGTTCCGCCATGCGTCTCGCTCCTGGTTCCGGTCGATCGGACTGCCGGTTCCGGTGGGCCGGCGCTTGCGCTCGGCCAGTCCGGATTCGATGAATAATTCTTGTGTGTGAATTTATATTCACACTCACGAATTATGTTGTCAAGCCCGGATGGACCCGCTTGCCGTCCGGATCACGCCGTCGCGTGCAAGTGGGGATGACACCGAACGCGCGCCGGTTGCGGTGGCGCCCTGCGCTTCGCTAAGCTGGCGGGCAACCTTCATCCCTATCCATACAAGGCAGAACATTCATGAAACGGTTGTGGCTGGCGGCCCTCGTGCTGGTGTCGTCGCTGGGCGTCGCGCACGCGCAGAACCAGACTTTCCACTTCGGCGAAGGACAAACCGGGATGCCGGGCGCGGCGCCGCATGCTGCGCGGCCGGCCGCCCGGCCCGCGCCCGCGCGCCGGCACGTCACCGCGCCGTCGCGTCATCACCGGCGTGCCGTTGACAAGCGCCGCCATTCGCGCCGGGCGAAACCCGCGCGCAGCGGGATTTACACGCACGCGTGAACTGTCGTCCGTGGGCGCGACCGCGGCGCATGGAACGGTCACGAACGGCCGGTCACGTCGGCGCTGCGGGCTGCATGCCGTCGCCGCCGGGCGGCGCACGACACGCCGCTCGAAGCCGCGCAGCGGGAGCTTGCGGAGGAAACGCGGCCGGAGGGGCTCGCACTCGACTACGTGGTGCGGTTCGGCGGCCTGACGAAGCTGCGTCACGTGTTGGTGGCCTGGCCGACGTGCCGGCGAACCTGACGCCGTGCGCGAGCAACGAGATCGCGCGCTGCATGTGATTCACCGTCGACCGGCTCGACACGCTCGGGCGAGCGTACCGACGCGCGAGATCATCGAACTGCCGCGGCTCGACTGTTTTTCAGAGTGCACGAGCGAGCCGCTTCGCCGAGCTCGACGCCGGCTCGGGCTCGGGTACCGACCGCGGCGATTACGCGCGCAGGAACGGGCCGGCCTTGCGTTCGAGTAGCGCGACGAGTTCGGGCTGCATGAACGCGTAGCGGTCGGGGATGTCGAGGCAGACGATCTTCCGGTGCTTCAGATGCGCGCCGAATTGCGCGGACAGTCGCGCCTTGTGTGCGCGCTCCATCACGAACACGATGTCCGCCCAGTCGAGCTGCTCGGCGGTGAGCCTCGCGTCCGCATCGGGCGCGAGGCCCGCGGAATCGGTTTCGATGCCCGGCCACGCGGCGAATACCGCTTCGGCCGTCGGGCTGCGCAGCCGGTTGCGGCTACAGATGAACAGTGCGCGCGTCATGTCGCTTCGCGGCCGCCCCGGGATGGCCCGCTCAGCCTTGCGGAATCGTGCCCGGCCGCACGTACGCGAGCATGTGCGGCACGTAATCGGCCTTGCCGAGCTCGACGCCGTGATGGCGCAGGATCGCGTACGCGGCGATCGCGTGAAAGTAGAACTGCGGCAGCGCCCAGTCGCGCGCGTACTGTTCGCCCGTCATGTCGAACGCGGTCCCGTTCGGCAGCTCGAGCGAGATCGGCAGCGCCGCGCCGCCGTCGAGCGCATCGGGCGCGAGTTCCCCGAGAAAGGCGAGCGTGCCGGCGATGATCGCCTGCGCGTCGGCCGGCGAGCCCGGTTGCGCATCGGCGTTCCAGCCGGCCTCGCGCAGCGCCAGCAAGGCAGCCGGCAGCGGCTCGCCACGCAGCCGGTGGACCGGCTCCATCGCCTGGAAACACGAGAAACGCACCTGGGCGGCGAGCGGATACATGTCGGGCGCCAGCCTCAGCGTCATCGCCGCGTCGGTTTCCTCGCCCGCGGCTTGCCGGTGCGCGACGGCCTTGTCGAGCCACGCGGACTGCGCGCGCAGCATCTGGGTGTACGTCGGAACGAGAAGTTGGGTCGGTGACACGCGTGCGCTCCTGTGCTGGGGGTTCGCGCCACACGATAGCAGCGTCGGCGCAAACCTGCATCCCGGCGGGGGCGCCGACGTGTCGTTACGGCTTGCCGTGCCGCGCCAGAAAACGGTCGAGCTGCGATGCAAATGCCTTGCCGTCGCGTGCGCTGAATGGCGCCGGCCCGCCCGTGTCGATGCCCGCGCTGCGCAACTGGTCCATCATCGCGCGCGTCGACAGGCGCTCCTCGATGTTTTCGCGGCTGAACCAGTTGCCGCGCGGGTCGAGCGCATGCGCGCCCTTGTCGAGCACCGCGGCGGCCAGCGGGATGTCGGCCGTGATCACGAGGTCGCCGGCTTCCGCCAACTCGACGATGCGCGCATCGGCCACGTCGAAGCCGGCCGGCACCTGCACGGCCTTGATGAACGGCGACGGCGGCGTGCGCAGAAACTGGTTCGCGACCAGCGTCACGCAGATTTCGGCACGACGCGCGGCGCGAAACAGCATGTCCTTGATGACGGCGGGACACGCGTCGGCATCGACCAATACTTGCATGGCGGGAGTTTCCAGGGAGCAGAAGCGGTGATCATAGCGCACCGCCGGGCGGCCATCAGCCCGCGAGATCCGTGCGAAGCGCGTCGGCCGTCACCCACTGCGCGCCCCACGCCGCGGCAAGCCGTGGGCCCTGCCCGATCCGCGCGGCCGCATCGTCGAAGTCGACGAACACGACGTGATCGGCTGCCGCGGGTCTCGCCGGCATCTCGCGCGTGCGCCCGTCGGACAGCACCCACAGCCAGCGCTGCCTGGCCGGCTCGCGGCGCGCCGCGCGGGCGAGCAACTGCGCGGCGGCCGCGATGCCGTCCGCCAGCGGCGTGCCGCCGCCGCCGTTGACCGGCTCGAGCCAGCGCGCATTCCACCAGCGCGGCACGGCCGGGCCGAAGCGCCGCGCGGCGCCGTTGCCGCCGAAGCAGACCAGCGCGGTTTCGGCACGCTCACGCGCGGCCTGATCGAAATACGCGACGATCAGCCCCTTCGCGAGCGCGAGCCGCTCGTGCGACAGCATCGACGCCGAACAATCCAGCACGAAGCAATGCAGCGCGTGCGGCGTGCCCGCGCGTTTCGCGAAGCGCAGATGGTCGCGATGCAGCGGGCTCCCGCGTTTCGCGGCGAGCGTCGCCGGCCACGCGACGGCCGTGCCGGCACGCAACGTACCCGGCACGCGCGCCGCTGCGCCTGATTGCCATCGAGGACCGCGAATCGCGTTCGCGGCGGCGCCGGCTCGATGGCTCAGCGTTTTTTTAGCGGCAGCGGCACCACGCCTTTCACGTCGCGCAGCCCGGCCGGTTCGGGCGGCAGGTAGCCCCAGTCGCCCTGCGATGCCGACGCGCCGGCCTGTGTTTCGCCCGATCGGTCGCCGGGCCGCTGGCGCGTATCCGGCGGCGAACGATCGTCGCGTTCGCCGCCGTGTTGCGACGACTGGCGCGACGACTGATGCGGCGGCTCCGCATGGCGCCGATGCCGCAGGACGGCTTCGGCCACGCACTCCACGTGCGACACCGTCACCGCGTCGGCCTGCTCCAGCGCGGCCAGCGCGCGCGCGGCGCGCAGCATCACGAGATCGGCGCGCAACCCGTCGACGGCCGCATCGATGCACAGCGCGCTGACGCGTGCATGAACCGCGTCGTCGAAATCCAGCGCCGGCAGCCGCGCGCGCGCCGCGTGAATCCGGTCCGCGAGTGCGCGCTGGGCAGCCGCATGACGCGCGCGAAACGCGTCCGGATCGAGATCGAATGCAAGACGCGCCTTCACGATCCGCTCGCGCTGCCCAGCGTCGAAGCAGTTCTCGAGTTCGACCATCAGCCCGAAGCGGTCGAGCAACTGCGGGCGTAGCTCGCCCTCCTCGGGATTCATCGTGCCGACCAGCACGAATCGCGCGTCGTGCGCGTGCGACACGCCATCGCGCTCGACGATGTTCACGCCGCTCGCGGCGACGTCGAGCAGCGTATCGACGAGCCCGTCGGCAAGCAGGTTCACTTCGTCGACGTACAGCACGCCGAGGTGCGCGCGAGCCAGCAGGCCCGGCCGGAAGCGCACGCCGTTTTCGGCGAGCGCATGCGCGAGATCGAGCGTGCCCGTCACCTGCTCGTCGCTCGCCGACAGCGGCAGCGTGACGAACTGCCCTTCCGGCAACAGCTCCGCGAGGCCGCGCGCGGCCGTCGATTTCGCGGTGCCGCGCGGGCCGCTGACGAGCACGCCGCCGAGCGACGGGTCGATCGCGGCGAGCAACAGCGCCTGCTGCAATGCGTCCTGCGCGACGAGCGCCGCGAACGGAAAAACCGCGCGGGCGCGGTGCATCGTCGGATCGGTCATCGCCGTCCTCCTTCCTGGCGTTGTTCGCTGGCGAGCCAGACCGCTTCGATCCGCTCGCGATAAGGGCCCGGCTGCTGCCACAGCCCGCGCTGCATCGCTTCGACGAAGCGTTCGCAGATGCCGTGCAGCGCCTTCGGGTTGTGCCGTTCGAGGAACGCGCGGGTGGCGTCGTCGAACAGGTACGCGTCGGCGACGAGTGCGTACTGGTGATCGGACAGCACGCGCGCGGTCGCGTCATAGCCGTACAGGTAGTCGACGGTCGCGGCCAGCTCGGCCGCGCCCTTGTAGCCGTGACGCTTTACGCCGTCGAGCCATTTCGGGTTGACGACGCGCGAGCGGATCACGCGCGCGATTTCCTCGCGCAGCGTGCGCATCTTCGGCGCGACCGGGTTCGCATGGTCGCCGTGATAGATGCTCGGCTGCTGCCCCGACAGATGGCGCACGGCCGCCGTCATCCCGCCCTGGAACTGGTAGTAGTCGTTCGAATCGAGGATGTCGTGCTCGCGGCTGTCCTGGTTCTGCACGACGACGTCGATCGTCGCGAGCCGCTCGCCGAACACGTCGGCCGCCGCGTCGCCCGCGCTGTTCTGCGCGTACGCGTGGCCGCCCCATTGACGGTAGGCATCGGCGAGATCGGCGTCGGTCTGCCAGCGGCGCTGGTCGATCAGGTCCTGCAGGCCCGCGCCGTAACTGCCCGGCCGCGCGCCGAACACGCGCCAGCCGGCGCGGCGCCGCGCGTCGTCGGGCGCCACGCCCTGCGCGACCCACTTCTCGCGTTCGCGCTCGATGCGCGCGCGGATCGGGTTCAACTCCTCCGGCTCGTCGAGCGCGGCAACCGCCTGCACGGCCGCGTCGAACAGATGCATCAGGTTCGGAAACGCGTCGCGGAAGAAGCCCGACACGCGCAGCGTCACGTCGATGCGCGGCCGATCGAAGATCTCGATCGGCAGGATCTCGAAGTCGGTCACGCGGTGGCTGCCGTGCGCCCATTTCGGCCGCACGCCGATCAGCGCGAACGCCTGCGCGATGTCGTCGCCGCCGGTGCGCATCGTGGCCGTCCCCCACACCGACAGCCCGATCGCGCGCGGATAGTCGCCGTGATCCTGCAGATGGCGTTCGATCAGTTGCTGCGCGGATTTCAGCCCGAGCGACCACGCGGCTTGCGTCGGCACCGCGCGCGTATCGACCGAGTAGAAGTTGCGGCCCGTGGGCAGCACGTCGGGGCGGCCGCGCGACGGCGAGCCGCTCGGCCCCGGCGGCACGAAGCGCCCGTCGAGCCCGCGCAGCAGTTGACGCATTTCCTCGCGGCCGCACGCGTCGAGTGCGGGCAACAGCGTCGACCGCACGCGCTCGATCACCGCGAGCGTATGCGGCCATTCGCCGGGCGGCGGCACGTCGATACCGGAATTCTCCGAAGCGGTTCCGCACACAGTGGCCAGCCAGTGCTGCGCGAGCCGTTCGAGCCGCTCGCGCGTATCGCCCGCATGCCGCCACGGCGACGCGTCGAGCGTTTGCAGGATGGCCGGCCGCGGCCCCGTCCACGGCGCGGCCCAGTCGGCCGCGAGCGGATCGAACGCGTCGCCGAGCGCAAGATCGCGCGCGAGCGCGCCGATCAGCCCGGCCCGTTCGCCCTTGCCGTCGCCGACCGGAAAACGTGCGAGCGCGAGCAGCGTGTCGCGCCGCTGGCGCTCGACCGGCGACGCGCCGAACACGTGCAGCCCGTCGCGAATCTGCGCTTCCTTCAATTCGCACAGCCACGCGTCGACCCGCGTGAGCAGCGCATCCTCGTCGCCCGCATCGCGCGGCGGCGACACGCTCAGCTCGTCGTGCAGACGATGCTCGGCGATCGTCGCGAGGATCGTCTTGCGCAGCAGCTTCGCGCGCCGCGCATCGACCATCAGCGCTTCGTAGTATTCGTCGACCTGCCGTTCGAGATCCTGCAGCGGCCCGTAGTTTTCCGCGCGCGTGAGCGGCGGCATCAGGTGATCGACGATCACGGCCTGCGCGCGGCGCTTCGCCTGGCTGCCCTCGCCCGGATCGTTGACGATGAACGGATACAGGTGCGGCAGCGGCCCGAGCGTCAGGTCGGGCCAGCACGCGTCGGACAGCGCGACGCTCTTGCCCGGCAGCCATTCGAGATTGCCGTGCTTGCCGAGATGGATGACGGCGTCGACGCGATACGCATCGCGCAGCCAGAAATAGAACGCGAGATACGCGTGCGGCGGCACGAGGTCGGCATCGTGGTAGCTCGCGTAGTCGTTCTCGTCGCGCGAGCGCGACGGCTGGATGCCGACGAACACGTTGCCCGCGCGCCAGCCGGCGATCGTGAAACGCTGTTGCCGCAGCGTCGGATCGGCTTCGGGCGGCCCCCACCGTTCGTTCAGCGCATCGCGCACGGCGGCCGGCAGCCGCGCGAACCGCGCGACGTAGTCGGCCAGCGCGTAACTCTGAAATGCGGGACGCAGCGTACGCACGGCGGGATCGTTGGTGACGCCCTCGGTGAGCCGCGCAATCAGCGCGTCGCCGTCGGGCGGCAGGTCGGCCACGGTATAGCCCGCGTCGCGCAGCGCCGCGAGCACGCGCAGCGCGGAGGCCGGCGTGTCGAGCCCGACGCCGTTGCCGATCCGCCCTTCGCTTTGCGGATAGTTCGCGAGAATCAGCGCGATGCGCTTGTCGGCGTTATCCAGCGTGCGCAGCCGGCACCAGCCGCGCGCGAGCGCCGCGACGAACGCGATCCGCTCGGCATCCGGCTGGTAGCGCACGACGTCGACCTCGGTATGCGGGCAACGATACGCGAGCCCCTTGAAGCTCACAGCGCGCGTGACGATGCGCCCGTCGACCTCGGGCAGCGCGATGTGCATCGCGATGTCGCGGGCGTGCAGGCCCTGGCTGTCGGCGAGCCACGCGTCGCGATTGCCGCCGGACAGGATCACCTGCAGCACCGGCGCGTCGCCCGCGAGCACGTCGTGTTCGGGGCTGTCGATCGCGCCGGCCGCGAACGCGGTGGTATTCAGCACGAGCGCGACGCCATGCGTGTCGCACAGCTGCGTGATGACCTCGCGGCTCACCGCGTCCTTCAGCGACGTGACGGCGATCGGCAGCGGATTGAGCCGTTCGTGCACGAGCGCATCGGCCAGCGCGTCGAACACGGCCGTGTTCGCGGCCTGCCAGTGCGCGCGATAGAACAGGATCGCGACCACGGGTGCGCCCGGCGTCCAGCGCGCGCGCCAGTCGTCGACGCTCGCCGGGTCGCGCGCCGGGTGATACAGCGCGGCGGCCGGCAGCGGGCGCGGCGGTTCGGGCTCGTCGCCGAACCCGAGCGTGTGAAACGCGATGCTGCGCAGCAGCGCGTCGGCGTTGTGCACGCCGCCCTCGCGCAGATAGCGCCACCACAGCCGGCACAGGTCGGGCCTGACCGTGCTCTTCGCGACGAGGTTCGGGTCCTCCTGCAGGTCGCCCGAGAACATCGCGAGTTGCTGCCCGCGCTTCGACGCGAGCGACACGGCCTGCTCGATCCCGTACGGCCAGTATGCTTCGCCGCCGAGATGATCGATCACGACCGTCTTCGCGTGACGCAGCACGTCGTCGACGTAGAAATCGACCGACGCCGGCTGCCGCAGGAACGTGACGTTCGCGAGCCGCACGCTCGGAAATCCTTCGGGCAAGTGCGGCACGACGCTCGCGAGCAGCGACAGCGTCGTGTCGGCCGAACTCAGGATCACGATGTCGGCCGGCTGCTGGTCGATCCGGACGACGCCCTGCGTATCGTCGACGAAGCCGCCCGGCGTGGTGCGCAGCAGATGCATCGTGCGTTACGCCTGTTGCGGCTCGGCCGCGCACGCGGCGTCGAACGCGCGTTGCAGCTCGGCCGCGTCGAGATCCTCGCCGATCAGCACGAAGCGGCTCGCACGCGTTTCGCCGTCCTGCCAGCGGCGGTCGAAATAGCTGTCGAAACGGCGCCCGACGCCCTGGATCACGAGCCGCATCGGCGCGCCGGGCAGCGCGGCGAAGCCTTTCGCGCGATAGATCGTGTGCGCTTCGACCACACGCTGCAGCGCGGCGATCGTCGCTTCGCGCGTGCCGGCGTCGCCCGACACCACGACCGAATCGAAATCGTCGTGATGGTGATCGTGATCGCCGTCGTCGGCCGAGCCGTGATGGTCGTGACGCAGGTGGATCGTTTCCTCCGACGCCGATTCGAGGCCGAGCAGCATCGCGAGATCGAGCTCGCCGCGCGTCGCACGCACGATCTTCACCTGCGGCGGAATTTCTTCGCGGATCGCGGTTTCGATCCGCGCGAATTCGGCGTCGCCGACGAGGTCGGCCTTGTTCACGATCACGAGATCGGCGGACGACAGTTGATCGGCAAAGAGTTCGTGCAGCGGCGATTCGTGGTCGAGGTTCGGATCGGCGCGGCGCTGCGCGTCGACGGCCTGCGGGTTTTCCGCGAACTGGCCGCTCGCGGCGGCCGGCCCGTCGACGACGGTCACGACCGCGTCGACCGTGAAGCTGTTGCGGATCGTCGGCCAGTTGAACGCCTGCACGAGCGGCTTCGGCAGCGCGAGGCCCGACGTCTCGATCAGCACGTGATCGATGTCCGCGCGGCGCTCGACGAGCGCTTCCATCACCGGATAGAACTCTTCCTGCACGGTGCAGCACAGGCAGCCGTTCGCGAGTTCGTACAGCTGGCCCGCTGCTTCGCCCTGCGCGCCGTCGGCCTCGTCGCAGCCGATGCCGCAGCCCTTGAGGATTTCGCCGTCGATGCCGAGTTCGCCGAATTCGTTGACGATCACCGCGATGCGGCGGCCTTCGGCGTGCTGCAGGATGTGGCGCATCAGCGTCGTCTTGCCGCTGCCGAGAAAGCCCGTGACGATCGTGACGGGCAGCTTGCGTAGGGTCATGGTAGGTCCGGTGTCGAAGAGGGAATCAGGACGGGCTCGTCGCGTCGGTGGCGGCGCGGCCATTCACGGGACGGTACGCGCGAAGGTCGCCGCGCAGTCCGGCCGGACAGCCGCGGGACGGGCGGAACAACGAATCGGGCATGGTGCTTCCTTGCGAACGGTCGACATCGTGAATGCCAACACGGCTGCTGCCTGCCCCGCCCGCGTCGCGCCGTTCGCCGTGCCGGCCGGGCGCGTTCGCGCGCCGGCGGATCGGAGGTGACAGCGGGAAACACCGGGCGTCGGACCTGCTGCGGCCGTGGACGATGCGCCGCCTCCCCGCGGCGCTGAACCCCAATGTTTAGGCCGGTATCCGGGCTGACGAACACGCCGCTTCGCCTTCCCGGATGCGCGGCATCCAGTGGCGGTCGTCCGCATGCGCAGGGCATGCGGCGAAGCGGCGCTGCGTGGCGCTTGCGCGCGACGCGTTCGCTTACCGTTGCGGGGGCAGCACAGGTTGGCTCGACTGCGGTGCAGGCAGGCTCCCTGTTTCCCGTTTAACTGCGTGCGCCGGAGCGGCGCGCGCGAGCACCAAAACGCGTGCGAGTGTAGGCGGCGGGGCCGGGAGCGTCAAGGCGAGCGGTGCGCAGCGAACGCGAATGATTGTCGTTTTCAACTAAGCGAGATAAACTTCACCCGATAACAACGCAACCACCGCGCAACGGCAATGTGAGGCAATCACTCAGTCATCCTTAAATTTTCATGTCGAAACGACAGATATCCGGGCGGCGCTTTCCTGTGCTCGCCCTGTCGCTGTGCTCGATCGCCGGCGTTGCCTCCTTTCCTGCCCCGGCGGCCGAGTTCGACGACGAACTGCCCGCGCTCGAGGTGCGCAGCCGCCGTCATCCGAACGATCCGCGCGCCGAAAGCGTGAGTACGGCGACGCGCACCGCGACCGATCCGCGCGACGTCCCGCAAACGATCGACAGCGTGCCGGTCGAGGAAACGCTGTCCTATGGCGGCCGCACGCTGGCCGACGCGCTGGCCGGCGTGCCGGGTGTGTCCAATACGTCGGACACGCGCTTCGATTCGTTCCGCATTCGCGGCTTTTCCGCCGCGGGCGACCTGCTGCTCGACGGCATGCGCGACGACGCGCAATACGTGCGCAGTCTCGGCAACATCGAACGCGTCGAAGTGCTGAAGGGGCCGGCGGCGGCGCTGTACGGGCGCGGCAGCGGCGGCGGCGTCATCAACCGGATCACCAAGCAGCCGCTGCCGGAAAACTTCGGACATGTGTCGGCGGCGACCGGCAGTTATGGACGACTCGGCGCGTCGGTCGATCTCAACCGGATGCTGTCGGGCGCATGGAGCGTGCGGCTCAATGCCGGACGCGAACACGCGGGCAGCTTCCGCGACCACGTCGACGGCACGCGCCAGTACGTCGCGCCGTCGATCAAATGGCAGGACGCGCGGCGAAGCTGGCTGCTGCAGTTCGAATACGACACGTACCGGCGCGTGCCCGATCGCGGCATGCCGGCGTCGGTCGCCGCGGTCGATGCAGCCGGCAAGCCGCTCGCGTACGCGCTGCCGTCCGCGCCGCGCGCGACCTTCTTCGGCGCGGCGGGCCGCGACACCATCCGCGACGAAAACATGAACTGGCGCTCGGTCTTCACGCACGCGTTCGATGGCGGCTGGGAACTGCGCCATACGCTGGGCGTGCTGGATCTGCGCAGCACTTTCGACAACACCTACGTCACGCAAAGCTACGTCACGAAGCCGCGCGACTACCGGCGCGTGCAACGGGCGCGCTACCTTCAGGACATGACGCATCTGAACGTGCAGACCGGCGTCGAACTGGGCGGCAAGGTCGCGACCGGCCCGGGCGTGCATCACCTGCTGTTCGGCATCGAATACGGCTGGCAGAAACGCGCCCCGACGCTCTGGCAGGCCGACGCGGCGCCGGTCCCGATCACCGGACCGGATCGTCTCGCCCTGGCCGGCTCGACGCCGCGTCCGTATGCGATGAATCGCCACCGTGTCAGCGATTACGCGATCTTCGCGCAGGATCGCATCGACTTCGGGCGAGCATGGAAGCTCCTCGGTGGCGTGCGGGGAGAACGCTTCGACGTCGATTCGACCAACGCGCTGAACGATCTGCATGCACGGCGCACGACGACGGCGTGGAGCCCGCGGCTCGGCGTCGTGTGGTCGCCGGTGAGCGCGCACAGCCTGTATGCGTCGTACAGCAAGAACTTCGCGCCGGTCGGCGGCGACCTGATCGGCATCACGCCCGGCGCGCGCGGCAACGCCAACGATCTCGGCCCGCAATACACGCGTCAATACGAGATCGGCGTGAAAAGCGACTGGCGCGACGGCGCGCTGAGCACGACGCTCGCGCTGTTTCAGCTCGATCTGTACAACCGCCGCGTCGCCGACCCGGTTCGGCCGGGATTCTTCGATCTCACCGGCCTCGAGCGCAATCGCGGTATGGAACTGGGCGTCGCCGGCCGGCTCACGGGCGACTGGTTCGTCCGCGGCGGCATCGGCTGGCAACACGCGCGGGTGGTCGACGCCGAACCGAAGTACGCGGGCAAGCGGTCGGCGGGCGTGTCGGCGTCGAACGGCAGCCTGTTCGTCGGTCATGCGCCGCTGCGCGGGTTTTTCGCCGAACTCGGGCTCGTGTACGAAGGTGCGCGCTACGCCGATCGCGACAACCTGCTCGAACTGCCCGCCTACGTGCGCTGGGACGGCAAGGCCGGATATCGCACGCGCGACCTGGAGGTGACGCTGGCGGCCGTCAACCTGACCGATCGCGACTACTACGCGAATGCGACGAGCGTCGCGCAGATCATGCCCGGCGCGCCACGCACGTTCACGCTGACGGCGACGTACAAGTTCTGACCGCGTGCATGGTGCCGCCGCCCCGCGCCGCGGGCGCGCCGGGGCCGCTCGCGCGGCGCACGCGTGTGCTATCGTATGCGCCGCGTTCGGTGCTCGCATGCGCATTCCGTGCATGCAGTTAAACGGGAAACAGGAGGCGAAGATCCGCCCGGCCTGTGCTGTCCCCGCAACGGTACGCCGCCCGCGCAACGCGCTCAGCCGCGCGTGCGCCCAGGCCGCCCGCGATGCCACTGCCCTTCAGCCGGGCGGGAAGGCTGCGGCCTGGCAAGCGGCCAGCCCGGATACCGGCCGACGCAAGGGGCGAGCGCACTGCTCGCCGAACGCCCGATCCGCGGGGAACGGATCGGGTGCGCATTCCACCCGCGTTCGCGCGGGTTTCGCCCCGATCCGCCATGCACTGCCTGCCCGCCGGCCGCCGATGCGCCGCCCGCCTGCCCTGTTCCACTGTTTCGACACGGTGCGCGCCGTGCCGCGCGCGATGAGCCGCGCCTGGCTCGTCGGCGCCGGCCCCGGTGACGCCGACCTGCTCACGCTCAGGGCCGTACGCGTGATCGGCGCGGCCGACGTGCTGCTCGTCGACGATCTCGTGAACCCCGACGTGTTGCGCCATGCGCGCGCCGATGCGTCGATCGAGCACGTCGGCAAGCGTGGCGGCCATGCGTCGACGCCGCAGGAGACGATCGTCGCCGCGATGCTCGCGCACCTGCGCGCGGGCCGCAGCGTCGCACGGCTCAAGGGCGGCGATCCGTTCGTGTTCGGCCGCGGTGGCGAGGAACTGATCGCGCTCGGCGCGGCAGGTTTTCCGGTGGAAGTCGTCAACGGCATCACGGCCGGCATCGCCGCGCCGGCCGCGCTCGGCATCCCGGTCACGCACCGCGGCGACGCGCAAGGCGTGATCTTCGTCACGGGCCACGGCGCGGGCGCCGACGAGCCCGACTGGCGCGCGCTCGCGGCCACCCGCATGACGATCGTGATCTACATGGGCATCCGCCGGCTCGACGCGATCGCCGCGGCGCTGCGCGACGGCGGCCTGCCCGGCGACACGCCGTGCGCGGCGATCGAGAACGCCACGCGCGCCGAACAGCGCCACGTACTCGCGACGCTCGATACGCTCGTCGCGCGCATCGGCGAAACCGGCATCGGTTCGCCGGCGATCGTCGTGATCGGCCGTGTAGCCGCGCTCGCCGACGATCCGGCGGTGCGTGCGGCGTTCGGCGGCCGCGCATGATGCGCGTCGCGCTCGGCGTCGGCTTCCGCGCAGGTGTCACGCCCGCGCAACTCGATGCCGCGATCCGCGCCGCGCTCGCGCGCCATCCGGGCGCCGAACCGGCGCTCGTCGCGACGCTCGCCGACAAGGCGCGCGCCCGTGCGCTGCGCACGCTGTGCGCGCGCCGTGGCTGGCCGCTCGTCGCGTTCGATGCGGCGCAACTCGCGAGCCGTCCGGAACTGGCCGCGAGCGGTCCTTCCGACGCAGTGCTGGCGCGCTTCGGCGTCGCGGGCGTGGCCGAGCCGTGCGCGCGGCTCGCGGCGCCGCATGGCCGGCTGCTCGGCCCCAAATCCATCCGGGACGGCGTGACGGTCGCGCTCGCCGGCCCGCTTTGAACCCATTGTTTCGCTTTCGACAGGACGATTCCCGATGAAGACCGATTCCGAATCCCATCAGCGGATGGCCGAACGCCGCCGCGCCGGCCACGAGAAGAAGCAGGCCGCCGCCACGCAGGAGAAAGGCCTGCTGATCGTCCACACCGGCAACGGCAAGGGCAAGAGCACGGCCGCGTTCGGGATGGCCGTGCGCGTGCTCGGCCACGGCATGCGGCTCGGCGTCGTGCAGTTCATCAAGGGGGCGCTGCACACGTCCGAGCGCGACTTCCTCGGTGCGGTCGCGCAATGCGATTTCGTGACGATGGGCGACGGCTATACGTGGAACACGCAAAACCGCGACGCCGACATCGCGACCGCGCGCAAAGGCTGGGACGAGGCGCGCCGGATGATCGAAAGCGGCGACTACCGGATGGTGATCCTCGACGAGCTGAACACCGTGCTGAAGTACGAATACCTGCCGCTCGACGAAGTGCTCGCGACGCTCACGGCTCGACCGGAGTCGGTGCACGTCGTCGTCACCGGGCGGCACGCGCCCGATGCGCTGATCGATGCGGCCGATCTCGTCACCGAAATGCGACTCGTCAAGCATCCGTACAAGGAGCAAGGCGTGAAGGCGCAGCGCGGCGTGGAGTTCTGAGCATGCCGGCCTGCCCCGCGCTGTTCGTCAGCGCGCCCGCGTCGGGCCAGGGCAAGACGTCGGTGACGGCCGCCCTCGCGCGGCTGCACCGCCGGCTCGGCCGCCGCGTGCGCGTGTTCAAGACCGGGCCCGATTTTCTCGATCCGATGCTGCTCGAACGCGCGAGCGGCGCGAGCGTGCATGCGCTCGATCTCGGCATGGTCGGCGAGGCCGGCTGCCGCGCGCTGCTCGCCGAAGCCGCGCGCGACGCGGACCTGATCCTGATCGAAGGCGTGATGGGCTTGTTCGACGGCACGCCGAGCAGCGCCGATCTCGCGGCCGCGTTCGGCGTGCCGGTCGTCGCGGTGATTTCGGCGAAGGCGATGGCGCAGACGTTCGCGGCGATCGCCTTCGGGCTCGCGCGGTTCCGGCCGGGGTTGCCGTTTCACGGCGTGCTGGCCAACCGCGTCGGCTCGGCGCGGCATGCGGAGTTGCTGCAACAAGCGTTGCCCGGCGACCTGCGCTGGCTCGGATACGTGCCGGCCGACGCGGGCATCGCGCTGCCGGAGCGGCATCTCGGCCTGCATCAGCCGGCCGATATCGACGATCTCGATGCGCGGCTCGACCGCGCGGCCGACGTGCTCGCGCAAACCGCGCTCGCCGAGTTGCCGCCTGCCGTCACATTCGCGGAACCGGACGTGGCCGCGCCGCTGCCGCGTGCGCTGGCCGGCAAGCGGATCGCGGTGGCGCGCGATGCGGCGTTTTCGTTCATCTATCCGGCGAATCTCGCGTTGCTCGACGCACTCGGTGCCGAGCTGCGATTCTTCTCGCCGCTCGCCGACGAACCCGTGCCCGACGATTGCGACGCGCTGTTTTTGCCGGGCGGCTATCCGGAACTGCATGCGGCGACGCTTGCCGGGAATGCCGCGACCGCACGGACGATTCGCGCGCATGCGGCCGCCGGCCGGCCGATCGTCGCGGAATGCGGGGGGATGGTGTATCTGTGCGAATCGCTGACCGATGTGGATGGGTCGACGACGCCGATGCTCGGCGTGCTGCCGGGGCAGGCGACGATGCAACGCCGGTTCGCGGCGCTCGGCATGCAGCAGCTCGATACGCGCATGGGGCCGATGCGCGGGCATACGTTTCACTACTCGCGGCTCGCGACGCCGCTGGTGCCGATTGCGAACGCCACGCGCCCCGACGGCACGCCGGGCGGCGGCGAAGCCGTCTATCGCAGCGGCGCCATCGTCGCGACGTACATGCACATGTACTGGCCGTCGAATCCGGATGCGGTCGTGGCGTTGTTCAGCGGGGACGTGCTCTGAACGGATCAATGCCGCGCCTGCATCGAGGCGGCATCCTGTCGGCTTTGAGCGTCGCTTTGTAGCGACTACGGCATTCGACGGGCGCGGCTACGGATGCCGTTCGATGTCCATTCGCTGATGCAGGAGCCGAATCACATCGATCGCGTCATCCGTTTCACGGTAAAACACAACGTGAGATCGAGCGGGGTAGCGAAAATACCCGTCGCGAACGACGCAAGTTCGCCCCGTTTTTTTGCCGCGCGCAGCGCTTCGATGGTGCCGCTCAGATCACGGTGATGGTGCTCTGCCTGCTCAGGAGACCCACGCTGTCTAGCCTCGTCCGTCACACCAGAAACGCCTCGGCCAACTTCACCCAGTACGACGCACCGGTCGGCAACGCCGCGTCGTTGAAGTCATAGCCGGGGTTGTGCACCATGCAGCCGCCCTCCCCGTCGCCGTTGCCGATGATCAGGTAGCAGCCCGGCCGCTTCTCGAGCAGGAACGCGAAATCCTCGCTGCCGGTGAGCGGCACCATTCCGTCGATCAGATTGGCTTCGCCGACCCATTCACGCGCGACGCCGCGCGCGAACGCCGTCATCTCCATATCGTTGACGAGCACGGGGTAGCGGCGCTGGTAGTCGATCGTCGCGGTCGCGCCGAACACGGCTGCCTGCGCATGCACGACCTCCTTGATGCGCGTCTCCAGCAGGTCGCGCACGTCGGGCTTCAGCGCACGCACCGACAGGCGCATCTGCGCGCGATCGGGAATCACGTTCGGCGCGTCGCCCGCATGGATCGCGCCGACCGTGACGATCGCCATGTCGAGTGGCGACACATTGCGCGACACGATCGTCTGCAGCGCCAGCACGATCTGCGCGCACACGACGACGGGATCGATCGCCCGGTGCGGCACCGCGCCGTGTCCGCCGCGGCCCTGCACGTCGATGACGACCGTATCCGACGACGCCATGAACGGCCCCGGCAGGAAACCGAACGTGCCGGTCGGGAAGCCCGGCATGTTGTGCATCGCGAAGATCGCGTCACAGGGAAATTGCTCGAACAGCCCGTCGTCGAGCATCTTCTTCGCGCCGCCGAGCCCTTCCTCGGCCGGCTGGAAAATCAGATTCAGCGTGCCCGAGAAGCGGCGTTCGCGCGCGAGGTGCTTCGCGGCCGCGAGCAACATCGCCGTGTGGCCGTCGTGGCCGCACGCGTGCATCTTGCCCGCGATCGTGCTCTGGTACGGCAGGCCCGTCGTTTCGTGGATCGGCAGCGCGTCCATGTCGGCGCGCAGCCCGAGGCGCTGCTGGCCGTCGCCCACTTTCAACTGCGCGACGACGCCAGTGCCGCCGAGCCCGCGATGCACGGTGTAGCCCCATGATTGAAGTTGCTCCGCGACGAGATCGCTCGTCGCGAATTCCTCGAAACCCAGTTCGGGGTGGGCGTGGATGCGATGCCGGATCTCGATCATTTCGTCGGCAAGGCCTGCGGGGATCACGCTGTGCGTCACGGTGTCGTCTCCTGTTGTCCAGTGGGGAACGTGCAGGCAAGGATAGTTCGTTGAGCAGCAACCGGACAGACAGAAAGTCGTCGCGGTGGCAACCGTTGATTGTCGGTCGATCGCAGGACGCGGGGCAAAGCGCGGCCGCCCGTATGGGCTATCCCATACGAACGACTGCCGCTAGCGACAGGCATGCCCGACACGGGGTGTTCCGGCTCGATTTTCACACGGAGGTTATCGTTGGCAGTCGCCCAACATCCCGGAATAATCTCTTTACATCAACGGGTTGAAATGATTTGTTCATTTTTTGACGGTTGTACATTTTTTGTGTACGCTGACAAAACAGTGAACAAGCGATTCTCCGTGATGCCCGCGAACGTCCCCCTCCCCATCTCGGAACAGCATGTGCTCGACGAGGCTTGTGCCGCGTTCGGACGCGCGACCCGGCGCTTCGCCGCGCGGCCCGTGCGCGTGCCGCAGGCGTACCAGGCGCGCGCCGACGCCATGATTCGCTTCGACATCGCCGGGCAGACCTTCGAGATGCCGGCAGCCGTGAGCGTCGGCGTCGAATCGCTGCAAGCAGCGCTCGCGGCGCTGCGTCGCCGCGGCGGCCCACCGGTGCCGAGCGAGCGGCCGCTGATGCTGGTCGCACCTTATTTTTCTGCCGAACTGGCCGCCCGCCTGACCGAGCACGACATCCCGTTTCTCGATACCGCCGGCAATGCGAGCCTGATCCAGCCGGAGGCCACCCTGATGATCGCCGGCCGACCGAAACCTGCGCGTACGCCGCGCCGTCAGGCGTCGCGCGCGACCACGCCGAAGGGGCTCGCCGTGATGTTCGCGCTCGCGACGCAGCCGGGCCTCGTCGCACAGCCGTACCGGGCGATCGCCGCCGCGTCGGGCGTCGCGCTCGGCACGGTCAATCTCGCGATGGACGACTTGATCGCGCGCGGCCTCGTCGCGCAGCGGCGCAACGGCGAAAGGCTGATGCCGGACTGGCCGCGCTTCCTGCAGGAATGGGTCGCGCTGTACCCGAGCCGCCTGCGCCCGAAACTGCCGGCCCGGCGGTTTGCCGCGATCGCACCCGACTGGTGGCGCGGCTTCGATTTCGCCGCCTTCGATGCGCGGCTCGGCGGCGAAGCGGCGGCGGATCTGCTGACGCACGACCTGAAGCCGGCGGCGATCACCGTCTATACGCACGGCGCCGTGCCGAACCGCCTGCTGCTGCAGGCGCGCCTGCGCCCGGACGAGCACGGCGACGTCGAGCTGCTCGAAGCGTTCTGGCCGCGCTCGCCGGCGCTCGACTGGGGCGAGCAGGATGTGCCGCTCGTGCCGCCGCTCCTGATCTATGCGGATCTCGTCTCGTCCGGGGACAGCCGCAACCTTGCTGCCGCCGAACGGATCCATGACCGATACCTCACCCACCCGCCCGCTTGAAGTCGAGGCGAGCCGGCCGCTCGAACCGGCGGCGGTCGCGCTGCTGCGAGCGGTCGGCACGACCTGCGCGCAACTCGACGCGGCCTTCGTCGTGGCCGGCGCAACCGCGCGCGACATTCTGATGTGGCATGTCCACGGCATCCGGCCGGCGCGCGCGACGCGGGACGTCGACGTTGCCGTATGCGCGGTGAGCTGGCCGTTCCACGCGCAGCTCGTCGATGCGCTCGTCGCGACCGGGCGATTCACGCGAGCACCGAAACAACAGCAGAAACTGCTGTTCGAAAGCGGCATGCCGGGCTTTCGCACCGAGCTCGATCTCGTGCCGTTCGGGCCGCTCGAAGCGCCGCCGGGCGAGATCGCGTGGCCGCCGGCCGGTGAATTCGTCCTGAACGTGCTCGGCTTCCAGGAAGCGGTCGACACGGCGCAGCCGGTATCGATCGACGCGCGGACCGTGGTGCCGGTCGCCCGTTTGCCCGCCCTCGCGCTGCTCAAGCTGCTCGCGTGGAAAGATCGGCGCGCGCGCCAGAACAGCGACGCGTACGACCTGCTGTTTCTGCTGCGCCACTATCATGACGCCGGGAATCGCGAGCGCATCTGGGACGCGGCGGCCGATCTGCTCGAGACACATGCGTTCCAGCCCGGTCTTGCCGCAGCCGGGTTGCTCGCGCGGGATGCGAAACGCATCGCCCTGCCGCAAACGCGCGACGCCATCCGCGCATTGCTGTCCGACGAAGCAACCTATGCGGCACTCCGCCAGGATCTGCTCGCTCGCGCGTTCGCGCTGCTGCCAGGCGAATTCAGCGACGACGCCGAACGGTATCTCGACGCGTTCCGCCGCGCGTTTCTCGTCGATTCGCCTGCGCCGCACGCATGATGCGCCAAGCAGCGGCGACGGCATCGCACTTGCAGCCCGACGTATTCATGCCGCCCAATCCTCCAGCGACAACCCCGCGACACGGCCGAATTCGCGGCCGTTGTGCGTGACGAGCACTGCACCGGCCGCGATCGCATGCCCGGCGATCGACGCATCGTTTGCGCCGATCGGCGTGCCGCGTACGGCGAGCGCCGCGCGAATCGCGGCCGTGGCGTCCACCGCCGCGGAATCCCACGACAGCACGCCATCCAGCCGGGAAACGAAGGCCGTCACGAGTTCCGCATGCTTCGGGGACGCTCGTTTGCCAACCGCGCCGAAGCGCATCTCGGCGTAGGTAACGGCCGACACGACGATCCGGTGCTGCGCGTTGACGCACGACTGCAACCGCGACAGCACGACGGGTGGCCGCTCGCGCATGATGAACGAACAGATGTTCGTATCGAGCATGTAGAGCGTGGTCACCGGTTGGACTCCGTCGGGGCGTCGGCGTCGCCGGACAGATCGAAGCGACCGGACTCGATGACGGCCGGGCGTTCGGCAAGGAAATCGGCATCGGCCAGCGGTTCGTTCGCGAACGACAGCCACGTGGGACGTACCGGCCTTAACAGCAGCGTATCGCCCTCGCGGCGGATCTCGAGTTCCGTGACACCCTCGAACTCCATGTCCTTCGGGATGCGGATTGCCTGGTTACGGGCGTTCTTGAAAATGGAAACGGTGCGCATGAGCCACTCCGTGGAAGTACGATGCGCCCATTCTAGACATATGTCGGCATATGTCAATTTGGCGGGTGGCGAACTCGCGGTTGCGTCCCACGTTGTCGAGGATGTCTGATTCATGCTGGCGGCCTGTCGTCGATGAGAGAAGTGACCCATTCTTCATGACGCAGGCCGCGCGGTCCATATACCGGACGGCCGATGCATGCGCATCGCAAGGCTGCGCGCACCGTCGCAGCGACGCCGCGTGCCCGGCCCCGTCAAGGCAACCGGAAAGTGTCAAAAAACGTATCGCGCTCGATCACGGTGAGCGCCGCGCGCTTGTGCGGGAAATCGAATTCCTTCAGCGTGTAGAACCCCAGCCGGTGCATGTACGCGATATGCCGCACGTGATCCACGCGCGGCTCGCCGACGAGCCGCTGCGTACGCGGCTCGTCGACGAACATGTAGTGCAGCACCCCGCTCCACCACGCATGCAGCTTGCCCGCGCTCTGGAAACGCGAATCGCCGATCAGCAGGTGCAGCCCGCGATCGTAGTCGTGCGCGTCGTAGAACGGCGCGAGGCGGTCCTCCTTCGCCCAGTAGAACTCGAAATAGCCGAACGGCGTGTCGTCGAAATAGCCGATCATCGGGTGCATGTGCGGGTCGGCCAGCCGTTCGGCGAGATACGCCGCATGCTCGTCGCGCGTGCCGCGCTGGTCCCAGAAATGCGCGACACGGTCGAGGTTCATCCAGCCGCTGAACAGGTCCGCGTGTGCATCGATGTCGACGGTGCGCAGGCTGAACGTCATCCCGACCTGCGGCATGTGGCGCGCATAGATCTCGCCGGCGGGCGACGGCGGCCGCACCGGATGCCGATGGCCGTTCGTGATCGCGTAGCGCAGCGGCATCCCGCCCGACGCGCTCGCCTTCAGCCACGGCCGCGGATTCTGCCAGAACGTCGTGCGCGACACGGTGAGCCGCAGCGTGTCGCCCGCGACTTGCGCGCCGTCGATCACGCCCTCGCGCACCGCACGCGCGACGTACGCCGCCACGGCCGCCGCATCGGCGCCGCCGCGCGGCACCGAGATCGTCGCCGCGTCGTACCGCGTGTCGGTGTTGAACAGCGCGACGAACGTCGCGAGCAGCGCGTCGGGCGCGTCGTTGGGCCGCCATGCGTCGAGCGCATGCTCGACGACGGCCCCCGCCTGCCCGTGCGCGGCGCCGTCGAGCGCGGCGGCCGCTTCACCTTCGACCGCGTCGGCGGCGCCGGCCGGTTTCGTCAGCGTGTCTTGCATCACAATGCTCCCGCGTCGTGGCGGTCGGCGAGGACGTGCAGCCCGCGCTCGAGCGCCGGAAACAGGCTGCGCTGGAAGTTGTTCCAGCGCAGTTCGAGAATCGTGTCGTCCGGCGCGATCGGCGTGTCGAGCACGTCGCAGATCACCTCGCCGGAATCGATACCGTTGTCGACGTAGTGGAACGACGCACCCGTCATCGTCACGGGTTCGACCGCCGACGTGGCGCCCGTGGCCCAGTCGACGCGTTCGCCGCGCGCGCCGTGCAGCGCGTCGAGCGTCGCCCACGCGCCGCGCCGCTGGTACGGCGAATCGTCGGCCGTGATGCCCGGGTGGATGTTCGCGATGCGCCGGTGAAAGCGCGCGCCCGGCCGCACGAGTTCGTCGAGGATCACGAGCAGCCCGTCGAGCACGACGATGTCCGCTTCGAGTTCGAGCAGGCGTTCGAGCAGGCGGCGCTCGAACGCCTGTTTGCCGGCCACGCGCTCGCGCGCGTCGCGCGGCAGCCGCCGGTACGTCGACGCAATCGTGCAGAACAGTTCGTCGACCGGTCTGCCCTGCACCGTCAGGCCTTCCGGCAGGATCCACGGGCGGCCCGGGGTGCGCGCGAAACCGTAGTCGGCCACTTTCGCGCGGTCGGCGGGCGAGCCTTCGTCGTCGTCGACGATCACGCCCTGGAGCGTGTAGCGTTCGCCGAGCGGCGAATCGTTCAGGCGCTCGACGAGGAATTCGAGCGGCGCCTTCATGTAGCGCGTGCCGCCCCGATAAGCGACCGGCTGGCCGGCACGATCGGCCGCGCCGTTGCGCAGCGACTGGATGTAGACGAGATTTTTCTTCGGCATGGATGCGTCGTGGAAAAGCGGACGAAGGCGCCGCGGCCGCCCGCGCCGGCCACGAAGGCCGGCCGGCGAGCCGCGGCGCGCGACGTCACCAGTTGTATTTCGCGGTCGCGATAACCGTGCGGTCGGTCCCGAAAATGCAGACGTTGTTCGACTGGCAACCGCTGATGTAATGGCGGTTGAACAGGTTCGTCCCGTTCACGGCGAAGCGCCAGTTACGCATGTCGTAATGCAGGCCCGCGTCGAACAGCGTGACGCTCGATACCGTCAGCGAGTTGTCGGCCGCACCGGCCGACGCGCTCTGGTAGCGAATGCCGCCGCCGAGGCCGAAGCCCGCGAGCGGCCCCGTGTGCCACGTCCAGTCGGTCCACAGCGACGCCATCTGGCGCGGCCGCGGGATATCGACCGGCCAGTTGTTCAGCGAGACGTCGTTGGCCTGCACGTTCTTCACGTCCTGATAGACGTACGACGCGATCACCGACAGGTTGCGCGTGACCTTGCCGGTCGCGCTCAGCTCGATCCCGCGCGAGCGTACCTCGCCCGTCTGCACCGACTTCGTGCCGGTCGGGTCCTGGCTCGGCAGCGCCGACGTGAGCACGTTGGTCTGGTTGATCTGGTAGATCGCCGCGTTCAGCATCAGGTTCTTGCCGGGCGGCTGCCAGCGCAGGCCGGCTTCGATCTGCTTGCCGCGCGTCGGCTGCGGCAGCCCGCCGCCGACCAGGTTCACGCCGATCAGCGGATTGAACGACGTCGCGTAGCTGACGTACGGCGACAGCCCGTAATCGCCCTGGTACGTGAGGCCGACGCGGCCCGTGAATGCCGTCACATCGGCCTTCGTCGACGTGCCGGCCGCGCGGTCGTCCTGCCGCAGGTTGACCCAGTCCTCGCGGCCGCCGAGCGTCAGCGTCCAGCGGTTCCACTTGATCTGATCCTGCGCGTACAGGCCGAACGTGTTCAGCGTCGTGTACGTGTTGGTGCGGATCGTCGCGTCGGGCGTGAACACCGCCGTCGTGACGGGCTGGTACACCGGGTTGTAGATGTTCAGCGGCGGCGCGGCGGCCAGCCATTCGCTGTCGGTCGCGGTCTGCCGGTTGTACTGGAAGCCGAGCAGCAGCGTGTGCTGGAGCGGGCCCGTGGCGAAACGGCCCTCGAGGTTGTTGTCGATGTCGAAGCGGCTGTAGTTCATCTGGAACACGCCGGCCCAGCGCGACACGTCGGTCGTGCTGCCGTCGACGAAGCCGTTGCCGAACACCGAACCGTTGTCGAGCGACAGGTGCATCAGCCGCGTATTCTGGCGGAACGTCCAGGCCGGCGTCAGGTTGCGCTCGAACTGGTAGCCGACCGACCACTGCTTCTTGCGGTAGTAGTTGAAATTCGGGTCGCCGCCGTAGACGTCCTTGTCGAGCTGCCCGTTCGGATTCGGCAGCACCGTACCCTGCGCGGGCAGGAAGTTCGACGAGATGTCGCCCCAGTCCTGCAGGTAGGTCGCGGACAGCGTCAGCGACGTATCCGCGTCCGGGCGCCAGCGGAACGACGGCGCGAGCGCGACGCGCTGGTCGTTGTTCGGGCCCGTCAGCGCGTTGCCGTCGCGCGCGACGCCGACGAACCGGTACGCATACTTGCCGTCCGGATCGAGCTTGTCGCCGACGTCGATCATGAACTGCTTGCGCGCGTAGTTGCCGATCTGCACGCCCGCTTCGCGCACGCGCTCGCCGTCGGCGAGCTTGGTGTGCACGTCGATGATCGCGCCCGGATCGCCCGCGCCGTACAGCACCGAGGTCGGCCCGCGCAGCACGCTGATGCTGTCGATCATGTACGGATCGACGCGCCAGCTCGCGAGGTTGATCGTGTTCGGCACCTGCAGCCCGTTCACGTAGGCGGTCGGCGTGAAGCCGCGCAGCGCCGCGTACCAGTCGGAGCGGTTGTCCGAGCCGTACGACGAGAAGCCCGGCACGTAGCGCAGCGCCGCGTTCACGTCGGTGGCGCCGGTCATCTCGATCTGCTGCGCGGTGACGACGTTGATCGTCTGCGGGATCTCGTTGAGCGGCGTGTCGGTCTTGGTGCCGGTCGTGCTGCGCTTCGCGACGAGCCCGACCGTGCCGTCACCTGCCGAGGCCGCGTTGACGGTGATCGCCGGCAGCGTGCCGTTTTGCGCGCTGGTCGACTCATTCGCCGTCGCGCCGTTTTGCGCACTGCTGGCCGACGCCGCGGCGCCCGCGTTCACGGCCGGCGCCGTCTGGGCGTATGCGTGCCCTGCCGCCGTACCGAACGCCACGCTTGCCGCGGCTGCGATCGCACGCAAACGCGTGCCTGTTGCCCACTCCATCTTCTTCTGCTCCACTTTTTCGTGCGGTCTCCGACCGCGCCTTTGTCAAAGAGCGAAAGCCATCCGGCCCGCGCTCACCCCGTTGTTCGGTCGTTTTTCTTGCGTTGCCCGGGCCGCGCCGTCGTCCTCGGCGAGCGCGATCCCGTCTTCGAGCGACGCGCAGATTTCGTCCGCGCGGCGCGCCAGTACCGACAGCAACGTGTCGGACAGGCCGTGGCTGTCTTCGCAGCAGCCTTGCAGGTAGATGCGCGGCGCGAAGTGCTCGGGCGTCGCGAGCAGGTAGTCGCGCGTCACGTCGCCGCGCGTGAGCGCATCGCCCAGATGCGGCGCGAGCCCTTCGAGCAGCGCCGAATGCGTGTCGCGGCGATAGCCGGTCGCGAGCACGAGCGCATCGAAACGCTCGACGCGCGTGGCGCCGCTCATCCGGTCGCGCAGCGTCAGCTCGATGCGGCCGTCGGCGGCGCGCACCGCGGCCTCGATCGCGCTGTTCGCGAGCAGCGCATGGCGCGGCGTGCCGTCGATGCGCTGCAGGTACAGCATTTCGTAGATCTGCTCGATCAGCGGCCGGTCGACCACCGCGTAGTTCGTGTCGCGATAGCGCTCGAGCAGCGCACGACGCGCGTCGTGCGGCTGCGCATAGACGACGTCGGTGAATTCGGGGCTGAAAATTTCGTTGACGAACGGGCTGTCGTCGGCCGGCTTCAACGCGCCGGCGCGCATCACGAGACTCGCGTCGACGTGCGGGAAGCGGCGCGCGAGGTCGATGAACACCTCGGCCGCGCTCTGCCCCGCGCCGATCACCGCGACGCGGCGGCGTTCGCCGTCGGGCGACGCGACGAGCCGGTCGATGTCGGCCAGGTACGACGACGAATGGATCACGCGGTCGCGGCCGAGCGCGGCGAATGCATCCGGAATCGCCGGCGTGCCGCCGACGCCGACCGACAGCGCGCGCGTGACGCGCTGGCGCTCGTGGCCGGCCGCGTCGCGCGACAGCACGCGCAGCGCGTCGATCTTCGCGCCGTCGCCGCGCACCGGTTCGATCCCCAGCACCGTCTCGCTGTAATGGACGCGGTCGTCGAACGCATCGGCGACCCAGCTCAGGTAATCGTGGAATTCGACGCGGGTCGGGTAGAAATTCTTCAGGTTGATGAATTCGTTCAGGCGGCCGCGTTCGAACAGATAGTTGATGAACGTGTAGCGGCTCTTCGGATCGCGCATCGTCACGAGATCCTTCAGAAACGAAATCTGCATCCGGCAGTCGTCGAGCAGCATCCCGCGATGCCAGCCGAATTCCGGCTGGCGCTCGATGAAGCAATGGGCGAGCGTGTGCGCGCCGCCGCGCTCCGCGAGGCGCACGGCCAGCGCCAGATTCGACGGCCCGAAGCCGACGCCGATCAGGTCGAATACGGTTTCTCTCTGCATGTCTCAGCTCCCTTGTCGGTGAATCCGGCCCGTCAGACGTGACGGCCGGAGAAGAACGTCTCGCGCAGCGTGCGCATCCACAGCGGCTGCGCGTCGGCCAGCGCGAGACGGCGCTGCCGCGCGAAGCCATGCCGCGCGAGATGGTCGGCAACCCGCGTGTGGCCGGCCGGAACGGCACAGCCGACCGCTTCGGTACGCAGGTCGTCGAGAAACAGGTAATGCACGACGGACGGCAGCCAGCCGGCCACGCGGTGCGCGCCGCGCCAGCGCGACTCCCCGACCAGCATCCGCAGCCCGCGGTCGTAGTCGCGCGCCGCGACGTGCGGCGCGAGCGCGTCCTCCTTCAGCCAGAACGCCTCGAAATACGCGAACGGCTCGCCGTCGAAACAGCCGACGAGCGGCGTCACGTGCGGATCGGCTTCCTGCGGGCCTTGCGCACCGCATTGGTCAGGCTGGGCCCCCGGCCAGCCGTCGCGCACGCGCGGCTCCGTGAACCAGCGCGCGAGCCGTTCGGCGTCCTCGGCCGGCTGCCAGCCGCGCAGCGTGAAGCGCACGCCGAGCGCCGGCAGGTCGCGCGCATAGACGTCGCCGCGCGGTGCGGGCGGCCGGCGCGGATGACGCCGGCCGTCGGTGATCGTCGGCAGCGTCGCGCACGGCAGAGCCGGGCCGACGCGCCACAGGTCGGCCTGTTGCGCCCAGCCGTCGCGCAGGCAGCGGCCGCCGTCGGCGAGGACGCCGCTCGCGCGCAACGCATCGAGCGCGACGGCCGGCCAGGCAGCCGGGTCGAGCCGGACCGCCGCGTGGCGCGCGCTGTCCGAAAACACCGCGGCCAGGGCGGCCAGCAGCGCCCGCCGCTGGTCGGCCGGCGCCGCGCGATGGTTGTACGCGACGAGGCGCAGCGCGCCGTCGTCACCGAGCTGCGCGCGCAGCAACTGCGCGCCGATGCCGTCGCCGTGCGCGACACGGATCTCCGCGCCGTCGCGCACGGCGAACAGGCCGTCCGCGAACGCGAGCCGGTAGGTATCGAGCATCGTGAATCCGTCCGGACGCACTTCAGCCAGCATGGCGCGCCTCCTGTCCCGTTTCCGCTCGCGCGTCGAGCCGCGCGGCGAGCGCCGCGAGCGTCGGCGCCGCGAACACGTCGGCGACCGTCAGCGCGTGACCGGCGCGGCCGGCCGCGTCGACGAAGCGCACGACGTCGAACGACGTCGCGCCGGCTTCGAACAGGTCGGCATCGGGCTCGGGCGCGGCCGTCGCGAACGTGTCGGACCACAGCGCGGCGAGCGCGGCGGCGGCATGCGACGGCGTTGCATCGACCGGCGCTGCCGCGTGAGCGTGGGTGCCGAACGCACCGTGCACGGCTGCGCGCGCCTCGGGTGCGCCGAGCGCCGCTTCCGACGCGCCGGCGAAACGCGCGACCTCGTCGTGATACAGCTCGACGAGCGCGTCGACGAAATCGCGCGCGAGCAGTTCGTCCGCATATGAGAACGCGGCGCTCACGCGGCCGTCCGGATGCTCGACGACGTCCAGCTCCAGCGTGAACACGACGCGATGGCGCGTCTCGTTGAATCCGGCCAGCGACAGGCCGGCCCAGTCGCGTGCGGCGGCGCCGGTCGGGCGCAGATAGTTGAACATCACCTGGAACAGCGGATTGGCCTGCGCGGCGCGCGGCGCACGCAGCGCGGCCACGACGTCGGCGAACGGCACGTCGGCATGCGCATACGCGGCGAGCGCCGTGTCGCGCACTTGCGCGAGCACGTCCGCGCGGCGCGCCGACGGGTCGATCCGCGTACGAACGACGACCGAGTTGATGAACAGGCCGAGCGCGGCGCGGGCCGCGTCGCCCGTGAGCTCGCGCGTCGACGCGAGCACGCCGACCGGCTGGTCGGCCGCGCCCGTCGCACGGAACAGCGCGGTGTTGAGCGCCGCGTGCAGCAGCATCGGCAGCGTCGCGTGCGAGGCCGATGCGGCGTCGCGCGCCGCGCGAATCAGTTGCGCGTCGAATTCGAACGCGATACGGGCCGCGCGCCATTGCGGCACGGCCGGCGCATCGGCGCGCTGCGGCAACACGCGCGACGGCAGATCCGCGAGCGCGTCGCGCCAGTACGCGACGCGCGCCGGATGGCACGGCGCGGGCAGCACGAGCGGGAGGGCCGGTCGGGCGGCTTGGTCGGCCGGCGCGCCGCTGCCCTGCACGCGGGCGACATAGCGGGCACGCACCGCGTCGAGCCACAGCTCGATCGATTCGCCATCCGACACGATGTGATGGATCGTCACCGACAGCACGTGGTCGTTCGCACCGAGCCGCAGCACACGAGCGCGCCACAGCGGCGCGTCGGCCAAGAGATCGAACGGCGCGAGCGCATCCTCGTCGGTCAGCGCGGCCGCGCGGGCCAGCGCATCGGCTCGGGCCGACAGGTCGATCACCGGCAGCGCGACGGCCACGTCCGCGTCGATCCGCTGACCCGGCAGCGCGCCGTCGCGGGCGACGAGCCGCGCGCGCAGCGCCGGATGCACGGCCGCCGCATCCGAGAACGCCGCGCGCAGCGCATCGACGTCGAGCGGGCCGCGCACGCGCAGCGCGACCGGAATGTTGTATGCGGCGCTGTCCGGCTGCGCGCGCCACAGGAACCACAGGCCGAGCTGCGCGGGCGACAGCGGCCACACGCCATGCGCGTCCGGTTTGGCCACGGCGATACCCGGCGCCGTGGCGCCCGACTGCGCGGCGCGCGGCGCGTCGGCCACCTGCAGCGCGTACTGGGCAAGCACGGGCGCCTCGAACAGCGCGCGCACCGGCACGTCGCGGCCGAGCCGTTCGGCCACGCGCGTCGCCACGCGCACGGCCGCGAGCGAATGGCCGCCGAGATCGAAGAAATGATCGCCGCGACCGACGCGTTCCAGGTTCAACACGTCGCACCAGATCGCCGCGAGCGCGGCTTCGTCGCCGTCGCGCGGCGCCTCGTACGCGCGTTCGACACGCACGGGCGCCGGCAGCCGTGCACGGTCGACCTTGCTGTTCGCGTTGCGCGGCAGCGCGTCGAGCACGATCAGTTGCGCGGGCACCATATAGTCGGGCAGCGTGCGGCGCAGATGCGCGTCGAGCGCCGCGGCTTCGACCGGCTGCGCGGCCGCCCGCGCCTCGGCGGTCAGCTCGACGTACGCGACGAGCTGCGCGAGCGCGCCCTGCCCGTGCACGACCGCACAGGCTTCGCGCACCGCGTCGTGCGCGGCGAGCTGCGCCTCGATTTCGCCGAGTTCGATGCGCAGGCCGCGCAGCTTCACCTGGTGGTCGACGCGGCCGATGAAGTCGAACACGCCGTCCGCGCGGCGCCGCACGAGGTCGCCGGTACGGTACAGCCGCGCGCCCGGCGCGCCGTACGGATCGGGCACGAAACGCTCGGCCGTCAGCGCCGGACGGTCGAGGTAGCCGCGTGCGACGCCGATCCCCTCGCCGCCCAGATACAGTTCGCCGATCACGCCGACCGGCAGCGGATGCAGTCGCGCGTCGAGCACGTGCGCGGTGCGCGCGCCGACCAGCGTGCCGATCGGCAGATACGCGGCGTCGCCGAGCTTCGCGAGATCGTCGCCGGGACGGAACATCCACAGCGTCGGCGTGATGACCGTTTCGGTCGGGCCGTAGCCGTTGACCACGCGCACGTTCGGCAGCGCGCGGCGCAGCATCGCGAACGCCTCGCGCGACGTCGCCTCGCCGCCGACGGTCAGCGAACGCAGCGTCGGCGGCGCGCCGTGCGCGAGCGCCCATTCGGCAAGCTGGGCGGCGCAGCCCGGCGGCACGTAGGTCATCGTCACGCCGTCGCGGATCATCATCGCGCAGGTCTGCGCGGGCGGCCACAACACGTCGGCCGTCACCGACACGGCGGCGCCCGACATGTATTGCGAAAACCAGCCTTCGTGCGCGCCGTCGAAATTGACCGACTGGAACAGCAGGAACACGTCGTGCTCGCCCGCGCCGTAGCGCTCGGCGATCGCCGCGCAGTGCCGCGCGAACGACGCATGGTCGACGATCACGCCCTTCGGCTTGCCGGTCGAGCCCGACGTGTAGATTGCATACGCCGCGTGGCCGGGCAGCACGTCCGGCAGCGCGACGTGCGCGGCTTCGTCGAGCGCATCGATTTCGTCCGCGCGCCAGATGCGCAATTCCGGCAATTCGGGCAGCGACGCGGCGCTCGCGGCGTCGGTCAGCACGTGCGCGATGTTCGCATCGCCGACGATCTGCGCGAGCCGCTCGCGCGGGTGCGCCGGGTCGAGCGGCACGAACGCGGCGCCCGACTTCAGCACCGCGATCAGCGCGACGAGCAGATCGACTGAGCGCTGCAGCGCGACGCCCACGCGCATCTCGGGCCGCACGCCGGCCGCCACCAGATGGCGCGCCAGGCGCGCGGCACGCGCATCGACTTCGCCGCGCGTCAATGCGCGATCGATATCGGCGACACCGCGTGCGTCGGGCCGCGCGTGCGCATGCGCGGTGATGCGCACGTGCACCGGCACGAAAGGCTCGGCATCGGTCGCGCCGGCCGGCGCGTTCCATGCGAAAAGCTGCGCGCGTTCGTCGGCGGGCAGCCAGTCGAGATCGCCGATCGGCATGTCGGGGCGCGCGAGCGCATCGGTCAGCAGCGTGACGAAGCGCGCGGCCAGCCGTGCGATCGCGTCCGCGTCGAACAGGTCGAGCGCGTAGATGAAGGCCGCGTCGAACGTGCCGTCCGGCGTCGCTTCGACGGATAGCGTCAGGTCGAATTTCGCGGACGGCGTGCCCGACGGCAGCAACGCGGCCGACGCCGCGCCGAGCGGCGGCAGCGCGCGGCGTTCGCCATACGCGGCCATCACCTGGAACAGCGGATGGTGACTCGCGCTGCGCGGCACGCCAAGCGCGTCGACCACCTGCTCGAACGGCACGTCCTGGTGCATCTGCGCGTCGACGAGCGCGCGCTGCGTACGCGCGACCAGCGACGAGAAATCGCCGTGCGCGGGCACGTCGACGTCGATTGCCAGCGTATTGACGAAGAAGCCGATCAGGCCGGCGACTTCCGCGCGCTCGCGGTTCGCGGCCGGCACGCCGACGCAGATCCGCGCGTCGCCGGTCGCACGCGCCAGCAGCGCGTCGAGCGCGGCGAGCAGCACCGCGAACGGCGTCGCGCCCGACGCGGCCGCGAACGCGCGCAACTGCGCACCGATGCGCGCGTCGAGCGAAAACACGTGACGCGCGCCGCGCGCACTGCGGCGGGCCGGCCGTGCGGCCGCGCCCGGCAGCGTCAGCACGCCGCGCTGCGGATCGAGCCGCTCGCGCCAGAACGCGAGCTGGCGGTCGCGCTCGCCGGCATCGAGCCAGCGGCGCTGCCACAGCGCGTAGTCGGCGTACTGGATCGGCAGCGGCGCGAGCGGCACCGGCTCGCCCGACGCATACGCGCGATAGAACGCCGCGAGCTCTTCCAGCATCACGCCCGACGACCAGCCGTCCGACACGATGTGATGCACGGTGAGCGCGAGCCAGTGATGCGTCGCGTCGAAGCGCACCAGGTGCGCACGCACGAGCGGCGCGGTACCGAGGTCGAACGGTTCGGCTTCGTCGGCCGCCGCGACGGCTTCGGCGCGCGGCACGCGCTGCGCGTCCGGCAGCGCTTCGAGATCGGTTTCGCGCCACGGGCAGCGCAGCGGCGCGTGGATCGTTTGCGCGACGCCGTCCTGCGCTTCGTCGAAAGTCGTGCGCAGCGCCTCATGGCGCGCGATCAGCGCATCGCACGCGAGACGCAGCGCATGCCCGTCGAGCGGGCCCGTGAGCGCCAGGCGCTCGGTGATGTGGTACGCGTCCGGCGCATCGATCAGCCGCGCATGCAGCCATAGCCGCGTCTGCGCGAACGACGCCGGCACGCGGTCGCTGCGCGGCGTGCGCGGCGGAATCGGCAGCACGCGGAAATCGATGCCGGCCGCGCCGAGCTTGTCGATGAAGACCGCGCGCTGCGCGTCGGGCAGTTGCGCGAAACGCGTCGCGAGCGCGAGCCAGTCGGGTTGAACCTTCGTCATCCGTCGTCCTTATTGGGTTTCCAGTTCGCCGAGCAGCGCGTCGATCGCGCTCGCCGCATCGGTCTCGCCGCGCGCCGCGCAGGCCGCGTCGATCGCTTGCGCGCAGCGCGCGAGCGTGCGCGTGTCGAACAGCGTGCGCAGCGGCAGCGCGAGCCCCCAGTGCAGGTTCGCCTGCGCGTGAGCCTGCGTCGCGAGCAGCGAGTGGCCGCCGAGCAGGAAGAAATCGCCGTCGCGGCCGATCGCGTCCACGCGCAACACGCGCTGCCAAATCGCCGCGAGCGCGCGCTCGGTATCGGTCGCGAGTTCGACGGCTTCGGCCGCTTCGCGCACCGGCGCCGGCAGCGCATGGCGGTCGCACTTGCCGTTCGGCGTGACGGGCAATGCGTCGAGCTCGATCAACTGCGACGGCACCATGTACGCCGGCAGTTGCGCGCGCAGCGCGTCGAGCAGCGCCGCACGGTCGAGCGCGCCCGCGTCGCCGCGCGCGACATAGCCGATCAGTTGCTCGTCGCGCACGATCACGACCGCATCGTTCACGCCCGGCGCCGCGCGCAGCAGCGCCTCGATCTCGCCCGGCTCGATCCGCTGGCCGCGCAGCTTCACCTGCGTGTCGACCCGGCCGAGGTAGTCGAGCGCGCCGTCCGCGCGCCGGCGCGCGAGGTCGCCGGTGCGGTACATGCGCGCGCCCGGCACGAACGGATCGGGCACGAAGCGCTCGGCGGTCAGCGCCGGCCGGCCGAGATAGCCGCGCGCGAGGCCCGCGCCCGCGAGATACAGTTCGCCGGTCGCGCCGGCCGGCACCGGCTGCCACGCGGCATCGAGCACGTGCAGTTGCAGGTTCGCGATCGGATGGCCGATCGGCACCGCGACCGCTTGCGCGTCGTCGGGGCCGCAGGTCCAGTGCGACACGTCGATCGCGGCCTCGGTCGGCCCGTACAGGTTCACGAGCGTCGCGTTCGGCAACAGGCGCGCCATCTTCGCGACGAGTTCGGGCGCCAGCGCCTCCCCGCTCGCGACGATCAGACGCACGCTGTCGCATTGCGCGGCGGCCGAGAAATCGTCGAGATGCGCGGCGAACGCGGCGAGCATCGACGGCACGAAATGCAGCACCGTCACGCCGTGCGCGTGGATCGCCGCGGCCAGACGCGCCGGATCGCGGTGGTCGCCCGGCGCGGCGATCGCGAGCGTCGCGCCGATCGCGAGCGGCCACACGAATTCCCACACCGACACGTCGAAGCCGAACGGCGTCTTGTGCAGCACGACGTCGTCGCGCGTCAGCCGGTATGCGTGCTGCATCCACGCGATCCGGTTCGCGAGCGCGCCATGCGTGTTGCCGGCGCCCTTCGGCTTGCCGGTCGAGCCGGACGTGTAGATCAGGTACGCGAGCTGCGCGTCGTCGACCGCGGCGGTTTCGCCACCGATATCGCCGGCCTCGTCGGCCAGCAGGTCGGCGACCGTCAGCAGTCGCGTATCGGCGCCCTCGCCCAGCGCGGCCTCGACCTGCTCGCGCAGATGCGCCTGCGTGATCGCGACGGCCGGCCGCGCGTCGCGCAGCAGGTACGCAATGCGCTCGGCCGGATAGTCGGGATCGACCGGCAGGTACGCGGCGCCGGCCTTCAGCACGCCGACGAGCGCCATCACCATGTCGAACGAGCGCTCGACGCACAGCGCGACCGGCGTGTCCGGCCGCACGCCGCGCCGGCGCAGCGCGGCGGCGATGCGCGACGTGGCGGCGTCGAGTTCGCGATAGGTCGCGCGCTGCACGCGGCCTTGAGCGTCCGCGTATTCGAGCGCGATCGCGTCGGGCGTCGCCCGTGCCGCGTCGGCGAATTGCAGGTGTAGCGGCTGGCGTCGTTCGATCGGCCAGACATGTGCGGTGTCGTGCGCGCGGGCCAGCGCGTCGCGGGTCGCATCGTCGGCGATCGACAGCGTGCCGAGCAGCGCGTCGGGCGTACGGGCCAGCGCGTCGAGCGCGCAGGCGAACGCGCGATGCCAGGTCTCGACCTGACGTGCGTCGATGCGGGCGGTGTCGTAGCCGTAGTCGATCGTCAGTTCGGCGCCGCTTTCGATCACGAGCGTCAGTGCGAAATCGGTCGCTTCGATGCTGCGTACGTCGCTCAGCGCCAGCGCGCGCGGATCGGCAACACGCGCCGTGTCGTCCACCGGATAGTTCTCGAACACGACCAGCGTGTCGAACAGCGCGCCGCCCGACCCGCGCGCCCAGCGCTGGATGTCGGCAAGCGGCGTGTGCGCGTGTTCGGCGGCCGCCGCGTTCTCGCGTTGCAGCGTTTGCAGCCAGTCGGCCGCGCGTTGCTGCGGCGCCGGCGCGGTGATGACCGGCAGCGTGTTGATGAAGAGACCGAGCACCGAATCGACGTCCGCGAGCGCATCGGGACGGCCGGCGACGGTCGCGCCGAACGCGACGGCCGGCTGGTGCGTCATCCGCTGCAGCGCGAGCGCCCACGCGCCCTGCACCAGCGTGTTGACGGTCAGCTTCAGCGCGCGGGCCGTCTGCGCGACGCGCGCCGTCGTGTCGGCGTCGAGCGTCGCGCGCCACGTGGCCATCTCGGCCTCCGCGCGATCGGCCGTGCGTTCCGCGATCAGCGTCGGTGCGTCGAGGCGCGCGAGGCGTTCGGTCCAGAAGCGTTCGTCGGCGTCGCGCTCGCGCGTGCCGAGCCATGCGATGAAGTCGCGATAGCGCAGCGCCGGGCGGCTCGCGAACGGCGACACGGCATCCGGGTCGCGATAGTCGCGCAGCACGTCGGCGAGCAGCCGCGCGGTGCTCCAGCCGTCGAGCAGCACGTGGTGGCGCGTCCAGACGACGCGCCACGCGTCGTCCGTCACGCGGATCAGCGTGAGCCGCATCAGCGGCGGCTCGCGCCAGTCGAAGCCGCGCGTGCGGTCGGCCGCGAGCCATGCATCGAAATCGGCGTCGAGCGTGTCGCCGCGCGTACGCCAGTCGAGCTGCTCGACCGGCATGCGCGCGTGACGATGCACGCATTGCAGCGGCGCGGCTTCGTCCGGCATCACGCTCGTGCGCAGGATGTCGTGACGCGCGACGGACGCGTCGAACGCGGCCGCGAGCCGGTCGGCGTCCAGCGCGGTCGCGGTCGCGACGAGCTGGTTCACGTAGCTCGCGTGGCCGGGCGCGAACAGCGCATGGAACAGGATGCCCTGCTGCATCGGCGACAGCGGATACACGTCGTCGATCGCGCGCCAGTCGAGCGGTGCGCGTTCGATCGCGGCCTGCGTGAGGCCGGCGGCCTGCGCGAGCGGGAAATCGCCCGGCGTCGCGCCGGCGCCGCGATGCGCGATGCGTGAAGCGCATGCCTCGACGAGTTCGCGCAGCGCGGTTGCGAAGCGTGCGGCGAACGCGTCGATCGTCGCGCGTTCGAATTGCGGCGCACCGTAGACCCAGTGCACCTTCAGCGTGCGCGCGCCGTCGCCGTCCGTGTCGAGGTACGCATGGATCGCGAGCGTATTGCCGAGCGGCCCGTTCGGATCGCGCTCGACGCCGGTGCCGCCGAAACGCGGGACGAGCGTCGCATCGCGCGGCGCGTCGAACTGGCCGAGATAGTTGAACGTGACGCGCGGGCGCGGCACGGCGGCCAGCGCCGTGCGCGTGGCCGCATCGCCGTAGTGCGCGAGCACGCCGAAGCCGAGCCCCTTGTGTGGCACCGCGCGCAACGTATCCTTGACCGCGCACAGCGTGTCGCGGGCCGTTGCTGCGACCGGCAGCGTCACCGGGTAATGGCTCGTCAGCCAGCCGATCGTGCGGCTGGCGTCCGCGTCGTCGAACAGCGCTTCGCGGCCGTGCCCTTCGAGTTCGATCCGGCACGACGCGGCGCCGCGCGCGCCGGCCAGCGCCAATGCGAGCGCCGCACCGAGCAGTTCGATCGTCTGCGTGCGATAGGCCGCGTGCGCGTCGGTCAGCGCGGCGCGGGTCAATGCCGGGTCGATCGTCTGCACGACGACGGCCGCATCGGCGTTCGTCGCTACTGCGTCGGGGTGATCGGGCACGATGTCGTCGCCCTGCGCCATGCCAGCCCAATAGATGGTTTCGCCCGAGAACAGCGACGCCGGTTCCGTTGCCGCGCGGGCGAGCCGTGCCGCCCAGGCGTCCGCACGCAGGCCCGGCTGCGACAGGCGAACCGGCGTGCGTTCGCATGCCGCGCGGTAGGCGGTGTCGAGGTCGTCAAGCAGGATGCGCCACGACACGCCGTCGACGATCGCGTGGTGAATCGCCAGATAGAGTCGCGTCGAACCGTCCGGCAGCCGTGCCGCGCACGCGCATGCGAGCGGCCCGCGGCCGAGATCGAGACGGCGTTGCAGCGCGTCGAAGCGGGCCAGCGCGTCGGCGTCGTCGCGTGCGGCGACTTCGACGAACGGCAGCGCGTCGTACGGCTTCGCCGCGTCGCTCGCGTGCCACGTGCCGTCGGCGCCGCGTGCGAAGCGCTGGCGGAATGCGTCGTGATGGGTGAGCAACGCGTCGAAGGCGCGTGCGAATGCGTCTGCGTCGAACGCACCGCGCACGTCGAACGACACCGACTGGTTCCAGTGGCCGCGGTGCGGAATATCGAGCGCGAAGAAGCGTTGTTGCGCGGGCGTCAGGATCGGCGTGGCAGCCGGCGTGACAGCCGTGGTCGCTGCCGCCGCGCCCACAGGTTGAGCGGCGCCGGCCGCGTCGTCCGTTTTCGCGACGCGTGCGAGTTCGGCGACGGTCGGCCCGTCGAACAGTTGCTTCGGCGTGAAGCGCACGCCGCGCTTGCGCGCCCGGGCGATCACCTGCAACACGAGGATCGAATCGCCGCCGAGCTCGAAGAAATTGTCGTCGCGGCCGACCTTCGGCGCTTTCAGCACGGCCTGCCAGACGTCGGCAAGCACCGTCTCGACCGCACCCTGCGGCGCATCGCCCGGCGCGGCCGCGACCGGCACCGCCGCCCGTTCGCGCAATGCCGCGCGATCGATCTTGCCGTTCGCCGTCACCGGCAGGCGTGCGAGCGCGACGAACTGCGCGGGCACCATGTAGTCGGGCAGCGTCGCGGCGAGTGCTGCGCGCACCGCGGCTTCGTCGAACGCCGCGCCGTCGCGCATCACGACGAACGTCGCGAGCCGCAGGCGGCCATCGTGCTCGATCGCGAGCGTTTCGGCCTGCGCGATCGGGCCGGCCGCGCGCACGGCCGCGCTCACCTCGCTCGGCTCGACGCGGTAGCCGCGAATCTTCACCTGATCGTCGATGCGGCCCAGGAACGCAAGGCGGCCGTCCGCGCGCAACCGCACGCGGTCGCCCGTGCGATACAGCCGCGCGCCGGGCGTGAACGGATCGGGCACGAAGCGCTCGGCGGTTTGCGCGGGGCGCCCGAGGTAGCCGCGCGCGACGCCCGGCCCACCGAGGTACAGTTCGCCCGTCGCACCGGCCGGCACGCACGCGCCGAACGCGTCGAGCACCAGCGCGCGCGCATTCGGCAGCGGCAGCCCGAGCGGCACACCGCTCGCGGGATCGCGCGCGTCGGCGGCGATCGACGCCGTATCGCACACGATCGCGCCGACCGTCGCTTCGGTCGGCCCGTAATGGTTGATCACGCGGCAGGCCGGCGCGAGCGCGGCCAGCCGCGCGACGAGCGCCCACGTGAGCGTTTCGCCGCCCGTCACGAGCGCGTGGCGCGGCAGCACGTCGGCCGGCACGCGCGCGTCGAGCAGCGCTTGCAGATGGCTCGGCACGATCTTCAGCACGCCCACTTCACGGCGGCGCATTTCGTTGGCGAACAGGTCCGGATCGAATGCGCACGCGGCCGGCAGCAGGTGCAGCGTGCGGCCCGCGCACAATGCGCCGAACAGCGTCGTGTGGCCGAGATCGGCCGCGACCGTCGAGACCATCGCGAACGATGCGTCGGGCGCGAACGCGAGTTCGTCGAGCATCCCCTGCACGTAATCGGCCAGCGCGCCGTGCGAGACGACGACGCCCTTCGGCGTGCCGGTCGAGCCCGACGTATAGATCAGGTACGCACCCTGCTCCGGGTGCGGCGCGACGCGCACGCCGGCCGCATGGGCGAGCGTCGCGTCCTGCGCGAGCGCGTCGACGTCGAGCGGCTGCGCGTCGATGCCGGCCGGCCACGCGGCCGGCTGCGCGACGAGCGCCCAGCGCGCGCCGCAGTCGGCCGCGGCCGCGGCGAGGCGGGCGGCCGGCTGCGCGGGGTCGAGCAGCACGGCCAGCGCGCCGGCTTTCAGCGCACCGAGCAGGCCGACGACGAAACGCGCCGAACGCTCGATGCAGACGACGACCGCCGCTTCGGCGGTCACGCCGCGTTGCGCCAGCGCGCGTGCGATGCGGTTCGACGCGTCGTCGAGTTCGGCGAACGTCAGCGATGCCGATGCGTCGGAAAGCGCGACGCGATGCGGATACGCGGCCGCCTGCCGTGCGAACGCGGCGACGATGTCGGCATGTTCGACGCGCAGCGCACGGCCGTCGCGCGGCTGACGCGACGCAGCCGACGCATCGCACGGCAGCGCGGCCGTCGTGGCGTGCGGTTCATGCGCGGCGGACGCGACGAGCGCCGCATAGCTGTCGAGCCACGCGCGCGCGGTATCCGCATCGATGCAGTCGGTCGCATACGCCGCGACCAGCTCGATCCCGTTCGCGTCGTCGGTGAAATCCAGCGCGAAGTCGAAGCGCGCGGCGAGATCCGGCCCCGGCGTCGCGACCGCGATCGCGCCCGGCAGCACGCTGTCGTGCCGCGCGTCGAACTGCTGCGCGAACTTCACGCGCAGCCATTCGTCGCCGCGCTTGACGGGCGGCTTCACCGCATCGACGACGCGCTCGAACGGAACGTCCTGATGCGCGACCGCATCGAGCGCCGCGGTACGCGCCGCATCGACGAGCGCGCGGAACGGCAGCGTCGGCGCCACGCGCACGCGCAGCGCGACCGTATTCAGGAAAAGGCCCAGCAACGCACGCGTTTCGGGGCGCTGGCGATGCGCGACCGGCACCGCGACGACGACGTCCGTTTCGCCGGTCACGCGCGACAGCCATGCGTCGAGCGCGGCCAGCAGCACCGTGAAGACGGTTGCGTGCGCGTCGCGTGCGAGTTGCCGCACGTCGGCCGCGACCGCATCGGGCAGGCGCACCGACACGCGCGCGCCGTGCAACGTACGCACGGCGCCCGGCTGGCGATCGACCGGCAGCGCGAGCGGGCCCGGCACGTCGCGCAACGCGCCGCGCCAGTAGTCGAGCTGACGCTCGCCCTCGCCGCCGGCCAGCATGTCGCGCTGCCAGTCCGCGTAGTCGGCGTACTGGATCGGCAACGCAGGCAGCGACGGTTCGCGGCCTTCGGCATAGGCGCGATACGCAGCCGACAGTTCGTCGAACGCGCAGCGCGAGCTCCAGCCGTCGGTGATCGCGTGATGCGCGGTCAGCAGCAGCCGGTGACGGTCGTCGGCGAGCACGACGAGCGTCGCGCGCAGCAGCGGGCCGCGCGCGAGGTCGAACGGCGCGGCCGCGTCGCGCTCGGCGAGACGCGCGGCTTGCGCGTCGCGGGCGGCCGGCGGCCGGTCGCGCAGATCGACGGCGGCGATCGACACCGGCAGATGCGCATGAATCCGCTGCATCACGACGCCGTCGTCGTTGTCGACCAGCGTCGTGCGCCATGCTTCGTGACGGCCGATCACGTGATCGAGCGCGCGCTGCAGCGCGTCGCGGTCGAGCGCCCCGTCGATCGTCCAGTGCGCGGCGATGTGATACGCGGCGCTCGCGTCGCGCGTCTGCGCGAGCACCCAGAAGCGTTGCTGGGCAAGCGATGCCGCGCGATCGACGTATGGCGCGCCCGATACGGCCGCATCGGCCGGCGTGCGGCGCGCGGCAATCGTGGCCAGCGGTTCGCCGGTCTCGCGCTCCGCGCGATCGACTGTTTCGGCCAGTTCGGCAAGCGCCGGATCGGCGAACAGCGTGTCGAGCCGAAGGTTCACGCGGATGGCGGCACGGATCGCGGCCTGCAACTGCATCGCGGCGAGCGAATCGGCGCCGAGCGCGAAGAAGCGATCGGCGCGCGATGGCGTGACGTCGAGGCCCAGCAGCGTCTGCCAGAGGCCCGCGATCTGCTGTTCGGTCGGCGTGCGCGGCGCATCGCCCGCGGCTTGCGTCGTGTCGCGCGCGGTGGCAACCCGCTGGGCGGCAATCCGCTCGCGCAGCGCGGCACGGTCGAGCTTGCCGTTCAGCGTGTACGGCAGCGCATCGCAACGCACGAACCGGTGCGGCTGCCACGCGGCCGGCAATTGCGCGGCCACGTGCGCCTTCAATGCGGCATCGTCGGCCGCCGCGCGCAGCGCGACGCACGCGATCAGCCGCGTCGGCCCGCTGGCGGTTTCGGCCAGCACGGCCGCGTCGGCCACGGCCGGGTGCGAGCGCAGGCATGCGGCGATTTCCGCCGGCTCCACGCGCACGCCGCGCACCTGGACCTGATCGTCGAGGCGGCCGAGATAGTCGAACGCGCCGTCGTCGCGCAGCCGTGCGAGGTCACCGGTGCGATAGACGCGCGCGCCGGGCTCACCGTCCGCATCGGGAATGAAACGTTCGGCCGTGAGCGCCGGGCGACCGTGATAACCGCGAGCGACGCACACGCCGCCGAGCAGCAGTTCGCCCACCCCGTCGCCGTCGGCGCCGTCGATGCGCGCGACGCGCGGGCCGATCGCGCGGCCGATCGGCAGCGACGCATACGCGTCGTCGGCGGCCAGCACCGGCGTCTCGCCCGGCTCCACCGGCCACAGCATCGGCGAAATCACGGCTTCGGTCGGCCCGTAACCGTTGATCAGGCGCACGGCCGGGAACGTGCGGCGCACGAATTCGAATGCCTGCTGCGGCAGCGCTTCCCCGCCGAACGCGAGCACGCGCAAGGCCGGCGGCACGCCGTCGCGCGCGGCGACGGCTGCGAACTCGCGCAGGTACGCAGGCGGAAATGCGGCGACGTTGACCGCTTCGCGCACCATCAGCGCATGCGCGGCGTCCGGCGCGAACGGTTGCGGCGGCGCCACGACGATGCCGGCGCCGACCGCGAGCGGCGCGAGCCAGCATTCGTGCGCGGCGTCGAAGTTGACCGACGCGAAATGCAGCAGACGGTCGCCCGCCTCGATCGGCAGCGCGGCCGCGAGCGCGTCGCAGTGCGCGGCAAGCGGCCCGTGCTCGACGACCACCGCCTTCGGCGTGCCGGTCGAGCCCGACGTATAGATCATGTACGCGGCCGAACGCGGATGCACGGCCACGGCATCGTCGTCGAACGCGTGAACCTGCGCGACGCCCGACGCTTCGGCCGTCACGTCGAACGCGTGTTCGAACGGCGTGCCGAGCGCCGCGCGGCCGGCGGCGTCGACGATGCCGTGCCGCAGTTGCGCATCCTGCACGATCCAGTCGAGGCGCGCGGCCGGATGGCGCGGATCGAGCGGCACGAACACGCCGCCGGCCTTCAGCACGGCCAGCAGCGCGACGAACAGTTCGCCGGAACGCTCGACGCACACGCCGACCCGCACTTCGGCGCCGACGCCGGCCGCGCGCAGTTGCCGGGCGAGTTGCGATGCACGTGCGTCGAGCGCACCGCGCGACAGGCGCAGGTCGTTCTGGAAAGGCACCGCGATGGCGGGTGCGTCGGGCGCGAGGCGCGCCAGTTCGCGGATTCGGTGATGCAGCGCAGTCGGGAAACTCGTCATGTGCGTGAAGTCCTTCGGTCCGGCCGCTTCGGCCAAGTCTCGGGGCCGCGAGGGGCGGCTTCACTGGTGTGACGAACGACGCAGCCGATTTTTTACCGTTTTGCGCGCAAAGTGCGTGCGACCGCTTTTTTTGACGATGGGACTAAATATTTGCGCGGCCCGTTCGTCTATCAGGGAGGAAAGCCGCAACGGGGCTCGCCCCGCCCGCCGCTTTCGCGTCAGATTTGCCGTTTTCGCGTTATTGCCTGCCCTCCCTTTACCGACGTTGCCGATGACAGCCGCCCACGAGCCTTCTTCCCCGCCGTCCCTCGACGCTTCCCCCGGCCGCCCCGCGGCGCGCCTGATCCTCGCGCTGCTGCGCGAAAGCCGCGTGTCGCTCACGCTGGCGCTCACCGCGTGCGTGCTGAACGGCGTCGCGAGCGTGCTGCTCGTCGCGACGCTGAACCGCGCGCTGTCGCAACCGGGCGCCGCCGACGCGGCGCTGGCGTGGCGTTTCGCGCTGTGCGCGGTGATCGCGCTCGTCACGCGGATCGTGTCGGGTACGCTGTTCGCCCGCCTGTCCCAGGACACGATGGCGCGGCTGCGCGTGCATCTGGCGCGGCGCGTCGGCGCGGCCGAACTGCGCGACATCGAGCGCATCGGCGCGGCGCCCGTGCAGTCGGTGCTGACCGACGACGCGACCAACGTGTCGATGCTGTTCTTCGCGCTGCCGAACCTGGTCATGCACGGCTCGATCGTGTTCGGCTGCCTCGGCTATCTGGCGTGGCTGTCCTGGCCCGTGTGCCTGCTGGCGCTGGCCGCGATCATCGCCGGCTCGCTCGGCTATCACACCGGCGACCGCCGCGCGATCGCGGCGCTCGAAGCCGCCGGCCAGGCGCAGGACCGGCTGTTCGGCTATCTCGGCTCGCTGTTTTCCGGCGCGAAGGAGCTGAAGCTGCACGATGCACGCGCCCGCCAGTTCGTCGACGGCCAGCTCGGCGCCGCCATCGGCGAGGTGCGCGACCACCGCCGCCGCGCGTTCAGCGCGTATGCGGTCGGGGTCGGCTGGATCATCTTCCTGTTCTACGTGTTTCTCGGCGTCGCGTCGTTCTGGCCGCAGCTCGGCGTGCATGCCGACCCGGCCGCCGCCGCCGGCTACGTCGTCGTGTTCCTGTTCATGCTCGTGCCGCTCGACGGCCTGCTGAACAACTTGCCGACCGTCAACGCGGCGCGCGTGTCGCTCACGCGGATCGAAGGCGTGATGGCCGAATTCGGCGCGCTGCGCACGGTGCCGCCCGCGGCCGATGCGCCCGACGTACCGCCGGCCGGCGCCGTCACGCTGCGCGGCGTCACGCATGCGTATTTCCACGAACGCGACGAACGGATGTTCAGCATCGGGCCGATCGACCTGACGATCGAGCCGGGCGAGCTCGTGTTCATCGTCGGCGGCAACGGCAGCGGCAAGACGACGCTCGCGAAGGTGCTGACGGGGCTCTACGAGCCCGAGCAAGGCACGATCGAGGTCGACGGCCGCACGATCGGCTGGCGCGAGCGCGCGGCCTACCGGCAGCGCTTCAGCGCGGTGTTCAACGATTTTCACCTGTTCGATGCGCTGCTCGGCATCGTCGACCCCGACGACCCGTCGCGCGCGCAGGCCGATGCGCGGGCCAACGCGCTCGTCGCGAAACTCGCGCTCGACCACAAGGTGAAGGTCGTCGACGGCGCGTTCTCGACGCGCGCGCTGTCGACCGGGCAGCGCAAGCGGCTCGCGCTCGTCGTCGCGTATCTGGAGGATCGCCCGTTCTACCTGTTCGACGAATGGGCGGCCGACCAGGACCCGTCGTTCAAGGCCGTGTTCTACGAACAACTGCTGCCCGAGCTGCGTGCGCGCGGCAAGGCCGTGATCGTGATCACGCACGACGACCGCTACTTCGATCTCGCCGACCGTCTGCTGAAGCTCGACAACGGGCGCATCGTCAGCGATACGCAGCCGGCGCGCCTGCGTGCGCAGGATGGCGTCGATGCGCTGAGCGCGTAACCCGACACGACCGTCGACGAGAAAAATCGCCGGCACGCTGCATTCATTGGCAGTGTGTCGGCGATTGTCGTTTCAGCGGGGAACGTTGCTGACGCGCGGTGAAAAGGAAAGGTGGCAACCGCGCGTCGTGAGGTCGGTCGCAACGCCCTGCCCGTCAAACGCAGCATCGTCCGCGGCTCGACGCGCGCCGCGCGCTCAACGCACGGCCGGCAGCTTCAGCATCGTATCGGTCATCACGTCGGCCAGCTTCAGCGCCGACATCGGGCCGCCGAACCCCCAGATGTTGCGCTCGATCAGCGCGATCCGGTGCGCCTTCAGCGCGGGCACGAAACGCCACACCGGCGAATCGAGTTTCGCCGACAGTGGCACGTCCACCCCCGACGCGGTCACGAACAGCACGGCCAGGTCGCGCTGCCGCAGCAGATCGGCCGACGTCACGTACAGCGTGCCTTCCCGCGTCGGCTTCTTCGGCCACGGATCGAGCCCGAGCGCGCGCGCGAGGCCCGCCGACGTGCTGTTGCCCGTATAGGCCCAGTAACGGTCGGGCAGGCCGAGATCCTGCAGCAGCGCGACGCGCTCGCCGTGGCGGCCCGCGGCCGCGAGCCGCGCCGCATTGCGCGCGATGCCGGCATCGAGTTGCGCTTCGACCGCCTGCGCGCGCGCGTCGCGGCCCGTGACCGCACCGATCGTCCGGAAGATCTGGCGCATCCAGTCGAGCTGCGTGACGGGCACGCCGCCTTCGGACACGTTCGGGCTGAACTGGAACAGGATCGTCGGTGCGATCCGGTCGAGCGCATCGAAGATCGGCGCATGCCGGAAACCGACGCCGATGATCAGGTCCGGCTTGACCGCCGCGATCGCCTCGAGCCCCGGCTCCTGCCGCGAGCCGATGTCGGTCACGTGCGCGAGCTGCTCGCTGCGATAGCCGAGCCAGCCCGGGTAGAACGCGGTATCGGCCATCCCGACCGGCACGAGGTCGAGCGCGATCACGCTTTCCGCGAACATGAAGTCGAGCGCGACCACGCGCTGCGGCCGCACGGGCATCTTCGTGCTGGCCTGCGACACGACGGGATTGCCGGCCAGCGACACGGCGCCCTGTGTACCACGTGCATCGCCGGCGACGGAAGCCGCAGCGGCCGATGCGGAAAACGCGCCGCAGCATGCGGCGCCGAGTGCCGCCGCGAGCGTGCCGAGCGCGTGACGGCGGCCGGCGTGCGTCACCGGCACGCGTCCTGCTCGGCCAGCGCCGCGTCGTCCATCGTCAGTAGCAGGGGGCAGCTTCCACACAGTTGCGTTTCTCCAGGAATTTCGTAGCGCAGGCAGCACACGCGGCGCGCGCGAAACGGCGTCGGCAGCAGCGGCGAGCGCGGCACCGCATCGCGCACGGGCTGGCGCAGCGGATTCGGTTCGCCGCGCACGCAGGTCGAACCGAACAGCCAGTCCGCATCGCGGACGGGATCCACCGCGCACGGCAGCGAACGATACGTATCGAGCAGATAATCGAGCAGATTGCCCGCGTTGCTCCACAGCACGCGCGGCGTGACGCGGCCCATCGCCGCGAGCCGCTCGATCACCGCGCCGAGATGCGCGATGAGCCCCGCATAGCGCGGCTCCGGTTCGTCGCACGGCGCGCCGAGCGCATCGTTCGCGAAATACAGCGCGGCCGGCATCCCGTCGTCGAGCGCGACGAACGTGCGCTCGGGCGTCATGTCGAGCGGCCGGCCGAGCGTCAGCGCGGCGACGACGCCGGCCGGCGCCGCGCGGCCGAAATAGTATTTGCTCCATTGCGACATCAGCGCGCGCGCATGCTGCGCGGGATCACCGCCGTAATGGTCGACCATCGCGGCGAGCACGGCGTCGCGATGCGCGGGCAATTCGGCGACGGGCACGACGATACGGCCCGGCGCATGCACGTGTGCATCGTCGGGCATGCCGAGCCAGACGACGTCGAGATGTTCGGCGAACGGTTGCGGCGCGAACACCGAAAAGCGCGTGGCGCGCGCACCGTCGAGCGCGGGCGTCATCGCCCCGCGCGCCGGGCGCGGCGCCCCTCGAGAATCAGCAGCCCGAGCAGGTACGGCGCGCCGATCAGCGCGGTCAGCACGCCGGCCGGCACTTCGCGCGGCGCGACGACCGTGCGCGCCGCGAGATCCGCGACGCCGAGGATCAGCGCACCGCACGCCGCCGCGAGCCACAGCCGTGTGCGATGCCGGCGCGCGCCGAGCATCGTCGCGACGTGCGGCGCCATCAGCCCGATGAAGCCGACCGGCCCGACCGCCGCGACGGCCGCGCACGCGGCGAGCGTCGCGATCGTCAGCGCGAGCGGCCGCAGCGCGGCCACCGGCAGGCCGAGCGCGGCCGCCTGATCGTCGCCGAGCGCGAGCATGTCGAGCGGCTTCGCGAGCCACGCGAACACCGGCACCGCGAGCACGCACCACGGCAGCAGCATCGACACCTCGCCCCAACTGCGGCCATACGTGCCGCCGACGAGCCACACGACGAAGCGCGCGGGCTGCACGCTTTCCTGCGTGATCAGCCATTGCGCGAGCGTGGTCCACAATGCGCCGATCACGATGCCGGTCAGCGCAACCGCGAGCGGCGCGTAGCGATGCCGGTGATTCAGCGCGAGCGTAATCGCGAGCGACAGCCCGCCGCCGACCAGCGCGGCGGCGGCAAGCGTCACATGGCCCATCAGCGGCCACGTCGACAGCGCGAACAGCGTGACGAGCCCCGCGCCCTGCGTGACGCCGAGCACTTCGGGGCCCGCGAGCGGATTGCGTACGACGCTCTGCATCGCGACGCCGCTGACGGCCAGCAACGCGCCGGCGAGCAGCGCGCACAGCAGGCGCGGCATGCGCAGGTCGATCAGCATGCGCGCGAGCGCATCGTGACCGGACAGCGCGGCCGACCAGCGCGCGGGCGACAGCCACTCGGGGCCGGCCGACACGCCGACGAAGACCGCCAGTACGCCCGCCACGACGAACAGCGCGGTGCGCAGCGGCCAGCCGAGCCGTTCGAGCCAGCCGACGAGCCGCGTCGCGCCGCCGCCCGCCGCGCGTTCGGCATCCGCGTGCAGCACGCCCGACCACGCGGCGCCGCGCCGGATCATCGCGAGCATCAGCGGCGTGCCGACCAGCGCGATCGCGACGCCGGTCGACAGCGTTGCGTCGAGGCCCGACGCGAGCACCGCGCTGTCGGTGACGAGCACGAGCGCGCCGCCGGCGAGCGCCGACAGCGGCACCAGCACGCCGAGCCGCGCCGCACGCGCGCCGCGGACCTGGCGCAGCAGATTCGGCGCGACGAGGCCGACGTACGACAGCGGGCCCGCGATGCTGACGGCCACGCTCGTGAACGCGACCGCGACGATCGTCGCGGCGAGCCGCGTCGCATCGACGCGCACGCCGGCCGCGGCCGCCGCGTCGTCGCCGAGCGTGAGCGGATTCAGCGGCCGGATCACGAACGGCAGCGCGGCGAGCGGCACGACGAGCCAGCGCGCGGCGAGCGCGAGGCCCGTCGCGCCCGGCTGGTACAGGCTGCCGTTGGTCCACAGCGCGGCGCCCGCGATGTTCTGCTCGAAGAACGCAAGCACGAGCGTCGACAGCGCGGCAAACAGCAGCATGCACACGCTGCCCGCGAGCACGAGCCGCAACGGCGTCGCGCGCCAGCCGCCCGCCGCGACGATTGCGCACGCGGCGGCAGCGAGCCCGCAGACGAACAGCAGCGGCACCGACGCGACACCGGCCAACGCCGGCACCAGCATCGCCGCGAGCAGGCCGAGCTGGGCGCCGCCCGTCACGCCGAGCAGGTCGGGCGACGCGAGCGGATTGCGCGTGAGCGATTGAAACAACGCGCCGGCGATGCCGAGGCAGCCGCCCGCGACGAGCGCGGCCGCGACGCGCGGCAGATTCAGGTCGAACAGGAACACGTGCGCGAGCGCGGCGGCATCGCTGCCGGGCGCCGCGTCCCACCACACGCGCAGATCGGGGGCGATCCGTAGCGCGGCGAGCAGCGCGATCAGCACGACGAGGCCGAGCGCAATCGCGCCGGCCCGCCCTGCGGTCGCCCGCTTGCCCGTCGCCGCGAGGCGCTTGCGCATCGCGAACGTCGTCATACCGCGAGATCCCGGTCGAAAACGCCGGCCGCCTGCGGCGCGCCGTCGGTCGACGGCCCGTAGGCCGGCACGCACATCGGCGCGCCCGTCTGCGGATGCGCGAGCTTCAGCATCTCGACGCCGAACGCCGCACGCAGCCGCGCCGGATCGAGCATCGCGTCGGGTGTGCCCTGCGCGACGAGGCGACCCGCGCGCATCAGCACGATCTCGTCGCTGTACGCGGCCGCCTGGTTCAGGTCGTGCAGCACCCACACGATCGTCAGCCCGCGCGCGCGGTTCAGCGCACGCAGCGCATCGAGGATGTCGAGCTGGTGATGGATGTCGAGGTAGGTCGTCGGTTCGTCGAGCAGCACGATCGGCGCCTGCTGCGCGAGCGCCATCGCGATCCACGCGCGCTGGCGTTCGCCGCCCGACAGCGCGCCGACGTCGCGCTCCGCGTCGCCCGCGAGGCCGCTCGTGTCGAGCGCCTCGTCGATCGCCGCATGATCGGCCCGCGACAGGCCGCGCAGGAAGCCGCCGTACGCATAGCGCCCGTACGCGACGAGCTCGCGCACCGTGAGGCCCGACGGAATCTGGTTGAACTGCGCGAGCATCGTCAGCTCGCGCGCGAGCGCGCGGCGGCGAAACGACGCGAGCGGCCGGCCGTTCACTTCGACATGGCCGGCACGCGCGGGCTGCAGGCCCGCCAGCGTGCGCAGCAGCGTGCTCTTGCCGCAGCCGTTCGGTCCGCACAGCGCGGTTACGCGGCCGGCCGCGATCGACAGGTCCAGCCCGTCGATCACGACATGGTCGCGATATCCCACCGACAGCCCGCGCGCGGCAAGCGCGGCGGTACTACGCGTCATCAATCCTCCGTTCGGTCGCGCGGGACCGTATAACTCTGCGCCATCGCGACGACGACCTTGCGCGGCCCCTCGAACGGGTCGCGCGCATGCGCGGTCAGCATGTTGTCGAGCATCAGCACGTCGCCGGTGCGCCACGGGAACACGATGCGCTGCTGGTCGAGCACGCCGCGGATCTGCGCGAGCACGTCGGCCTCGAGCGGTTCGCCGTCGCCGTAATACACGTTGCGCGGCACGTTCTCCAGCCCGACCGCGTCGACGAGCGCTTCCTGCATGTCGTCGTCGAGCGCCGACAGGTGAAACAGGTTCGCCTGGTTGAACCATACGCGATCGCCCGTGCGCGGATGACGCGCGACGGCCTGACAGCGTTCGCGTGTGCGCAGCAGCAATTCGCCGTCGTCGTCGGTGCGCCATGCGCATTCGATCCCGCGCGCCGCGCACATCCGCTCGACCTCGGCCGGCTCGTCGGTGCCGAACGACTGCTGCCACGGCAGGTCGAGGCCCTGCCCGAAATTGCGCACGTACAGCAGCTCGCGCTTCTCGAAGCGCGCGACGAGCGCGGGATCGAGCGCGCGATACACGGCGCGGCTGTCCGCGATCGGCGTCGCCCCGCCCTTCGGCGCGGCGAGCGCGCAGTGGAACCAGATGCGCAGCGGCCATTCGCGCGTGTACGACTGCTCGTTGTGCAGCGGAATCGCGCGGTGCGGCGGGTATTCGGTCGACGTGTAGACCGCGCCCTCGACCTGGCTGCGCGGCGTCGACGCGTATTCATAGCCGATCAGCGGATCGCCGAACGAGGCCGCGAATTGCTGGAATGCGTCGATCGACGGCACGCGAAAGCCCGTGAACAGCACGCCGCCCGCCCTCTCGAGCGTGTCGGCCGCGATCTCGCGCGCGAGCGGCGCGACCTCGTCGATCGACATCCCGTCGTTGCCGCGCGGCGACACGACGGTGGGCAGTCCCGGCTCGATACGCAGGTCGTCGAGCGTCGGCAACGAAAGCAGGGTCATGCAACGTCCTCTTCAGGTGGCGCGCCGCGCATGCGGCGCAACGGGTCACGACGCGCGCGTCGCGCGCTCGCCGTCCATCGCGCGGCGCAGGCTCGCGGGGCGCATGTCGGTCCAGACGGTCTCGATGTGCGCGAGACAGTCAGCCTTCGGGCCGCTCACGCCCACTTCGCGCCAGCCGGCCGGCACGGGCCGGAACGTCGGCCAGATCGAATACTGTTCTTCGTCGTTGATGACGACCGTATAGACGAGATCGTCGGTGTCGGCGGAAGGCGTCGGGGCTTGCGTCATGATCGGAAATCGCTGGGCGGTTGAAGGAGGCGGAGCGGCGAATTGGGCCGCTCCTGTCTGATAGACGGTTGGCCGGCGCGTTTTTTTACCGCCGCCGCGCGCGGCCGCCCAGGAACACCGGGCAGGCGACGCCGCGATGGCACGCGTCAAGGCATTCCGCGCAGTGGCGCTCCGCGTCGCGCACCATGAAATGCACGAGCGTCTGCGACACGTTCAGCGCGCGCGCCGCGGTCTGCAGCGTCTCCTCGCGCAGCCGCACCATCTCGAATGCGGCCCGGCTGCGCGCCGGCAGGTCGTCGAGCGCGGCCCACACGCGCCGCAGCGTGTCGCGCGTCATCAGCGCGGCTTCCGGCGTCGGCTCGGGCGACGGCACGTCGAAGCCGTCGTCCTCTTCCGTGTGATAGATGTTTTCGAGGCTTTGCCGACGGCACGCGTCGATCGACGCATTGCGCACCATCCGCGTCACGTACGCGACCGGCTGACGCACCGCGTCCTGGTTCGGGAATTCGACGAGCTTCACGAACACGTCGTGCACGACGTCCTCCGCGCGGCTCGCGCAGCCGACGAAGCCGCGCGCGACGTTGACGAGCATCGCGCGATGCGAGATCAGCACGTCGAGCAGCGCGCCCTGCGCACGGGGCTCGGCCGCCCGGCGCGCACGCGGCGCGGCGCGCGGCGGCAGGTCCGGATAACTGCCGAGGAACGGGTTCGCCGCTGCCGCCGCCGGTCGGTCGAGCACTTCCGCCATCGCCATCGATCTGCTCCGTCAAATTCCGAGATAGCGCAATTTAACGTAAACGCAAATCATTCTCAATCCGATTACAGGATGACCCTTCCGGTTGTCGGGATTTGTCTGAACAATCGACGGAATCCATGTTTTGACGGATGGGACGCATCCGGCCGCACCATCTGGCGGCGAGTTTGAAAAAACGCCGACACGCCGCCGTTTCCCTTGATCCGCGTGCCGCCGCTTCGGCCGTGCCCGCCGCCGTCCGCCGTCAGTAGATAAACAACCGAATCGTCGCCGTCGCGTCGAATCGTCCGATCTTCGGCGGACCGAACGACTTCAGCACCGCGTCCATCAACACGCTCTGATTCATCACGTTGGACGCGAACTGAGCCAGCGTGAACTGCTGGTTGAACGGAATGGCCCTGCCCTGGCTGTCCTCGATGCCGATCCCGAAATTGCTGTCCTTCGCCGGCACCAGCAAACCGTTCTGGACCGGAAAACTCGTTTCGAAATACCCGTCCACCCGCACCGCGACGTTGCACTTCTTGGTCAACGACAACGAGAACCGCTTGCGCGGCACCGCCGGCAGGAAGCCGCTACCCGCCGCCTGCACCTGTCCGAAATTGACGATGCCCGGTTCGGGCGTCACGAGCACGTCGACGAAGCACGGCGTCGGCTTGAGGTTGCGCAGGCCGCTCAGGCGGTACTGGAAGCTCGTGCCGAACGCATTCAGTCCGAACTCGCCGTCGAACTGGAACACCGTATAGATATCGCTCGGCGGCTGGATCCAGTTGCCCTTCTTGCGCACGACGACCTGGTAGTCGATGCTGATGTTCGTGCGCTGGCAACGGCCCCGATCGAAGTCGTACCGGCTGCACGGCGGCACCGCATACCCGGTAAACACCCCGCCGCCGCGATTGCTGGTCTTGTCGAAATAATCGACGCCCTTGTAGCGGATGCCGATCTCGAGCCCCCATGCGGCAGGGTCCGTGCGATTCGGATTCGCGTAGAAGTAAATGTTGTCGACGACCTTCAGGCTGCCGGCGTCACCCAGATCCTTGTAGCAATACCCCGACGTCGTGCGCACCGGCGACACCCAGATCACATAGCCGTCCGGCGCATCGGTCGGGTACGACGCCACGCCGCCGATCGGCTCGGTCAACGAAGTCGCGCCGCTGTTGGTCAGGCAGCGCAGCGCCCACGCCGGCTGCACCGCCGCGACCAGCAGCGCGAGGACGACCCAGCGCAACCATGCCGCCGGCGACACCCGTTGACGCATGCCCCCGCTCATCGCTTCACGCTCTTGCACACACCCGCGTCGCACGCATATTCGACCGCCACCTGGCCACCGTAATCGTCGATATGCGTGACGAACAGCGTCGACGGCGTCGCCGCCTTGAACGGCACGTCGGCCGTGCTCATCGGGCTCACCATCACCGGGTCGATCGGCACCGGCGTCTTCTGCGCGCCCGCGCTCACGTCGACGACCGTCACGTGGTACGGCGTCGGGTTGTCGAACACCAGCCTGTGCGCGGCCGCGTCGACGCGCAGCGTCATCGGCAGCGTCCAGTCCTCGTCGCGGGCGGGCTGCACGGCCTTCGGCCGGTAGAACAGCTTCATCTGCGTATGCAGCGCGATCTGCAGCGTGTTCGGCGTGTCGGTCTTCGGCGGCACTTCGCGGATGTTCAGATAGAACACCGTTTCGCGATCGGCCGGCAGCTCGGCGCCCGGCAGCTTCGCGATTCGCAGCACGTTGCGCTCGTTCGCCTCGATGCGCTGCAGCGGCGGCACGACCATCAGCGGCGACGTGACCCTGTTGCCCTTCGCGTCCTCCAGCCACGACTGCACGAGATACGGATACGTCGTGCTCTTGTTGGTGATCGTCACGATCGCGGCCTGTTCGCCTTCGTTGAAGATCACGCGCGTGCGATCGGGCACGATCGCCGCATGGGCGGCGCCCGCGAGCAGCGCGCCGGCGGTCGCGAGCGCGCACAGCGCGCGCCGCGGGAAAGAAAGGGCAAAGGAATTGTTCATCGCTGGATCCGTGAAATCATCGTTCGACGCGCGCGGCCGCCGCATGCGACTCGCCGGACGTCCGGCACGTCACCGGAATCGGCGTGCCTTCGAGTTGGAGCTGGCTCGGCAGTGCGTCGATCGTGCAGAGCGTCCGTTCGCCCGCCCGCACCGCCAGCGTGGATTTCGGCTGAACCTGGGTCAGGAACGCCGCACCGCCCTCGCCGACGATGCCGAGTTCCTTGCCGTTCGCCGCGTCCTGCACCGACGCGCCGAACGGCAGCGGCTTGCCGGCCGGGTCGGTCAGCGTCAGGTACAGATTGCTGCCGCGCGCGGTGGAGAATTCGACGAAGCCGATCGCGCCGTCGGTCAGCACCATGCGCTGGATCGGGTTCGTCACCTGCACTTCGAGCGGCAGCTTCTCGACGTTGACGGTCGCGTCGTACACGTTGTACGGCGAGATGCCGTCGAGCACCGCGTAGCCGCGCGAATCGGTATGCGCAAGCGTGCCCGACAGCGGCACGTCGGGCACGCCGTCGGTCGACACCAGCAGCCGCGTATCGCCCGCATTGCCGTTCGCGTGCGCGGACACGCCGTACTGCGTCGCGACGAACGAGCCGTCGACCTCGAGCGACGCGGCCGCATACGCATTGGCGAGCGTCGATGCCTGCGCGGTGAGCTGGTACGCCGACGTGCGCTGGCGGAAGCTCGCGTTCGCCGATGCACGCCCGTCGGTCTCGCCCGCATTGACCTGATACGTGCGGCCGGCCGGATCGTCGTAGATGTAGCCGGCGTTCACGCTGGTGCTGCCGCTGCCCGTCGTCAGGTTCGACGTGACGGTGTGGCGGCCGCCGATCGGCAGCGTCGCGGTGACCGAGAACTGATTGCCGCTCGCGCCCGCGCTCTGCGTGCGAAATGCCGACACGCTGACGTTCAGGTTGCGCAGCGTGCCGATCGAGAACGCACGCGTGAGCGTCAGGCCGACCCGCTGCTCGGATGCGCGCGCCCAGTAGGTCGTCTGGTCGTACGAGAAATAGGTCGACGTGTCGCCGAAGCGCTTCGACAGCGTCGCCGAATAGCGCTGCTTGCTGTTGGCGAGGCCGTACGCGGTCGGATCGCCCGAGAATTGCGCGAAGTTCGTGTACTCGCGCTCGGAGAAGCGGTAGCCGAAAAAGCGCACGTCGGCATCGAGCCCGTCGAAGTGCTTCGAATAGTTGACGCGATACGAGTTGCCGTTGCGTGTCGCGCCGTTCCACCACAGGCGCGCCCGAGCATGCGTGACGTCGGCCGACACCGCGCCGAACGCGCCGAAATCGCGGCCGACGCCGAGCGCGACCGACGTGTAGCCCGACGCGGCGATGAAACCGCCATAGGCGGTGATGTCGAACGGCAGCCCGTACGCGATCTCGCCGAAGCCGAAGAACGGCGCGATGCCGGCGCCGCCGAACAGGCGCGGCTTGCCGACCGCGGCCTTGTAGCGCAACTGCCCGGTGCGCGCGAGGAACGGCACGGCGGCCGTCGTCACCTGGAAGCGCTGCACGCTGCCGTCCTCTTCCTCGACCGCCACGTCGAGCGTGCCCTGCACGCTCGTATTGATGTTCTGCAGCGCGAACGCGCCCGGCGACACGCGCGTCACGTACAGCACGCGGCCGGCCTGCGACACCGTCACGGTCGCGTTGGTGCGCGCGACGCCCGAGATCAGCGGCGCATAGCCGCGCAGCGACGGCGGCAGCATGCGGTCGTCGCTGCGGATCGACGCACCCGTCAGCGCGAACGTGTCGAAAATGTCGGAGCTCAGGTAGTCGTCGCCGAACGTCACCGTCGATTCGATCGACGGCAGCGCGCGAAAGGCATACAGCCGGCTGAAGCGGAACGTGCGGTCCGCGTACGCGGTATTCCCTACGTTCGATTGCGCCTGGTAGTCGCCGCGAAAGCGCCACGCATCCCAGTTCGCGCCGACCGTCCCGTACGCCTGGATCGAATTCGTCTGGCCGCCGCCCGAGCCGAAGTTGCGGTTCGTGTTCGCGATCACGCGATAGTCGAGCATCGCACCCGGAATGCCTTCGGACCAGCGCGCCGGCGGCAGGTAGGTCGAATCGGTGAACTCGAGCGCCGCCTGCGGAATCGTGATCTTGAGCCGCCCGTCGCTTTTCAGGTAACGCACGGTCGCGCCCTCGATCGCGCCGAGGTCGACGCAACGCCCACCCTGGAAGCGCGGCAGATCCTTCACGAGCGACGGCTTCAGCCCGAACTGCGCGACGAGCTCCGGCCGCAGGCACGGCTTGCCCGCGCCTGATGCGTCGAGCGCGATGAACTCGATCGATTGCAGCCCGTAGAACAGGTCGTTGACCTGCACGTCGAGCATGTATTCGCCCGGCAACGTGAAGTCGGGCTGCGAGAACTGCGACAGGTCGACGTTGTTCGTACCGCCGATGTCGAGGAACGACGAATTGAATTCCGTCGCCTGGCTCTGGCTGCCGACGACCAGCACGGAGACGCAAAGGAAGGAATGTCTGATTCGCACGCGGCGCTACCGGGAGTCCAGGGAGAAGGAAAACGGGGGAAAGATGACGGAGGAAGGGATGCACGCCTCCCTCCTCCGGTACGGACGCTTACTGGTAGCGGACCGTGAAGTTCGCGACGCCGTCCGCGGTACCCGGCGTCACGCCGGCTGCCGTCGCTTCGTACATCGCCGCGAAGCGCGCGATGTTCGTGCCGTTCTGCAGCACCGTCGGCGCCTTCTGTTCGGCGCCGTTGTCGAGGTACTCGCCCGACGCGGCCTGCAGGCGGATGCCGACATTGGTTGCCGAACCGATCGTGGCGAGCAGCTTCGGCTGGCCGGCGCTCGACGTACCCGTGAACGTGAAGTACGCGTTCTTCGCGACGCTGGTGTCGCAATCGGTCAGCTTGATGTCGAAGTTGGTCGGCGTGGACTTGTCGCCGGCCTGCTTGAACACGTTGGTCGGCACCTTGCCGAGGTTCACGGTCTGGTTGACCGAGCCCGAGTCGATGCCGCATGCGCCCGCGACGATCTCGCCGGTGAAGTTGATCGTGCCGGTGCCCGCCGCGAAGGCCGAGGTGGACAGGGCCGCGAGTGCGACAGCGGTCAGGATGGGTTTTTTCATGAAGTTTCCCGTAAGGAGTGCAAATGGAATGGATGACGTGGCGGACGCAAACGGCAGCGTGTGGTGGCTCCCGTCCGTCACGAGGCGGCATTATCGAGATAACCATGAAAGATTTCTGTAAATCATTGTCAAATCCGCCTGACAATGTTCGATTTACCCCTCTAAACCCGCATTCTTTCCTTTCCATTTTCAATTATCGAATTTTCATCCGCAGTCCTTTTTTATTTTTCGGAACTGGTTGAAGATTAAGGGAATTTCTTGCCGATAATCGCTGTCGCGCCACCAGCCCTTGCCTGCATTGGTTTGCATGGGAGCGCCATTCAAAAGACAAAACATTGTCCAAAGCCGCCACCGTTGTCATATTGCAACGCGAATATCGCGCCATTTTCAACTGACAGGAAATTAACGACGGCACTCCATCGATATGGATTTATCGCGCAAACGATTGCGAAAAGCATACAAACGTTTTACCGCGACACTTTGTCGCCGCCATTAATTCCAATGCATTGATTAATTCGATCGTCAATTGCCGATCGTGAAACCGCATGCACGCGCGGCCGCTGGAACGCGGCTGGCATGCCGGATTGGGCGAAATGAAAAGCGCGGAGACGGTCCGCCGAACGGTGAAAGGAAGCGCCGACGACGATCGGCGGCACGGCGGGCGGTACGCCCTGTCGAAGCGGCGGCCGAACGTCGAAGCGCGTGGCCGCCGTGAAGTCGCCCGACACGCCGCGGCGTCGGGCGACGAATCGCACGTCACGCGGAAGCCGCGGCCTCCGCCGTTGCCGGCGCCCAGCCGCCGCCGAGCGCACGGTACAGCGCGATCGCGTTCGCGAGCCTGAGCTGCCTGAGCCGGATCTGTTCCTGCCCCGACTCGTACGTGCTGCGCTGGGCGTCGAGCAGTTCGAGATAAGTCGCGACGCCGCCCGCGTAGCGACGCTCCGCCAGCTTCAGCCGCGCGCCGTCCGCCTCATATACATCCTGCTGCGCGGCGAGCTGCCGGTCGATCCAGTCGCGCGCGGCGAACGCATCGGCCACTTCGCGAAACGCGGTCTGCACCGCCTTCTCGTATTCGGCAACGGCGATGTCCTTGCGTGCGTTGGCGACGTCGAGGTTCGCGCGATTGCGGCCGCCCGCGAAAATCGGCAGCGTGATGCGCGGCGCGAACGTCCACACGCTCGTGCCAGCCGCGAACAGGCTCGAGAACGCGTCGCTCACCGAGCCGTAGTCCGTCGTCAGCGCGATGCGCGGGAAGAACGCCGCGCGCGCCGCGCCGATGTTCGCGTTCGCGGCCTTCAGCCGTGCCTCGGCCTGCCGGATGTCCGGCCGCCGTTCGAGCAATGCGCTCGGCGCACCGGGCGCCACGGGCGCGATCGACAGCGCGTCGAGTGCGGTCGCGTCGCCGGGCACGCTGCGCGCGAAGTCGCCCGCCAGCAATTGCAGCGCCCGTACGGCCTGCGCATGCTCGCGCCGCAGCGCGGCCTGCGACGCGCGCGCGGACGCCACCAGCATCTCGGCCGAGCGCAGCTCGATCGCGTCGCTCGTGCCGGCCGCATAGCGGCGTTGCGTGAGCGCGGCCATCCGCTCGCGCGCATCGAGCGTGCGCTGAGCGAGCGCCAGTTGCTCGTGCAACGATCGTTCGGAAACGTACGCGCCCGCCACTTCGGCGATCACGCCGATGCGGACCGTACGCTGCGCGTCGGCCGTCGCGAAATATTCGGCGAGCGCCGCGTCGGACAGGTTGCGCACGCGGCCGAACAGGTCGAGCTCGTATGCGCTGACGCCGACGCCCGCGCGGTACAGCCCGCTGATCGCGCTTTCGCGCACGACCGGATCGTACTGGCGCGCGCGTTCATAGCCGAGATTCGCATCAACCGACGGCATCAGGTCAGCACGCTGCACGCCGTACAGCGCGCGCGCTTCCTCGAGCCGGCCGGCCGCGATCCGCAGGTCGCGATTGTTCGCGAGCGCCGCGTCGATCCACGCCTGCAGCGCCGGATCGGTGAAATACGCATGCCAGTCGTCGAGCAGCGCCGCATCCTGCGCCGCGGCCGACGCGCCGGCCGGTGTCGTATTGCCGTCGACCGGCGCATAGGTCGCCGGCACCGGCGCCGCCGGGCGTTCGTAACGCGGCGCGAGCGAGCACCCGGCGAGCGCGAGCGCGGCGGCGAGCGCCGCCGGAAGCCGCCGCGCGGCGCGTGCATTCAGCGCGAACATCATGGTTGCGAACCCTCCATCGTCGTCGGCTGCGCGCCGCCGCGCCGGCGCGGGCCGACGTCGAACAGGCGGCCGACGATCACGAAAAACAGCGGGACGAGAAACACCGCGAGCACGGTCGCCGTGATCACGCCGCCGAGCACGCCGGTGCCGATCGCCGTCTGCGCGCCGGACGCGGCGCCCGATGCGAACGCGAGCGGCAGCACGCCGACGCCGAACGCGAGCGACGTCATCACGATCGGCCGCAGCCGCAGGCGCGCGGCCTCGAGCGCCGCGTCGACGAGCGACATGCGCTGCGCGACGAGATCCTTCGCGACTTCGACGATCAGGATCGCGTTCTTCGCGGACAGCCCGATCGTCGCGATCAGCCCCACCTTGAAATAGATGTCGTTCGGCATCGCGCGCAGCGTGACGCCGAGCACCGCGCCGATCACGCCGAGCGGCACGACCAGCATCACCGCGAACGGAATCGACCAGCTCTCGTAGAGCGCCGCGAGCGCGAGGAACACGACCAGCACCGACAGCGCGAACAGCATCGGCGCCTGCGCGCCCGACAGCCGCTCCTCGAACGACTGCCCCGACCACGCATAGCCGATGCCGGCCGGCAGTTTCGCGGCGATCCGCTCGATCGCGCTCATCGCCTCGCCGCTGCTGTGGCCGGCCGCGGCCGAGCCGTTGATCGTGAACGACGGATAGCCGTTGTAGCGCGTGAGCTGCGGCGGCCCGAGCGTCCAGTGCAGCGTCGTGAACGCCGCGAGCGGCACCATCTCGCCGCGCGCGTTGCGCACGCGCAGCTTCTTCACGTCGTCCGGATCGAGCCGGTGCCGCCCGTCGGCCTGCACCATCACGCGCCGCACCTGCGTGCCGTGCATGAAGTCGCCGATATAGTCGGAGCCGAACATCACCGCGAGCGTCGTGTTGATCTCGTCCATCGACACGCCGAGCGCGGACGCCTTCGCGCGATCGATGTCGAGCTTCAGTTGCGGCGCGTCCTGCGTGCCCGCGAACATCAGATCGGTGAGCGCACGATCCTTGCCGCCCGCCGCGAGCAGTTGCTCGCGCGCGGCGCTGAACGTCGCGTAGTCGAGCCCGCCGCGGTTCTGCAGCCGGAAGTCGAAGCCGCTCGACGAGCCGAGATCGGGCAGCGCCGGCGAGTTCATCGCGAACACCGTCGTGTTCGGCGTGCCCGCGAAGCGTTCGTTGATGCGCGCGACGATCGCTTGCACGTGATCGCGCGCGGCCTTGCGCGCCTTCCAGTTCTTCAGCGTGACGAAGATCATCCCGCCGTTCGGCCCTTCGCCGTAGAGGTTGAAGCCGCCGAGCGCATAGGTATAGGCGGCCGGCTCGTCGCGGCGGATGGCCGACTCGACTTCGCGCACGCTCTGCATCGTTTCCGCGAGCGGCGTGCCTTGCGGGCGGATCACCATCACCATGAAGTTGCCCTGATCCTCGTCCGGCAGGAACGCGGTCGGCAGTTGCGTGAGCATCAGCGCGGCGGCCGCGGTCAGCGCGCCGTACACGACGAGCCAGCGTACCGGCTTCTTCAGCATCGCGCCGACCCGCGCCGCGTAGCGCTGCGTCGCCCGCGCGACGAAGCGGTTGAACCCGCCGAAGAAGCCGCGCTTCTCGTGATGGTCGCCGGACACCGGCTTGAGCAGCGTCGCGCACAGCGCGGGCGTCAGCGACAGCGCGAGGAAGGCCGAGAAGCCGATCGACACCGCGAGCGACAGCGCGAACTGCCGATAGATGTTGCCCACCGCGCCGCCGAAGAACGCCATCGGCACGAACACCGACGTGAGCACCACGGTGATCCCGACAATCGCGCCGCTGATCTGCCGCATCGCCTTGACGGTCGCGTCGTACGGCCCGAGCCCTTCCTCGACCATCAGCCGCTCGACGTTCTCGACGACGACGATCGCGTCGTCGACGAGAATGCCGATCGCGAGCACCATCCCGAACATCGTCAGCACGTTGATCGAGAAGCCGGCCGCGTACATCACGCCGAACGTGCCCGCGAGCGCGACCGGCACGACGAGCGTCGGAATCAGCGTCGCGCGCAGGTTCTGCATGAACAGGAACATCACCAGGAACACCAGCACGCCGGCCTCGATCAGCGTCGTGACGACCTTGTTCATCGACACGCGCACGAACGACGACGTCTCGTACGGGATCTGGTATTTCACGCCCGGCGGAAAGTACTTCGACAGCTCGTCCATCGTCGCGCGCACGCGCTTCTCGGTGGACACCGCGTTCGAGCCCGGCGCGAGCTTGATGCCCATCCCGGTCGCGACCTTGCCGTTCACGTACGACGGATAGTTGTAGTCGTTGCCGCCGAATTCGATGCGCGCGACGTCGCGCAGGAACAGCGCGGAGCCGTCCGGCCGCGCGCGCAGCGCGATCGCGCCGAAATCGGCCGGCGTCTTCAGCGGCGCGTCCGCGAACACGGTCGCCGCGATCGGCGCGCTGTCCGGCACCGCGCTGCGGCCGATGTCGCCGATCGTCACGCGCGCGTTGTGCGCGCGCACGGCCGACGCGATGTCCGACGCGGTGAGGCCGTGCCCGGCCAGCTTCACCGGGTCGGGCCAGATCCGCATCGCATATTCGGCGCCCCAGAACTGCACCTTGCCGACACCCTCGACGCGGCGCAGCGCCTGCACGACGTTCGCCGACGCGTATTCGCCGAGCTGCACGTCGGTCATCCGGCCGTCGTCGGACGTCAGCGACACGACGAGCTGGATGTTGTCGGCGGCCTTCTCGACCTGGATGCCGTCGCGGCGCACGGGCTCGGGCAGGCGCGCATCGACCGTCTTCAGCCGGTTCTGCACTTCGACGGCCGCGAGATCGGCGTTCACGCCCTGCTTGAACGTCAGGTACAGCGACGCCGCCCCGGCGCTGCTCGTCGCGGACGTATACAGCAATCCCGGCGCGCCGTTCATTTCGCGCTCGATCAGCGCGGTCACCGATTCCTCGACGACCTGCGCGGACGCGCCCGGGTACGCCGCATAGATGCTGACGACGGGCGGCGCGATGTCCGGGTACTGCGCCACGGGCAGCGCGCGGATCGCGAACAGGCCGCCCAGCATGATGAAGATGGCGATCACCCACGCGAAGACGGGGCGATCGATGAAGAAACGTGCCATGTTGGTTTGAACCGGTCAGGTTTGACGGGCGGCCGCCCGCGAAGCGGCCGCTGCCGGCGCCGCCTTCGACCGCGGCGCCTTTTCGACGGGCTTGACGGTGGTATCCGGCGCGAACTGCGCGGCGTCGTCGACGATCACGCGCTCGCCGCCCGCGAGGCCGCGCGTGATGCGCCAGTCGTGGCCGCTCATCTGGTCGGCCGTGACCTCGACGTCCTTGACCTTGCCGTTCGCGCCCACCACACGCACCGACGTACGGTCGGCGGTACGCAGCAGCGCGTCGCGCGGCACGAGGATCGCCCGCTGGTCGACCGCCGTGTCGAGCGCGATCCGCACATATGCGCCGGGCAGCAGCTCGCGCTCCGGATTCGGGAACAGCGCGCGCATCGCGACGGTGTCGGTGGTCGGATCGACCGCGAGATCGCTGAACAGCAGCTTGCCCTTCAGCGGATACGCGGTGCCGTCCGCGCGCAGCAGCGTCACCGCGATGTCGTGCTGCGCGATGCCCGTCGCGCGCCCGCTCTTCACCGCGCGACGCAATGCGTCCACGTCGGCGGCCGGCTGCGAGAAGTTCACGTAGATCGGATCGAGCTGCTCGACGGTCGTCAGCGGCGTCGCCTGGTCCTGGCCGACGAGCGCGCCCTCGGTCACGAGTGCGCGCCGTGCGCGGCCCGCGATCGGCGCGGTGACGGTCGCGTAGTCGAGCTGCAGTTGCGCGCGTGCGAGTTCCGCCTTCGCCGAAGCGACCTCGGCCTTCGCCTGCGTATCGGCCGCGACGGCCTCGGTGTGGTCGCGCTCGCTCACCGCGCGATCGCGCACGAGATCGTCGTAACGGCGGCGCTTGTCGGTCGCCGCGAGCGCGGCGGCCTGCGCCTTCGCGAGCGCGCCCTGCGCGGCGTCGCGGGCGGCCTTCAGCGGTGCGGGATCGATGCGGAACAGCACCGCGCCCTGCTTCACTTCCTGGCCTTCCTCGTAGGTGCGCGCGGTGACGATGCCTGCGACCCGCGCGCGGACTTCCGCCTGCCGGTATGCGTCCAGCCGGCCCGGCAGTTCGACGGTCATCGGCACCGCCGTCGGGCGCACCGTCACGACGGCGGCCTGCTTCGCGGCCTCCGGCGCGGCGTCCTCGTCGCCCTTTCCGCATCCACCCACCGCCAGCAGGGCCGCGAGCGCGAACGGCGCCAGCCGCGTGCGGCGCCACAGGGTGCGTTTGTTATTCATGTTCTGACCTCGGAACGTTCGCCGCCGATACAATGCGGCGGCTCAGGGTGGCCGATTATAATCAGTCATGTCTGATTAAATACAGGCTCCTTCAATCTGACCGACACACTGTCTCAATAAAACGACAGCGAACTGTAAGGAATTTCACGACATGGCCCGCAAGACCCGGGAAGAATCGCTCGCCATCAAGCACCGGATCCTCGACGCCGCCGAGCTCGTGCTGCTCGAGCGAGGCGTCGCGCAAACCGCGATGGCGGACCTCGCCGAGGCCGCCGGGATGTCGCGGGGCGCCGTCTACGGCCATTACCGCAACAAGATGGAAGTCTGTCTGGCGATGTGCGACCGCGCGTTCGCGCGCACGTCGGAAGGTTTCGACGCCGGCGACGGCCTGCCGCCGCTCGCGACGCTGCGGCGCGCCGCGTCGCACTACCTGCAGGAATGCGGCGAGCCGGGCCCCATGCAGCGCGTGCTCGTGATCCTCTATACGAAGTGCGAGCAGAGCGAGGAAAACGGCGCGCTGCAGCGGCGCCGCATGCTGCTCGAGCTGCAGATGCTGCGGATCACGAAGGCGCTGCTGCGTCGCGCGATCGCGGCCGGCGAAATCGCCGCCGATCTCGACGTGCATCTGGCTGCCGTCTATCTGGTGTCGCTGCTCGAAGGCGTGTTCGCGTCGATGATCTGGACCAACCGGCTGCGCGGCAACCTGTGGAACGACGCCGAGGCGATGCTCGACGCCGGTTTCGACGCCGTCCGCACGTCGGCCGCGCTGCGCCGGCGCGCGCAAAAATTGCCGGACTAACGAAAATCGTCGTAACAAATGCTGATTTAACCCGACTTACCGCACTGCGAAACGAATGAGTTGACCCTCTTTAAAATTTTTAACGTTTCGCGGAACATCGGTAGACTGACGCTGTCATCTTTCTTTAGCGTCTTCGTGATAACCGGGTTCGACCCGGCATGCACGCCGCCGTTCGAAGCGGGGCCCGCCCCGCGAGTTGGGTCGAACGGGAACGATACAGGCCCCTGGCGGGGCCTGTTTTGTTGCACGCCCGTCGCCCGCCATGTCGCCCCCCTGACGCATGGACCGCCGACGGCTCCTGCCCACACCTCTTTGAACCGCTTTCCTGGATGTGGACACCTTTGGTCAAGCCTGCCGCAACCCCTGATGCTTTCGCGCCCGGCCGCGCGCAGCGCCTCGTGCGCGCGCTCGTGCCGGCCGCCGTGCTCGGCGCCCTCGCCGCCTTCGGGCTCGCCGCCGCGCTGCCTGCCGTATCGCAACTGCCCGGCGCCGTCGACTCGGGCACGGCCGCGCTGCCGCAGCGCGTGCTGTCCGATACGCCGTTTCCCACCGCGCAGCATTTCGTGACGAGCGAGCTTGCACGCACGCTCGGCGAGCGCAACGACTACCTCGAGCGCAACGATCGCAGCCCGCAGCCGGGCCTGTTCGCGCCGCTCAGCGCGCATCGCAACGACATGCTCGGCTACGCGAGCCTGTTCCAGTTCGCGTCGCCCGATCACCGGCAAGGGATGCGCGCGGGCGACATCGAGCTCACGCTGTCCGATACGCTGAATCGTCTCGACGTGCCGCCCGAAGTGCGCATCCAGCTGGGCGATCTCGTCACCGGCAAGGTCGCGATGCGCGCGAGTGCGCAGCGCGGCGACTATTACCGCCTCGCGTTCGACACGCACGACGGCACGCCGCGCCTGACCGCGCTCGAGCTGCGCGTCGCCGGCCGCACGTTCGGCGCGATCTGGTTCCACGCGCCGGGCGCCGAACACGGTGCGTACTACACGCTCGACGGCTCGCCGCTCGAAGCCGCGGCGTTCACGATGCCGGTCAAGTGGACGCGCATCAGCTCGTTCTTCGGCGAGCGCATCCATCCGCTGTCGCAGGCGATGGCGTTCCATACGGGCGTCGATCTCGCCGCGCCGAGCGGCACGCCGGTCGACGCGGCGGCCGATGGCGTCGTGTCGTTCGTCGGCACCGATCCGGGCGGCTATGGCCGCTACGTGATCGTCGACCATGCGGATGGCTATTCGACCTACTACGCGCACCTGTCCGCGTACGCGCGCGGGCTGAAGGTCGGCGAAACGGTGAAGCAGGGCCAGCGCATCGGGTCGGTCGGGATGACGGGCGCAGCCACCGGCCCGCACCTGCATTTCGAGGTGCGGGTCGCGAACGATCCGGTCGATCCGCTCGTCACGCTCGCGAACGCGCAGACGGGGCTGTCCGACATGCAGCTCACCGCGTTCCGCCAGGAAGCCGCGCAATGGCGCTTCCGGCTTGCGTCGATCAAGACGACGCCGTTCGCGTTCGCGCAGAACGACGGGCCGCTGTGGGGCGATTTCGCGACCGGTCCGTCGACGCTGCGTGCGGTTTTCGATACGCACTACTCGGCGGAGCGAAGCTGATTCGGGGGCACACGATCCTGGTGGTTGCGGAAGAGCGTACGGTCAAGTGCTCCGCCACTCTTCTCTACACCGTCCGCTGGTCACGGGCTTGAGCCGATGTTTTGGCGCGGGGTAAAAGCAGACTTGCGCCTGATACCGAAGGCGGCTCGCACTACATCCCCTCGTGGTCATAGCGCCGGCGCAATACCGGATCCCGAGTGATTCGCAACCGAAAACAGTTCGGGCACCACGCACCGCGATTGACCACCGTGTTCGGCATCGAGTCCCAAACATGTCCGTGTGCGCATTGCCACGTCAATTTGACTCGATTGCCGTGATATTCGGTACTCAAGCATCGACCACCGCGCTCCGCGGCAATTGCCTGCATGTCCTCTATCGTTCGGCGTTTCGCGAGATTGGCGCAATGCCGACACCATGCCCCGCCGAGCACCAAATGCCCCCACGTCGTCCATTCATGTCCACGTGCGCATCGGAATCGGTACTTCGAATTTGTCACGTGATACTCCGTCGAGAGAAGCTGTCCACCGCGTAGTGCCGCTGCGGCCTGCAATCGCTGGAGCCCGTTCGGATCGCGTTGCTGTTCTCCATGCCTGATTCGAGCACAGTGCGGGCACCATCCGCCGTCGACGATTCTGTGAGCTACGGCTGTCCATCGATGGCCCTCGGCACACTCCCATTCGTAATGCGCGGCGATACCGATATACGTGTCAGTCAGACAACGACCGCCGCGCTCCGCCGCCGCCTCATGAAGACGTTCCAAGCCATCGGAATGTAGGAGACACGCGGCCAACTCGATTTTTGCGCATCGCGGACACCCGTGGCCGTCTAGAATCTTGCGAGCCTCGGTCGTCCATTCGTGTCCAGAACGACAGGTGAAATGTTGCCGCGCCGTTTGACCGAGATAGGTTCCTTCATGGCAAACAAGACCGCGTTCACTCAATAGTTCCTGAAAGCGGTGCTGCACGCGCACTTGTTCGCACTGGAGGCAGGTTATCGTGCCGCGCATCGCGACAGTGCCTATGCGCGTGAAGTCATGGCCCGATTCGCAGCGGAATTCATAGTAGGACTTCAGCCCTCGCCATTCGAGCGTTAGAAGCGTATGCCCCCGTTCGGCGGCAATCTCGACCAGACGGGCATATGCAACGTCGGGCTTGCGACGTGTACGTGTCGGAGAAGTACCTTGGCTCATTGTCTTCAGAACTGAGCAGTCACCTGAAAACCGAGCGTCACTCGCGCGGTCGGAAAACCCGACGGCTTGTAGACAGGCGTACCCGCGAAGAGATCGTAGCCGTATCCGCCGAACCGAGTCGCGACACTGCCCTTGAAGCCAATCACTGCACCGGCGAGCTGCGTGCCGACCAAGGCAACCGGCTCCGGTCCCCAGACCCGACCGTAGTCGAGACCTGCATAGGCCGATGCCCCGGTCTGCGCGATGGGTACCTGCAATTCGTTGCGCCAGTAGAACCCGCGTGATGCCGCCAGCAGCGTTTCACCGTCGAATCCCCGCACGGTATAACGACTGCCGATCGTGACGCTATCGAGGTATGAAACCGTGTTGCCGGTGTACTGACCATGAAAGGTCGTCACGTATTTGAACGGCTGCGCCCCAATCGCAAACGGTGTCGACAGATTCGCATCGAGCACGATCATCTTGAATCGGTACGTCTGCCCTCCCTCTGCCGCGAACATGCTATCGGTCGAGCCGAGCCAGCCCAAGCCCTGACGATAGGCAAGCGAGCCGTCGAACTGCGACGAGCCGAAATAGTGCCGGTCAGTCAACCCGAGTTCGAGAAAGGTCGCGTTCTGGTGCGACGACGGTATCGTCGTGCCTTCGATATAGCTGTCGCCGAAACGGCGCGTCAGGCGAACCTGTGCGCCGAACACATCGTTCCGGCTGCGCGTCAGCACACGATTGAGCCTGAAATCGATCGTCTTCATGTTGCCGCTCGCAACGAACGTCTGATTCACGGCCGCAAGTGGTTGAAAGTACGTGTTGGTGTAGGCGGAGAGCGTGCCGGTCCAGTAGCCCCAGGGGATCGAATAGAACGCGTTCCATCCGTGCGAGCCGAAGCGCTTGTCGCCGAATTCCAGATCCTGGTTGAAGCCGACGTTGAAGATGTCGTTCAGGCCCAGCGGGTTGTCGATGCCAAGCGATACGTTGCCTTGCAGTTTGCCCGTCGCACGCGTGCCGGAATTGTCGATGGAGGCGACGACGGTCCATGGCTTGCCGCGCTTCACGTCGAGTACGACATCGCTTTCGCCAGGCGTATCGCCCGGTGCGATCCGCATCGACACATCCTGGCTTGAGACGCGCTTCATCTGCTCAAGCCCTTGTTCGATGTCGCGCAGGTTCAACACGTCGCCGTCGCGCGTCGGGAATGCGGTCTTCCACGTTCCGCGTAGCTTCTCGTCCTCGAAACGCACGTGGCGGATCACGCCCGGAATCAGCGCAAGCTTCAATGTGCCGGTGGACAAATCCTGCTCGGGCACGAGTACGCGGGTCGTGATGTAACCGCGTGCGAGGATGGCCTGCGAGAGTCCCTTGACGATCAGGTCGACGCCTTGCTTGCCGACGCATTGGCCGGCGTAGTGCGCAAGCCAGTCGCGCGCAAAGGCGAAGCGATCCATCGGCAAGGCGGATGCGCCCTGCATCTTCGCGGCGACCGGTAACGAGTCGGGCACGTCGAGCGTAAAACGATCGATTCGGAAACACGACGTCTCAGTCGGCAGTACGGGGTAAGATTCTGGACGCGGCACATCGGAGCGCACGCCCGGCGCTTGCACGGTGGCTTCGCGCTGCTGGGCATCACGGCGCTGTTGCACCTGTTGATTCTGCTCGGCATTCGCGCGGGCGGCGGCCTGATCAGGCGGCGTCGGCGCTTGTTGTGCCTCCGCGACACACGAAATGAAGACAGAAAGCAAGCAAACCCAACACCGCTTCATATTTTTCATTTTTCGAGACAATCTATATTCAAAGCGGTTTTTGATGAATTTTCAACAACAACTCCCTCCTAAATTCATTAGGCGAGAATTCTCGTCCGGGATACAAATACCCAGCATCATCATAAACTTGACCACCAAACATCGATGCAATTGCCGATACAACAATCGCAGAAAATAAATCGTCACCGCGGCTTTCTATAGAACAGGAGTACGGATACCCATCAGAAATACTTTGCCCCGGCGGCCACTCAATTATATTGACCCAGCACCATTCGTCCTCCCGCCCTCCTCGCACGTATAGCGCCTCATTGCCTCCCCCATAATTTCTCGAGTCAATGATCGGGCACGAGCTTCCGAGTTCGAGAAATAGCATTTCAATGCATTTCGCCATTCGCTCGCCCGACGGACGTTCTTTCATATCCACCAAAGAGCTGTTCATTTGCTTCCTCCCGGGGGAGTGGTGATTGCAGATCTGGTCAAATTAACCCAGCCATTGAGGGTTTTAATGACGATATTGTTAACCATCCCCTCATTCAAAATATTGGAGACCGGGGTTCCGGGTTGAACCCACTTCGTCACATCTTGAATGTTGACACCAGCTTTTGTTGCGTCGACATAGATGTTTCCAACTTCACCGGCATTTTTCATTTGATTTGCACCGGTTACGATATTTCTCTGAACAGCATTCATTCCATTCCCGGTCACACTCTTCAGGCTTGCAGGAACTCCGTCTATCCAGCCATCAATGCCTGGATAGTTGTTGGTTGGTGCACCGACAAATTTCCCCCCCTGCATTGCAACAATGTCATTTGCTTGCGATACCTCGGTGGGGTTCATCGCATTTGCCACTACGATACCGGGCTTAGCGGCCGGCAGTAGCGCGGTAGCCTTCGCGCCTCCTGTTGCCTTACCGCCAGCGAACACACCCGCCACAGCAGTGGCCGGCACAGTTGTCAGTCCGTCCTCTTGGCGTTGCGTCAGATTGACTTGACCGATCATCGCGCGCTCTTTATCCAGCGCCTTCTTAAGCTCCGCGATTTCCTTCTGATCCTCGCCTCGGTTCTTGTCTTCGCTGGCATTGTAAAGCTCGACGTTCGATGCGGCGGCCGCTCCGGCGCTGCCGCCGACTAGTGCACCACCCACCGTTGCCGCCACGTTCGCAGCGATGCTGCCGACCAACGACGAGCCGGTCGTATCACCGACCGATTTGCTGATCCTCTCAGCCTGGTTCGCCAGCAGTGATGACGTGCCGGCCCCCGCTGCACCACCTATCGCCGTGAGCGCGCTGCCGCCGCCGAGCCCGCCGATCAGCGCACCACCGCCCATCTGCAATTCCGCGCGTGACGCCCCGCCCTCATCCCAGCTCTTCGCCTGGTCAATGTACGACTGCATCGCAACGAGGTCGCCGCGCTCGTAGGCGGCCTTGGCAGCGTCGATCGCGTCCTTGCGCTTGCCGTCAGCATACGCACCGATCGCCTGCGACACCGTCTGCCCGGCCGCCTGCGCCGCATTCATCGTATCGGCCTGCTGCGACAGCGTTTTCTGAACGTCGGGCGTCTTCGAAACGGTCCCGTTCAAGTTCGTCGCGTCGCGGTTCAGATTCGCGACATCCTGCGTCTGCTCACCCGGCTTCGTGATGTTGATCGTGCCGGCGCTCACCGCGCTCTTCGTCGTCGCGCTCTGGTCGCCGCTGTCGTTCTGGAACACCATCGGCGTGACGCCGCCCGAGCCCGATACCGACGACGGGCCGACTGCCTTGTTGCTCGACCCGACCGACGCGCCCGCGCTGAAGCCCGCGCTGTTCGCGCTGTAGTGCGAGTGGTTCTCGATGTCGCTCGTCGTGAGCGTGCCAGTCGTCAGGTTGTTCTTCGACGCGTCGGCCGTGCTGGCGATATACGCGCCCTTCAGGTCGGTATTGCCCTTCACGGCCACGTCGAACCCGCCAGCACCGGCCTGGATGCCCGCCTGCTCGTTCACGCCCGCATAGTTGCCGTCTGCATGGCCATTCTGCGCACTGAAACTCGCTCCGCCGCCGGTCTGGCTGATCGTGAAACCGCCGCCCGCGCTCGATTGATGCGCGGCGCTCACGGTCGTATCCTGAACGCTCGCCACGTTAAGGTTACCGCCCACGTCAGCCACAACCTTGTTCGCGTTCACGTTCGCGCCGATCACGTTCGTGTCGCCGCCGCTCACGATGGTTGCGGTCTGGCTCGCGTTGATATGCGTGTTGTTCTGGATCGCCGCGTCCGAATTGCCGTCGCCATGCGCACGCTGCATCGACGCGGACACGCCGATGCCGTTCGTGCCGATCGATACGCCGACGCTCGACCCCGACGACGAGTTCGAACTCTGTGTCTTGTCCGTATCGGTCGTGTTGACGAGATTGACCTGGTTATTCGCGATCAACGCAACGTTGGCCGCGTTCACGTTCGAACCCGCGATCGTGATGTTGCCGTCCTTCGGCGTACCGTTGCCCGTCGCGATCAGCTTCGCATTGCCGCCCGCGTTAATGCTGGAGCCGCGCTGAATCCTCTGGTCTTCGGACGACTGCATCGAACTATGGCTCGAACCGACGCTGACCTGCACGCCGATGCTCGGGGCCTGTGGCCCCTTTGCGCCGTTCAACAGCGCTGCGCCGCCCATGCCGCCGAATGCCACGTCTCCGGCCGCCGCGATGCTATGCAGTGCCGATGCGCGGCCGTTGCTGTCCTTCGCCGATTCGCGCGCGGCCTGCGTCTCGCCGATCGCGTTGTTGATCGCATCGCCTACCGAGCCCGACAGGCCGACCGTCAACCCGCTCTTGCTCGTCTGCTGCTGTTGCGCCTGATGCGTGGTGTCGGTGGCCGAATCGACGACGATGTTCGCCGCCTTCCCGGTCACGTCCTTGCCTGCAACCAGATCGCTGCCTTGCACATGCAGCGTATTGCCCGCGTTGACGGACAGATTGCCGTCGACCGAGCCGACCGTACTGGCGTTGTTCGTCACGCTCGACGATTGATTCTGCTGCGCAAGCTTGCTGTTGCCGACCGAGAACGACAGGCCGCCGCCCGACATCAGGCCCGAGTGCTGCTCCTGATAGGTGGTTGATGATTGGCTGGTGTCCTGCGACGTCGTGATGTTCACGTCGTGCGCCGCGTTCAGCGTCACGTCGTGTGTACCGACGACCGTACTACCCTGAACGTTGATGTCCTTGCCGCTACCAATTGACACACCGTCCGCCGAAATCAGGCTGCCGTTCGCGACAGTGCTGGTCGCGTCCTGGCTGCTGGCGATTTTCGTGCCGCTCACGACGCCGCTACGGCTATGCGTCTCGTGCGAGTTGTACACATGCGTTTCGGTCGCGGCCCCGACATTCACATCGCCGGCCGCCAGCAAGTTCGCATCGCCCTTGTTCAGGTCGATCGTGCTGCCGATGACATTGATGTCCTTGCCCGACACCACGTTGAGCGTATCGCCGCCCTTGACGGTCGTGCCCGTCAGCGCCTGGTCCGCCCCATGCCGGGTTTCCGCATAGCTGCGATTGCCTTGGTCGCCCGAACTGTTGGCGTTGATGGTCGACGTGGTGCTCGCCGCGCCAAAGGTCACGTTGCCCTTGGCCGCGACCGTGCCGCCCTGACCGAAGTTGAGTTGCGCACCCTGCGCCGTCAGGTCGCCGCCCACACCGATGGCCGACTTGCCACCGACGTTTACGGTGCTGCCGGTCGCGCTGTTGAGGTCCGTATCCGACACGCCGTTCGCTCGCTGCACGACCTTGTGCTCGCCGGTCTGCTGCGCGCCGAGGTTCCAGTTCCCGCCAATATTGGCGTTCAGATTCCCGCCGACGTTCAGGTTGCCCGCGTTCTGCTGGAAGTCGCCGCCGGTCTTGATCGACGCGTCGCCGACCACGTTCAGGTTCGCGGCCGGCCCGAGCGCCGTCTTGTCGCTCTTCGCGCCGTCGCGGCTGACCTGGTGCGTCGTCTGCGTCGCGGTATCCAGAATCAGCTTGTTGCCTGCGTTCAGTTCGAGGCTGCCGGCCTTCACGTTGGCCGACGTGAGATCCACGTTGCCTGTCGTATCGAGCGACATCAGCCCGCCGCTTTGCAGCGCACCGAATGCGTTGTCGATCTGCTTGCCCTGAAGCGCGAGCGTCGTATCCGCCTTCACGGTGCCGCTGTTCGTGAAGACCTGCGTGTTCTTCAAATCGATATTGCCGGCCGTGATCAGCGGACCGTTCGCATTTTGCTGATCGGCCTTCGCCAGATACACGACCGGCACGAGCACTTGTTGACCGCCGACCGTCTCGGTCTGCATGATGATCACGTTGCTCGTGAGCGCGGCCACCTGCTGCGCCGACAGGCTCATGCCGAGCGGCAGGTTCAGCGACTTCGACAATTCAGCGCCCGCGGCCATCAGCGACTGATACATGCCCTGAAGGTCCGTATACGGCCCCAATACCGCCTTGCCCGTCAGTTGCGTTACCTGGTTGCGCACGAGCTGCTGCTCGTAGAACCCGTCTCCGAGCCGCTTTTCGGTCGTCAGCGGATTCACGCCGATCTGCTGAAGGTAATAGTCGCTCGACAGGAAATTGTTCATCCGCGTGAACGCGGGGTTCGTCTCGATCAGGTACGTCGGATTCGGAGCCGGATTGGGCCGGTACAGGCCGCCCTGCGGAATCGTCAGGTTGTTCAACACGCTCACAGCGGTCGCGCTTGCGATCACCGGATCGACCCAGGTGGGCGTACCACCCTTGATCGCGGCGGCTCCGGATTGCGTGCCGCTCGCGTTACCGCTCACCGTGCCGATCGTCAGTCCCGGCACGGCCTGACCGGGCAGCAGGCCGAGCGACGGAATGGTCGCATTGGCCGCCGTGTTGTTCACGCTCACGCCATTGCCCGAGATCGCGCCGTTCGCGCCCCACGTCGAGCGATAGTCGGGCAAGCTGTATTGCCGCACGTCGGCCGGCGCCGCCTGCGTGTATCCACCCGGGCCGCCGACGAACGGCTTGTCGCCGAACGGCAAGGTCCAGTTGTGTTCGGTGTTGTCGTAGTTGTTGTAGTGGTAGTACCCGGAATACGTGACCGTCACGCCCGGCGCTTGCTGGCTCGTTGCGCCCCAGCCGTCCATGTCGAGACTCACGGGCTGCTTGATGTCGCCGGCCGCCGTCACGCTGCTCCAGTAGTTCTGGAACGTCTTGACCGTCGACGCGTCGAGATCACCGCCCGACGCGATCTGCGCGCCCGGGCTCAGCTTCGTCACGGTGTTGGCGGTCGCCTTGCCCTCGTAGGTCGTGTACTGATACCCGCTGTTCCACTGGCCGCCGTCCGGCGGAACGGTGAACACACCACCCGGCTGCAATTTGAGCGCGGCGATGATCGGCGCGGGATCGTAGCTGGGATCGTTGGGGTCGTGAAAGATGTTGACCCAGTGAACGTCCTGACCGCTACAGGCTGCCATGAAGTAAGCAGCGCACCCTGACATGCTGATGCCGAGCTGTTGCAGCAGCGCGGGATCGACCTGACTCGTGTTGCCCGAGGTCTGCATCACGCGCCGCGTGTTCGTAACCTTGTCGGCGTGCAGTTCCATCGAGCTACCCGACTGGATCGCTGCCGACGAATTGTTGATCAACGCCGCGTTCGTGTAGTTGCCGTTCGCGTCCTTGCCGCCCGCCAAAGCCACTTTGCCGAGCCCGAAGATCGTCGTGGTCGGCATCGAATCGCCCAGCGTCGTGTCGTCGCGGTTCTCGATGTCGTGTGCGAGGATTTCCAGCAGGCCCGACGTGTCCGATGCGCCGATCAACGCGACAGGGCCGAGGTTCGACACGGTACCGCTAGCCTGGATGGCGACGCTGCCGCCCACCATCGCGCCATAGTTCGTCAGGTCGCCCGAATGCGTCCTGAGCAAGCTACCGGCCGTGATCGCGCCCGTGTTGACGATGTTGCCGGCGTTGAGCGTCAGATTGTTGACCGATTGCAGGTTCGCGTTGTTCGTGAACGTGCCCGGCAACGCGAAGGTCAGGTCGTGACCGATGTTGAACTGCGTTTGCGGTGTGGTCGTGAAATCGCCTTGCAGGTTGATCGTCGCGTCGTGCGCCGCGCTGTATGTGCCACCGCCGAACAACGTCGAAGCCGCCACCGTCAGGTCGCGTGTCGAGCCGATCGAACCACCGGTGTTCGAGATCGCGCCTGTCGTGTTTACGTTCACGTCGCCCGCTGCATTCGCAACATTGCCGATCTGGCCTCCGGTGTTGTCCAGCGTATCGCCTTGAACCAGCAGGTTCGCGCCCATCAACTGGCCGCCCTGCGTGTTCGAGATCGAGGCCGCGCCGATCGTCACATCGCCTTGCCCTGTCATCTGCCCCATGCCGGCGACGCCGCCCGCGTGGCTGTTCACGATCTGGCTGCCGCCCCGCACGTTCATCGCGCCGCTACCGAAGTCGTGCACCGCACCGTCGGTGTTGTCGATCGACGCGGCCTGAATCGACAGCGTGCTGGCGTCACCCGCTTGGCCCGCCTCGATGTGCCCTTGCCGGTTCGACAACGCGCCGCCGCTGATCATCGACAGGTGCGCGTTCGAGCGCATCAGGCCCTGAGCGTTGTTCATTGCTCCGGCAATCATCGCAGACAGACCCAGCTTCGCAGCGATGACGCCGCTACCATTGTCCAGACTGCCGGCCTTCAAGATGGCTTGGCCGTTGGTGCCGATCGTGCCGCCACTGTTGTTCAAGGCCCCCGCGCCGTTACCGGGCATGAGCGTCAGCGTGCCGGTGCCGCCGTGCGTGAGGGTGCCTTTCGAGTTGTCGAGAACGGCTGGTGTGAGCGTCAGATCCGCACTGTTGGTCTGGATGACACCGCCATTCGAATTATCAAGCGTGCCGGAAATGGCGAGCGTGGTCGGCCCGTTCTGCCATTGCGAGATGCGGCCGCCCTCGTTTTTCAGGTTCGCGGCTGTCAATGCAAGCCGATTGGCTTCGATGTCGCCGTTCTGACTGTTGTCAATCAGGCCGGCGACGGTTGCCGCCAGCACGGGCGACGCGATTTTGCCGCCGAGGTTCGACAGCGACGCACCATGAATTGTCGTGGTCGCCGTCTTCGAACCGAGTTCGCCGCCGTCGTTGATCAGTGCGCCGCCGGCGTTTACGTCGACGTTGGCGTTCGACGTGAGCTTGCCGCTCGTATTCGTGATCGAGTCGGCCGCATTGACGCTCAGGCCCGTTTGGCCGGACGCTGAACCGGCCGAGTTGTCGATCGTCTTGCCCTGCAAGACCGTGCGGCCGTTGCTGGCGATGGCCCCCGCTTGGTTGTTGACCGTGCCTGAAGCGTTGCCGACCGTCAGCGCACCCGTGCCGACGTGCGTGATCGTGCCGCCGTTGTCGTTGATCAGCGTAGCAGGCGTGAGCGACAGATCCGTGCTGCGCGTCTGAATCAGACCGTTGTTCGAATTGTCCAGCGTGTCGGTAATCGCGACCGTCATCGGGCCAGTGCCGGTCTGCGTGACCGTACCGCCGTGGTTCAGCAGCGTCGAACCGTTCAGCGAGACTGTCTCCGCATTGATCGTGCCTTGGGAGTTGTCCAGCGTCGTGCCGTTCAACACGGCGCTTTGGCCCTCAACCCGGCCGTTCGCATTCGCAAAATGAGTGCCGGCTTCGACTGTCGCAGTCTGCCCGGCGTGCAGGATACCGTTGCCGTTGTCGACGCTCTGGCCGATCACGTGCAGGTTCGCGTCGGCCGACACCGAGCCGCTGTTCGTGACCGTGTTCCCCTGTACGGTCACGTCGCCCTTGCCGCCGATGACGCCGCCCGGATCGCCGCTCACATTCGCGCCGGCCGCGTTCGTGAGTGCGCCCGTTGCCGTCACCGACAGGCCGTCCGCGTTCAGGGAAATCAGCCGACCGGCGCTATTGTCGATCGATGCGCCCGCAATCGTTTGCTTGCCCGCGCTCTGAATCAGCCCGGCATTGTTCTGGATCGCACTCCCGAGAACGTCGACCGTGCTTTGCGAACTCAGCATGCCGTTTTGGTTCGACACGGTGCCGGCCATCTGCACGGACAGCGGGCCTTGCGAATAGGCGCGGCCGCCCTGATTCGACAGGTTGCCGCCGCCGAGCGTCATGCCCGCGCCGCTGGACAGGTTGCCCCGATCGTTGATGATCGTGCCAGCCGCATTGGCATTCACTGCACCTTTCGCGGTGACGGTCGAGCCCGCCAGATTCGCGTCGCCTGCCGTGGCGCTCACCATCAGGTTGCCGTTGGCGGCCGTCGCGCTGTGCGACAGATCCACACCGCTACCGATGAACGTCGCGTTGCCGCCCGCGCTGTTAGTCCCCGTCGCGGTTAGCTGTCCTGTGCTCGTCACGCTCAGATCGCCACTCGTGCCGACCGTGCTGTCGGCGTTGATGCCTGCGCCGAATGTGCCCGTCGAGTTGAGGCTGCCGACGTTGGCGGTCAGGTTCTGTTGGGCGGTCAACGCACCGCTGTTAGTCAGGTCCGCGCCGGTGTCGACCGTGACCGACTGTTTGCCGTAGGTGACCCCACTGTTCTGGATACCACCCGCGGCCGACAGCGACATATTGCCGGCCGCATTGGTCTGCCCCGACAGCACGAGACGACCGTTCGCGAGCAGCGTCAGATCCCCCGCTTGCGCGGCGATGTCGCCCGCATTGGCAACACCGACGCCCCTCTCTGAAGACACCAAAAACACCCTATTGGCGTACATACCGCCGAGCTGGCTGACATCGATCGCGATGCTGGGTGCTGCGCCGTTGCCGGCGATCGGCGTGGCGTTCAGGGTGGTGTAGTCGACCTGATTCGATCCGGCGACGACATTCAGCGTCTTCGCGTAAGCCTTCGCGTTGATCTGTACGGCGCGCGCCAACAAATCCACCTGATCGACATTGGCGGTATCGAGACCCGCGCCGGCCACGGTAATCAGACCCTGGTTCACGTTGAAGCCCGTGAGCGAACCGTCCGGCCCGAAGTTCGGATTGCCTGTTGTCAGCGTGGCTCGGCTCGTATTCAGGAAGCCGCCTCCATCCACGACCAAGCCGGCCTGGTTCGCGATCACGAGCTGCGCGGCTGCGCCTCCAATCTCGACCTTGCCGCGAATAAAGCTCGGGTTGTTGCTGTTGACCTGGTTGACGATCAGACGCGCGGCGTCGCCAGCGCGGTAATTAGGATTGCCGCCGATAACGCCGCCCAATTGAGTCTGGACGTTGATCGGGGAGTTATTGAGAATAATCCCGGGCTTGGGTACGTCGAACTGGTTGTACGTGTTCATCGACACGCCCGACGAGCCGGGACGGTTGATGTTCACCTGTTGAAGTCCGTTCTGTGTCTGGATTACCGATGGCGCATGCGCACCGCCCGCAACAACCTGGGCATTGGCCCATATCGGCACCACGCCGACTGCAACCAGTGCAGCGAGTGCTACCTGACGAAGCGCGCATCTTGCGAATGTGTGCGGCGAACGAATGGCGAAACCGATTTCGCCCCGCCCAGCGTTACCCGATGCACTTGCGGTTTCTTCCACCGCAACCAACATACCCCGCACGCGGCTGAATACCAGCCGATAATGGTTTTTGTTCATGATCCTGGTCTACTCGCGATTCGTCCGATCCGCTCTCACGGCCGTCGAACATCGCACGGAATCTAATCGAACAGCGTCAACAAGTGTCAAGCGTTGCCGAGAAGCGACGAGCCGGTGATCTCTTCACAGTCGTATTAGCGACGAACGCGCCGATCGGCGGCCCCAACCGTGCAGACTGAACAGTGAATTCGGTTAGTCGCAAATATTGACGGTATTGGCTACGGCAATTCGCGCGAATATTACCTCACCCATCATCTCAAAAATCCCTGACAGAATTGCGAGGGCGAATCGGCGCATGACCTGAAATTAGCCTTCTTTCAGCCACATATCAGCTTCCTCGGCGCGGCCAGATACGGCACCTCCGGCGATGCATTTCCGCATCGGCGCACTTACCACAGGAGTTTCCGCGATCGCTGCCCCCCACCATTGTGTCGATCGGGCTGGGCCTCGCGTTCATCGCAATGTTCACGGTGAGTTTCTATTTGCTCGCCACCGAGGACCGGCCGACACACCGACGCGCGCCTGTCGTTCGCTCACCGGTTTCTGGCACTGCCGTCCGGTGTTTCCTCGACTATCGCATTCGTGGAACGGGAGCAGGATCACTCGAATCGGCATGCGACCAGTAATCGGCTCCCTTGCAACCGCGTATCGGGATTACATCATCGGAGGGATTTGATCCGTTCAACCGCCGTGCTCTCGACACGCCGCCCCCGCGGCCGCCACGACAGCAACCACCGCGCCGCGCCGTCGAGCGACGTGCACAGCACCAGATAGATGACCGCGACGAACAGGAAGATCGGCGCCGGATACACCATCAGCCGGTTGTTCACCTGCGTTGCAACGAACGACAGTTCCGGCACGCCGACGATATACGCGAGCGACGTGTCCTTCACGAGCGCGACCCACTGGTTGACGAACGACGGCGTCATGATCCGGATCGCCTGTGGCAACAGCACGTAGCGCACCGTCTGCCAGCGCGTGAGCCCGAGCGACAGGCCGGCCTGCCATTGCCCGTCGCCGGCCGCGACGATCCCCGCATGCACGGCATGCGCGAGATACGCGCCACCGATCAGCGCCAGCGCGCACACGACCGTCGCGAGCCCCGGCACATCCATGTGCAGCAGCACCGGCATCAGGAAATACGTCCAGAAGATCAGCATCAGCACCGGAATCGCGCGAAAGAAGCCGATGAACGCGAGCAGCAGCACGCGCGCCGGGCCGCGTACAAGCGCCATCGCGACGCCGAGCACCACGCCGAGCGCGGCCGACGCGATCGCGGACGCGAGCGCCAGCACCAGCGACAGCGCGGCGCCGCCGAGCGGGCCGTCCGGAAACGCGCCGACGAGCAGGTACGGCAGATTCGAGAAAAGCAGCGAAAGATCCATCGTCAGCGCCCCGCTCCGAGCCGGTCGCGCCATTGCGTGGCCGCATACGCGCCGGCCTCGATCGCGGCCACCGCCGCGACGTACAGCAGCGTCGCGACGCCGAATGCGGCGAACGTCTTGAACGTCTCGGTCTCGACCTGCCGCGACGCATACGACAACTCGGCGACGCCGATCGCCATCGCGAGCGACGAGTTCTTCACGAGATTCATGTATTGGCCGAACAACGGCGGCAACGCGATGCGCACGGCCTGCGGCAGCACCACGTAGCGCAGCGACTGCATCGGCGTGAGGCCGAGCGCGGCCGCCGCATCGTGTTGCGCACGCCGCACGCCGCGCAGGCCGGCTTCGCATTCCTCGGCGACGAAGGCAGCCGTATAGGCGCTCAACCCGACCCACCCGGCCACGAATTCGAACGACGGCCACGCGAGCGTGAACGGGCCCACGCTCGCGGCATGGCGCGCATTGAGCCACGCCGTCCACGTATCGGGCAGCAACGACGCGACACCGAAATACCAGAACAGCAACTGCACCAGCAACGGCGTGTTGCGAAATGCAATCACGTACGCGGTGGCGGCCGCACGCGGCGCCCTGCCGCGCGCATGCCGCATCACGGCGAGCAGCAGCCCGCCGACGGTCGCGGCGACGGCCGACGCGGCCGCGAGGCCGAGTGTCAGCAGGAAGCCCTGCCAGAGCCAGGACAGATATTTGGGAGCCAACCCGAGCATGCTGGGAAGCGCGCACGAAGCGCGCGATCGGAGGTATGCGAACAACGCCGCGCGGCCGATCTTCCGGCCGGTCGCGGCGTGCGTGCGGAAGCGGTCAGGTCTTGTCGCCGATCCGGAAAATGCGCGTGAGCGGCGTCTTCGTCGTCGGCCCGAACCATGCGTCGTAGATCTGCGTGGCGCGGCCGCTCGCCTCGAGCCCCTTCAGCGTGTCGTTGACGAAGCCGAGCAGGCGCGTCTCGCCCTTCGGCACGCCGACGCCCATGTAGTCGTTCGAGATCGTGAACGCCGGGATCTCGTAGTTCTGCTTGTCAGGCACGTTCGCGAGCAGGCCGATCAGCTTCGGGCCGTCCTGCGTGATCGCCTGCACGTTGCCGGCGCGCAGCGCGGCGAATGCGAACGGCGTGTCGTCGTATGCGACGATCGTCGCCTTCGGGAATTTCTCGCGCAGCGTGATTTCGTTGGTCGTGCCCTTGTCCGCGCCGACGCGCAGGCCGTTCAGCTGGTCGGCCGATTTCAGCACGCCCTTCTTCGCGAGAAACTGCTGGCCCGACGAGAAATACGGGATGCTGAAGTCGACTTGCTTCGCGCGCTCGTCGGTGATCGTGAAATTCGCGAGCACGAGGTCGACCTTGCCGGAGGTCAGGAACGGAATGCGGTTCGCGGGGTTGGTCGGCTGCAGTTGCAGCTTCACGCCGAGCTTGTCGGCAAGCGCCTTCGCGTAATCGACGTCGAGACCGACGATGTGGTTGCTTTTCGCGTCGACATAACCGAACGGCGGGTTGCTGTCGAACGTCGCGACGCGCAGCACACCGGCCTTCCTGATGTCGTCGAGACGGTCCGCATGCGCGACGGTGCCTGCGGTAATGAGCGCGACCCCGACGAGCCACGTAGCGAGCGTGTTGATTTTCATGAGCACGACCTGATTTGTTATGAGGCCGCCGCGGATCGCGCGGCGGCACGGTTCGAAAAACATCGCGGCGAAGTGTGTCGTCGCGAAGCCGCTAACGTATCAGCGCGTGCGGCGAATCCGAACCAACAAATGGTGCTTTGCTCTGCGGGTTTCGTGATGAGACGCGCGAGCTACGAGAACACATTGCCGCCGCACAAAAAAACGCCCGCTGCAAGCAGCGGGCGCGAATCCCAGTCAAGGAGGTGTCACACGAACTACGGGTTCAGAGTAAGGAAATCGCCCGCAACAGGCAACGAATCGATTTCCATATCGATATGACGGCGTACGCTCATGCCCGCGCCTGTCCAGGCCCCGGCACCGGATCCCGACCGTGCGTCGCCCCGGCAGAATCGCGCGCACCAACGAAAACGTCCCGCCGGCTGGCGGGACGTTCGTCACGATGCACATGCGCGCACGGCGCAATCGATCACGGCTCGTGACGCAGGTACCCTTCCTTGCTCGGATCGCGCATCCGCCACGACACGATCAGCGAGATCGCGCACAGCACGGTCACGTACCAGTAGAAGGTTTCCTCGCTGCCGATCGACTTGAACCACAGCGCGACGTACTCGGCCGAGCCGCCGAAGATCGCGTTCGCCACCGCATACGACAGGCCGACGCCCATCGCGCGCACTTCCGGCGGGAACATCTCGGCCTTGATGAGGCCGCTGATCGACGTGTAGAAACTGACGATCGCCAGCGCGACCGTCACCAGCACGAAGGCGGCCACCGGGCTCGTCACGTCCTTCAGCGCATGCATCAGCGGCACCGTGCCGATCACCGCGAACGAGCCGAACAGGATCATCGACGTGCGGCGGCCGATCTTGTCCGACAGCGCGCCGAACACCGGCTGCATCAGCATGTAGACGAGCAGCGCGACGGTCATCACGTTGCTGGCCGTCTTCGCGTGCATGCCGGCCGTGTTCACGAGGTACTTCTGCATGTACGTCGTGAACGTGTAGAAGATCAGCGAGCCGCCGGCCGTGAAGCCGACCACCGTGAAGAACGCTCCCTTGTGCTGCCACACGCCGCGGATCGTGCCCGCGTCCTTCTTGTCGCGCGACGCGCTCGTCGACGTCTCGTCGAGCGACTTGCGCAGGTACAGCGAAATCAGCGCGGCCGCCGCGCCGACCACGAACGGAATGCGCCAGCCCCATGCCTTCAGCTCGCCGGCCGACAGCGTCTGCTGCAGGATCACGAGCACCAGCAGCGCGCACAGCTGGCCGCCGATCAGCGTCACGTACTGGAACGACGCGAAGAAGCCGCGACGGCCCTTGAGCGCCACTTCACTCATGTAGGTCGCACTCGTCCCGTACTCGCCGCCCACCGACAGGCCCTGGAACAGCCGTGCGACCAGCAGCAGCGCCGGCGCGAGCGCGCCGATCTGCGCATAGGTCGGCAGCACCGCGATCACGAGCGAGCCGCCGCACATCATCAGCACCGAGATCATCATCGCCGCGCGCCGGCCATGACGGTCGGCGATGCGGCCGAACAGCCAGCCGCCGATCGGACGCATCAGGAAGCCGGCCGCGAACACGCCGGCCGTGTTCAGCAGCTGCGTCGTCGTGTTGCCGCTCGGGAAGAATGCCGGCGCGAAGTACAGCGCACAGAATGAGTAGATGTAGAAGTCGAACCACTCGACGAGGTTGCCCGATGAGGCGCCGACGATGGCGAACACGCGCCGCCGGGTGTCATGCGCGGACAGCGCAGCTTGGTCGGTCTGGACGTCCATGGGTTGGTCTGTTCCTTTTAGTACTTTCTGGGCGCGACGGCCGGGGCCGCCGCGTGCGGTCGCGCGTGGCACCGGTTCCGGCGCACGGCGCTACGGGATTTTAGCGAAATGTAAAGTAACAGGCTTTGCGGGTTCGTCCGGATGTAGAAAATTTTTCTCCCGCCACCCGTTCGTCATATGAAAACGCCAGCCGGCAGGCTGGCGTCGGATGCAAACATGCTCGACCGCGACGATCACACGCGAACCTCCGGCGGCACGTAGCGGCACTCGTAGCGCTTGCGCACGGTGCCGGCCTCGTCGACGCTTTCCAGGTACACGTCGAACTGCCAGAGCCGCGCCATGTGCTTGAGCACTTCGTCGCTGTCGTTCGACAGGTGGCGGTTGTCGGTCATGAAGTGGCGCAGCGTGAGGCTGCGGTCGCCGCGCGTGTTGACGGCCCATACCTGGATGTTCGGCTCGCGGTGATGGATGTCGTACTGCCGCGACAACGCCTGCCGCACGTACTGATAGCCGGAATCGTCGTGGATCGCCGATACCTCGAGCGAATCGCGCATGTCGTCGTCGAGCACCGAGAACAGCCGCATCTCGCGGATCAGGTTCGGCGACAGGTACTGCGCGATGAAGCTCTCGTCCTTGAAGTTGCGCATCGCGTAGTGCATCGCCGGCAGCCACGGCGTGCCCGCGATCTCCGGAAACCACTTGTAGTCCTCTTCCGTCGGCGCTTCGCAGATCCTGCGAATGTCGCTCATCATCGAGAAGCCGAGCGCATACGGGTTGATCCCGCTGTAGTACGGCTTCGTGACGGGCGGCTGATAGACCACGTTGCTGTGCGAGTGCAGGAACTCCATCATGAAGCCGTCTTCCAGCTTCCCCTGGTTGTACAGCGTATTGAGCAGCGTGTAGTGCCAGAACGTCGCCCAGCCTTCGTTCATCACCTGCGTCTGCCGCTGCGGATAGAAATACTGGCCGATCTTGCGCACGATACGGATCACCTCCCGCTCCCACGGTTCGAGCAGCGGCGCATTCTTCTCGGCGAAATACAGCAGGTTCTCCTGCGGCTCGGGCGGATAGCGGTCTTCCTGCTCCTCCGTCAGTTCGGGCTTCTTGCCCGGCAGCGTGCGCCACAGTTCGTTGACCTGCGACTGCAGGTACGCCTCGCGCTCGCGCCGCAGCGCCGCTTCCTTCGACAGCGACGGCTTCTGCGGCCGCTTGTAGCGGTCGACGCCGTAGTTCATCAGCGCATGGCACGAGTCGAGCAGTTCCTCGACGCGATCGAGGCCGTAGCGCTCCTCGCATTCCGCGACGTAATTCTTCGCGTACACGAGATAGTCGATGATCGCGTGCGCGTCCGTCCACAGCCTGAACAGGTAGTTGCCCTTGAAGAACGAATTGTGCCCGTACGCCGCATGCGCGATGACGAGCGCCTGCATCGTCATCGTGTTCTCTTCCATCAGATACGCGATGCACGGGTTCGAATTGATGACGATTTCGTAGGCCAGGCCCATCTGCCCGCGGCGGTAGCTCTTCTCGGTCGCGAGAAAGTGCTTGCCGAACGACCAGTGACGGTAGTTGACGGGCATCCCGACCGACGCATACGCGTCCATCATCTGCTCGGCGCTGATCAGTTCGAGCTGGATCGGGTAGATGTCGAGCTCGTATTGTTCGGCGACCTGCGAGATGTGCGTGTCGTATTCCTCGAGCAATTCGAACGTCCAGTCGGACGGGCACGGCAGCGGCTTGCGTTCGGCAACGTTCATACGCGCTTCCTTTTGCCCGGAACCGGGCAAGTCGGCGGCCGGCGGCGGCTCGGCCTGCCCGGGTTGCTGCGATGCGGCAGGGCCGGCCGTGTCGTCGCCGGAAGGGCGCGGCTCGTAGCCGCGCGACTCGTTGTGCAGATGGCGGCTCGTCATGACATTTCCACCTGCTTTTCGAACAATTCGCGAAACACCGGGTAAATGTCCGCAGCCGATTCCACTTTTTTCATCGCGAGATGCGGTTGCGACAGGGCCAGTTGCGCGTATTCCAGCCACAGGTTCTGCTCTTCCGGCGCGACCTGGATATACGCGAAGTAACGCGTCTTGGTGAGGATATCCTCTTCCAGGATTTTGCGACACTTGGGCGAATCGTCAGTCCAGTTGTCGCCGTCGGACGCCTGCGCGCCGTAGATGTTCCACTCGGTCGGCGAGTAGCGCTCGTCCATTACCTTACGCATCAGTTCGAGCGCGCTCGACACCACCGTGCCGCCGCTTTCGGTCGAATGGAAGAAGGTGTCCTCGTCGACCTCCTCGGCGCGCGTATGGTGGCGGATGAACACCACTTCGATGCGCTCGTAGTTGCGCTTGAGGAACAGGTAAAGCAGGATGAAGAAGCGCTTTGCAAGATCCTTGCGCTGCTCGTCCATCGAGCCCGACACGTCCATCAGGCAGAACATCACGGCCTGGCTCGACGGCTGCGGCTGCTTCACGCGGTTGATGTAGCGCAGGTCGAAAGGGTCGATGAACGGAATCCGCCAGATGCGCCCTTTCAGGTGATGGATCTCGGCTTCGAGCGTCGCGATTTCCGCGCGGCGGTCTTCGGGGTCGCTCTTCAGCGCTTCGAGCTGCGCCTCGAGCTCGCGCAACTCGTTGACGAGCGGCGAGCCGAGCGCGATGCGCCGGCCGAGCGCGCTGCGCAGCGAACGCACGACGTCGATGTTGTTCGGCGTGCCTTCCGCCGACCAGCCCGCGCGCACGTTCTTCCAGCTCGGCACCGTCAGCAGGTGCGTCTTCACGAGGCGCGGCAGTTCGAGATCGTCGAAGAAGTACTGCATGAACTCGTCGCGCGACAGCTCGAACACGAAGTCGTCCTGCCCTTCGCCCTCGTTGCTCGCCTGACTGCCGCCGCCCCCCGAGCCGCCTTGCGGACGCGGGATCTTGTCGCCGCGCACGTAGTCCTCGTTGCCGGGGTGCACGTATTCACGACGCCCGCCCGGCGCGTGCCGGAAATTCGGCTCCGCGATGTCCTTGCGCGGGATCGTGATGCTCTGCGTGCTCTGGATATCCTTGATGCTACGGTCGCGCACCGCGTCGGACACGGCGCGACGAATGTAGTTCTTGACGCGACGCAGGAAGCGTTCGCGATTGGCGATGCTCTTGTTCTTGCCGGCCAGCCTGCGGTCGATGATTTGATGAAGCACTCCCGGTCTCCCGCTCGAAAGTCGATCTGCCGGGGCACTCGCCGCGCATGCCGTCTGCCGTCATGCGGGTGGCGCCTCTGAAAGTGCCCGTACGGACTCGCCGTACGGGCGCGATACCGCGCGTGTCATGACGACTTGCGCACGCGCAGGTACCAGTCACAAAGCAGCCTCACCTGCTTCGGCGTATAGCCCTTCGCGACCATCCGGTTCACAAAGTCCTCATGCTTGCGCTGCTCCTCCGCCGAGCCCTTCGCGTTGAACGAAATGACCGGCAACAGTTCCTCGGTATTCGAGAACATCTTCTTCTCGATCACGACCCGCAACTTCTCGTAGCTCGTCCACACGGGGTTCTTGCCAGCGTTCGCCGCCCGTGCGCGCAGCACGAAGTTCACGATCTCGTTGCGGAAATCCTTCGGATTGCTGATCCCGGCCGGCTTCTCGATCTTCTCCAGCTCCGCATTCAGCGCGGCGCGATCGAAGCTCTCGCCCGTGTCGTGATCGCGGAATTCCTGGTCCTGGATCCAGAAGTCCGCATACGTGACGTAGCGGTCGAAGATGTTCTGGCCGTACTCCGAATACGACTCGAGATACGCCGTCTGGATCTCCTTGCCGATGAACTCCGCATAGCGCGACGCGAGCACGTCCTTCACGAACGACAGGTACTTCTGCTCGGTTTCCGGCGGGAACTGCTCGCGTTCGATCTGCTGTTCGAGCACGTACATCAAATGCACCGGGTTCGCCGCGACCTCGCTCGTGTCGAAGTTGAACACGCGCGACAGGATCTTGAACGCGAAGCGTGTCGACACGCCGGTCATCCCTTCGTCCACGCCCGCGTAATCGCGATACTCCTGGTACGACTTCGCCTTCGGATCGGTGTCCTTCAGATTCTCGCCGTCGTACACCTGCATCTTCGAGAACAGGCTCGAGTTTTCCGGCTCGTGCAGGCGCGACAGCACCGAGAACTGCGACATCATCTTCAGCGTGCCCGGCGCGCATACGGCCTCGGCCAGCGACGAATTGCGGATCAGCTTCTCGTAGATCTTGATCTCTTCCGACACGCGCAGACAGTACGGCACCTTCACGACGAAGATCCGGTCGAGCAGTGCCTCGTTGTTGCGGTTGTTGCGGAAAGCCTTCCACTCCGACTCGTTCGAGTGCGCAAGAATCACACCGTCGAACGGAATCGCGCCGAAACCTTCGGTACCCTTGAAGTTGCCTTCCTGCGTCGCGGTCAGCAGCGGGTGCAGCACCTTGATCGGCGCCTTGAACATTTCGACGAATTCGAGCAGACCCTGGTTCGCGAGGCACAGGCCGCCCGAGTAGCTGTACGCGTCGGCATCGTCCTGCGCGTATTGCTCAAGCTTGCGGATGTCGACCTTGCCGACCAGCGACGAGATGTCCTGGTTGTTCTCGTCGCCCGGCTCGGTCTTCGCGATGCCGACCTGCCGCAGGATCGACGGATAGCGGCGCACCACGCGGAACTGGCGGATGTCGCCGTTGTATTCGTGCAGGCGCTTGACGGCCCACGGACTCAGGATGCTTTTCAGGTAGCGGCGCGGAATGCCGTACTGTTCCTCGAGGATCGGACCATCCTCGTCGTAGTCGAACAGCCCGAGCGGCGACTCGTTGACGGGCGAGCCCTTCAGCGCATAGAACGGCACGCGCTCCATCAGTTGCTTCAGGCGCTCGGCGATCGACGACTTGCCGCCGCCCACCGGGCCCAGCAGATAGAGGATCTGCTTCTTCTCTTCAAGACCTTGCGCAGCGTGGCGGAAGTACGCGACCACCTGCTCGATCACCTCCTCCATTCCGTAGAACTCACGGAATGCCGGATACACCTTGATGACCTTGTTCGCGAAGATCCGCGACAGGCGCGGGTCGTTGCGGGTATCGATCTGTTCAGGTTCCCCGATTGCTTCCAGCATGCGTTCACCAGCCGTCGCGTACGCGGATGGATCGTTCTTGCAGAGCGCGAGATACTCCTCCAGCGAGAGCTCTTCCTCTCGCGTTTTTTCGAAGCGGTTCGCGAAGCTGCTGTAAATATCCATGCTACCTCCCTCGCCTGAGTCTGAAGACGTGCCTGCCTTCGTATGACTGCGCAGAAGCAAGCGCGTTCGAATTCATCCTAAACCCTTTCTTATTTTTTTTCACGAACTCTTCGTATGAAGTTCGTCATTCTCGACAACACCGCTTGGACAACGCATTTCGTCGTTTTACAATCGATCTCCCGAGCCGCAGAAACTGCATCCGCCGCGTCTCGTCGAACACCGAAACGTCTCGTGCGTTGGACACCGCCGACGTCGCCACCTCCTCCCTTCATCCCTTTACGTTCGAGCGGCCGCGTCCGATGACACGCCGCGCGAACCGTTACAAATTTTTTTCGCAGTCCCTTACGGACATACCCGTACGACGAACGCGGGAACATGACGCGCACGCAGCGCATTCCGGCGAATCTCTCGGTGCGCGACGCTCGGCACACCTGCCGATGCGCGATCGACTCGTCCGCACCGTCACATTTCGTCCGCCGCAGAAACGGCAACGCCCGCGGATCGCGGGCGTCGTCACCAAATGGGGATAGATACGCGGCGCACGCGAATCAGAACGTCTCCCAGTCGTCGCCGCCGGCGGTCGCGGCGGCCGGCGCGGGTGCGGGGGCGGCCGACACGGCGGCGGGCTTGCGCGCCGGCATCGCGGCGCTCGCGCGTTTCGGCGCGGCCTCGCGCTCGACGCGCGCGGCAGCCGGTGCGGGCGCAGCGGTCGGCGCGGAAGGCGCACGCGTTGCATGACGTGCGGCAACGGCAACGACGGTGCCCGCACGTGCCGCCTCGTCGTCGAGCTGGAATACCGCCGCCGTTTCGCGCAGGCGGGCCGCCTGCTCCTCGAGCGACTGCGCGGCGGCCGCGGCTTCCTCGACGAGCGCGGCATTCTGCTGCGTGACCTCGTCCATCTGCGCGACCGCGCGCGCCACCTGGTCGATCCCGCCACTCTGTTCCTCGGACGCCGCCGCGATCTCGCCCATGATGTCCGTCACGCGCTGGACCGCGCCGATCACGTCGCTCATCGTGCGCCCCGCCTCGTCGACCAGCGTCGAGCCCGTCCGGATACGCTCCACCGACGCGTCGATCAGCGCCTTGATTTCCTTCGCCGCGCTCGACGAGCGCTGCGCGAGGCTGCGCACTTCGCCCGCGACGACCGCGAAGCCGCGGCCTTCCTCGCCCGCCCGCGCGGCTTCGACGGCCGCATTCAGCGCCAGAATGTTGGTCTGGAACGCGATTCCCTCGATGATCGCGATGATGTCCGCGATTTTCGCCGAGCTGTCGTTGATCTCACCCATCGTGCCGACCACCTGGCCGACCACCGTGTTGCCCTTGTTCGCAATTTCGGACGCATTCGCGGCCAGCGAGCTTGCCTGACGCGCATTGTCCGCATTCTGCTTCACGGTGCCCGTCAGTTGCTCCATGCTGGACGCGGTTTCCTGCAGCGCAGCAGCCTGTTCCTCGGTACGCGACGACAGGTCGATGTTGCCGGCCGCGATCTGGCGGGCCGCGGTCGCGATCGACTCGCTGCCGCCGCGCATGGTGCGCACCGTGTCGACGAGCCCGCGCTGCATCCTCGCGAGGCCTGCCAGCAACTGGCCCATCTCGTCGCGCCGGTCCACGACGATCGGCCGGCGCAGGTCGCCCGCGGCGATCGCGTCGAAATGCGACAGCGCATCGGCGATCGGGCGGCCGATCGCGCGGCTCAGCGTCAGCCACGACAGCACCGCGGCGCCGATACCGACCAGCAGCACGACGATCGACAGCACGCGCATCGTCTCGAACACCGATTCGGCCTGATCGAAGCGCGCTTGCGCATTGGTGAACTGGAAGCCGCGCAGCGCTTCACCGGCCGCGGCCAGCTCGGTATAGCGCGCCTGAAGCTGCTTGGCGCCGTCGCCGATCCGCTCGTGGTCGCCGGCCGCGACCGCGCTCGCGAACGCGTCGCAACTGCTCTGCAGCACCTTGCGCCGGGCGACGACGTCCTGTGCGAGCCGGTCCTCGTCGGCGTCGCGCGGCAGCGCAAGGTACTTCTGCCACCAGGCGTCCGATTGCGCCCGCATCGCGCGGCTGCGCTCGATGGCCGCCGCCGAGTCGGGCGTGCCGACCAGCAGCGCGGCACGGTCGAGCGCGAGGCGCTCGCGCGCGGCGAACATTTCCGCCATCGCCACGTCGACCGCGCTCGGCATCTGGTTCGTGAAAATCTCGCGCGTCGAATCGTTCGAACGCGTCATCCCGTGCAGACCGAGCACGCCGGTCACCGCCAGCAGTACCGCCAGAAACGCCATCGTGAAACCGATGCGCGCTCGAATCGTCAGGTTCCTGAACACCATCATCCATCCTGTGTTGCGTCGTCTTGAACGGGCCTGGCCCGTTGGCTCGAAGCATTGCTTCACTTGGTGCATTTACGACCGCACGACGCATAACTTGATGGTTTTAGCGTGTTTATTTCGAATTATTCGTCTGTTTATTTCATAAGTCTGAATAAATGACGGAATTCGGGTCGGGATGGGGAATCGCCAAAGGCCAGTGGAAACGCCAAGCATTGCGGGGCCGCCGCCAGCCGTCTCATGCGACGGACCGGCAGCGCGATGGAACCGGAAAACCGGGGATCCGGCCCTAGTCGGCCAATTCGGCGCGCGTCGGAATCGACGGCTGCGCGCCCGCGCGCGTGACCGACAGCGCCGCCGCGCGTTGCGCGAAGCGGATGGCCGTGTCGACGTCCGCGCCGGCCGCGAGCCGTGCGGAAAAGCCGCCGATGAAGGTGTCGCCGGCCGCCGTCGTGTCGATGGCCTGCACGACGGGCGCCGGATAGTGGCGCGCGGCGCCGTCGGCCGTCAGCGCAAGCACGCCGCGCGCGCCGAGCGTGATCAGCACGTTGCGCGCGCCACCGGCCTGGAGCGCCCGCGCGGCGGTTTCGGCCTGCGCCGGATCGCGCACCGGCAGCCCGGTCAGCGCGGCCGCCTCGACCTCGTTCGGGATCAGGTAATCGACGAGCGGCAGCCAGCCGTCCGGCAGCGGCGCGACGGCCGGCGCCGGATTGAGCACCACCGTGCGGCCGAGGCGGCGCCCGGCCGACAGCGCCGCGAACACCGCGTCCGGCGGCGTCTCCAGCTGGCAGATCAGCACGTCGGCCGCCGCCAGCGCGGCCTCGTGCCGCGCGATCGTATCGGTCGTGACCTCGCCGTTGCCGCCCGCGACGATCACGATCGCGTTCTGGCTTCCGTCGTCGACGACGATCAGCGCGACGCCGGTCGACGCCGACGCGCTCGTCGCGAGCCCCGCGCAGTCGATTCCCTCGGCCTCGAGGCCCGCGCGCAGCGCGGCGCCGTGCGCATCCGCGCCGACGCAGCCGATCATCGCGACCTGCGCGCCGAGCCGGGCGGCGGCGACGGCCTGGTTGCCGCCCTTGCCGCCCGCCGCCTGCGCGAACGCATGTCCGGCGAGCGTTTCCCCCGGCAGCGGCAGCCGAGGCGCCCGCACGACGAGATCCATGTTGAGGCTGCCGACCACCGTCACGCGGCCGGCGCCCGTTACGCTCGCCGTCATGCGCGAGCGCCCGGCGCGGCCGGCTCGCGATAGACCGCCGTCGATTCGCGCAGCACGAGGCGCGGCGACACGACGCGGCGACGGCTTGGCACGGCCGTGGAACCGCCGCCGATCCGTTCGATTAGCGTCTGCGCGGCCATTTCGCCGAGCGCGCGCACCGACTGGCCGACCGTCGACAGCGCCGGATACGTGTAGCGGGAAAATTCGATGTCGTCGAAGCCGATGATCGAGCAGTCGTCGGGCACGCGCAGCCCGCGCTCGGCCGCCGCGCGCAGCGCGCCGACGCCCATCAGGTCGTTGCCCGCGAAGATCGCGCTCGGCCGCACCGATTCGAATAGCCGCGACGCCGCGTGATAGCCGCCCAGGCACGAAAAATCGCTTTCCGCGATCGCGCCCGGCACGATGTCGACCCCGCGCTCGGCCATCGCGCGGATGAAGCCGTGCACGCGCATCGCGCTGACGGCGGTGTCGGTCGGCCCGGTGATGCAGCCGATCTTCGCGTGCCCGAGCTCAAGCAGGTGGCGCGTCGCCAGGTACGCGCCGCGCTCGTGGTCGATCTGCACGAGATCGGCCGCGAGCCCCTCGATGTTGCGATCGACGACGACGAGCGGCGCATGGATATCGGCGAGCGTCTGCGCGAGCACCGCGTCCTCGCCCGCCGACGCGACGATCAGCCCATCGATGCGCTTTTCCTGCAGCACGCGCAGGTAGTTGCGCTGCTTCACGGGATCGTCGTCCGAATTGCAGAAGAACACGCAATAGCCGTTGGCCGCGCACTGATCCTCGATGCCGCGCGCCAGCTCGGCGAAGTACGGATTCGTGCTGTTCGGCACGACGAGGCCGATCGTCGCCGTCGCCCGCGCCTTCAGCGAGCGCGCCACGGCCGACGGCACGTAATTCAGCTCGCGGATCGCGCCCTCGACCTTCGCACGCACATCCGCGGACACCGGCCGCGAATTGTTCACCACGTGCGAGACGGTCGTAAATGACACGCCCGCCATGGCCGCCACATCCTTGATCGTCGCCATTTCCCGTTTCTCTCTGGTCTGTTCTGTCTGTCTTTTTACCGCACGCGCGTACGCCGGCTGCGATACGTATCGAGCACGACCGCCACGACGATCACCGCGCCCGTGATGATCCGTTTGGTCGGCTCGTTCGCACCGATCTGCGCCAGCCCCGCGGCCAGCACGGAAATGATCAACACGCCGAAGAACGTGCTGATCACCGAGCCGCGCCCGCCCATCAGGCTCGTGCCGCCGATCACGACGGCGGCGATGACCTGCAGTTCGAGGCCCGCGCCCGCGTTCGGATCGGCCGCCTCGAGCCGCGAAATCTGGAACAGCGACGCGAGCCCCGCGAGCGCGCCCATCAGTGCGAATACGAGGATTTTATACGGCCGCGGGTTAACCCCTGCAAGTCGGACCGCTTCCTCGTTCGTGCCGATCCCGACCAGATAGCGCCCGAACACGGTGCGCGTGAGCACGAACTGGGCGGCGATCATCACCGCGACCGCGATCAGGAACGCCGGCGAGATGCCCAGCGCGATCGGGTTCGACAGGAAATCGAACGCGTCGCCGATATACGCGGTGCGCGAATTCGTCAGCTGGTACGCGAGGCCGCGCGCGGCCTCCAGCACGCCGAGCGACACGATGAACGACGGAATCCGCCAGCCGACCGTGACCGCGCCGGTCAGCGCGCCCGTCGCGGTCGCGACCGCGATCCCGATCAGCGCGGCCGGCAGCGGCCCCCACTGCCACTTCAGCGCGGCGACGCTGACCATCGACGCGGCGAGCGCGAGCACCGAGCCGACCGACAGGTCGATCCCGGCGATGATCAGCACGAAGGTCATCCCGACCGACATCACGACGAGATCGGGAATCTGGTTCGCGATCGTGCTGAACGTGTCGTAGGTCAGGAAATGCGAGCTCAGCGCCGAGAACAGCGCGATCATCGCGGCCAGCGCGCCGGCGAGCCCGAGATAGTTCGACAGGCCGAGCCGCGTGCCGGACAGCGTGCGCGCGCGGCGCCCGGTCACGTCCTGCTGCGCGCCTGCATCGGTCGGGGATACGGGAGGCTGGGTCATTGCTGTCGTCCTGTCGTCGAAGTGCCCGAAGCGGCGCCGCGCGCCTGCTCCGCGTCCGGATGCTGCATGGCGGCGGCCGGCGTCTCGCGGCCGAAGCCGGCGAATGCCGCGGCCAGCAGCGCATCCTGGGTCCAGTTGCCGCGCTCGAACACGGCGGTCATGCGCCCGGCCGACATCACGCCGATCCGGTCGCAGATCAGCATCAGCTCGCGCAGGTCGCTCGATACGACCACGAGCGCGCGGCCTTCGCGCGCGAGCGCGCCCATCAAAGTGTAGATCTCGAATTTGGCGCCGACGTCGATCCCGCGCGTCGGCTCGTCGAACAGCAGCACACCCATGTCGCGCGCGAGCCAGCGGCCGATCACGACCTTCTGCTGGTTGCCGCCCGACAGCTCGCCGACCGCCTGCGCCGCGCCGTGCGTGCGGATCCGCAGCGCCTCGATCTGCTGCTCGGCGAGCGCCGTTTCGCGTGCGGAATCGACGATGCCGCCGCGCGCGAGCCGGTCGAGCTGGCCGAGCGAAACGTTCGCGGTGATCGACTGCGACAGCAGCAGCCCTTCCCCCTTGCGATCCTCGGTGATCAGCGCGATGCCCAGCTTCACCGCCTCGACGGGCGACGCGATCCGCGCCGGCTTCAGCGGCTGGCCGACCGCGATCGTCCCGGCGTCCGGCGTATCGGCGCCGTAGATCAGCCGCAGCAGCTCGGTGCGCCCTGCGCCGATCAGCCCGGAGATGCCGAAGATCTCGCCCGCGCGCACCTCCAGCGACACGTCGCGCACGGCCGTCCCGCGCGTGAGGCCCGATACCGCGAGCCGCGGCGCGCCGAACCGGCGCTCGCCGAGATCGATGTGTTCGCCGATCTCGCGCCCGACCATCAGCGTGACGAGCCCGTCGGACGTCGTCGCCGCCATGTCGCCCGCATGCACGAGCCGGCCGTCGCGCAGCACCGCGACGCGCTCGGCGACGCGCGCGAGCTCTTCGAGCCGGTGCGAGATGTAGACGATCGCGACGCCGCGCGCCTTCAGCCGGTCGATCTGCTCGAACAGCAGCTCGACTTCGCGCGCGGTCAGCATCGCGGTCGGCTCGTCGAGAATCAGCACGCGGCAGTCGCCGATCAGGTTGCGGGCGATCTCCACCATCTGCTGGTGGCCGATGCCGAGCGCGCCGACCGGCGTATCGGGGTCGACCGCGTCGAGCCCGACCTGCGCCATCGCCGCGCGCGCGTCGTCGCGCAGCCGCGCGCGATCGATGATGCCGAAGCGGCGCGGCAGTCGGTTCAGAAACAGGTTTTCGGCGACGGTCAGCGTCGGCAGCAGATTCAGCTCCTGCATCACCATGCGCACGCCGAGCGCCTCGGCCTGCGTGCGGCTCGCCGGCGCATAGGCCTCGCCGCCGAGCTGCATCGTACCGGTGGTCGGGTCGACGAGCCCGCCGATGATCTTCGACAGCGTGCTCTTGCCCGCGCCGTTCTCGCCGGTCAGCGCGAGCGCCTGGCCTGCATCGAGCGTCAGCGTGACGTCGGCGAGCACGGGTTCGGCATAGGTCTTGCCGATGCCGGAGACGGACAGCACGGGGTGGGCTGAACGGGAGGGTTGGAAGGTCGGTTCCATCGCGATCCTGATTGCGGCCGCGCGCACGCGGCGCGCGGGTATGACGCTCACAAGTGCATGTGCATGCAGTGGCCGTGATCGCGCTCACACCGGATAACGGCCGCCGCGCCGGATTCTTGAGGCCGGCGGCCGGACCGGTGCGGCGTTACTTCGTCACGAGATCCACCGGCGTCTCGACCACGCCGGACATCTCGGCCTGCTTGCGATGCTCGGCAATGGCCTTGAGCGCCGTGTCGATGCCGAACACGGCCTGCTTCGCCGCGTACTGGTCGGCGGTCGCGAGCACGCGGCCGTCCTTCAGCATCGGCTTGATCGCGTTGATGTTGTCGTAGCCGACCACGAGCACCTTGCCCTGCTTGCCGGCCGCGCGCACGGCCGACACGGCGCCGATCGCCATGTTGTCGTTGCCGCACAGCAGCGCCTTCAGGTTCGGGTATTCGTTGAGCATCGCGGCGGCCACCGCATTGCCCTTGTCGATCTCCCATTCGCCCGACTGCACCGACACGACCTTCATCCCGCCCGCCTTCATCGCGTCCTGGAAGCCGGCCGTGCGCTGCTGCGCGTTGGTGGTCGTCGACACGCCTTCGACGATGCCGACCTGGTCGCCCGCCTTCAGCCGCTTCGCGAGGTAATCGCCGATCTTGCGCGCGCCCTTGCGGTTGTCCGGGCCGACGAACGGCACGTTCAGGTTCTTCGACTTCAGCACGTCGGGATCGAGCCGGTTGTCGATGTTCACGACGACGATGCCGGCGTCGACGGCCTTCTTCACGACCGGTACGAGCGCCTTCGAATCGGCCGGCGCGAGCACGATCGCGTCGACCTTCGACACGATCATCTGCTCGACGATGCGGATCTGGTTCGCGGTGTCGGTCTCGTCCTTGATGCCGTTCGTGATCAGGTCGAACTGGTTCGCGTTGTGTTTCTGGTATTCCTTCGCGCCCGTTTCCATGGTCAGGAAGAACTCGTTGGCGAGCGACTTCATCACGAGCGCGACCTTCGGCTTGGCCGCGGACTGCGCGTGGACAACCGGTGCCGCGGCCACCGCGACGGCGGCGAGCGCGGCGGTCAGGAAGCGACGGCGAAAGCGGACATTCATACACATCTCCTGGCGACGGCCCGAAGGCCGGATTGTTGTTTTAATGTGAGCAAACGTTTGCGCCACACTACCCGGGCAATGGCCATCGATGCTGCTGTCGGTACCACGGAATGGAAGCGAGGCAGACGGCCGACTGCCTGGCGCGTGCTGTCGTCGACGCGCCACCGCCGGCGGAACGCCGGCGGAGTGAAGGCTATGCTGTACCGATTCGCTTCGGCGCGCAACCTGTCTGATCAATATTTAAGGGTTTATTCGGAGCGCGCGAGCGGGCTTCGCGACGCGCAAATGCGACACTCGCGACGGCTGCTCGCCGAAGCGCTCGCTTCGCGGGCGGCGGCCGACGATGGCGCGGTTCGTCGTGGACAACGCGCTTTGCGCCGACGATATCGACGCGCGGCGCGCGGGCATTCGTCGTCGCGACCTGTCGCCGACCATGACGGAAGCGGCGAGTCGGACGGCGCTGTTGCGTGAATGGGGAAACTGCCGGTTTCGTGTGCCGCGCCGAGGTTCGGCAGGTCGTTCCTGTTTTTCCGTTGGCGTGGGAACGTGTATCGATCGCCGTCTGGCGTGAAGCATCGGATCGAAAACCTCGGCCGAGGCTTCGATCGTGACGGCGCCTCCCCCTGCCGCCGCCCGGTGCGTCGGACGGCAAGGTAAGCGTGTCGCGCGGCATCCGCGGCATCCGCCCGGACGGCGCGCGACGCGCAATGGTCAAACGGCTTCGCGCAACAGCCCGGCGATTTCCGCTTCGTTCAGGTGCGGCGCGAACATTTCGATCAGCCGGTACGCATACGCGCGCAGGAATGCGCCCTTGCGCAGCCCGACCCGTGTCGTGCTCGCCTCGAACAGGTGCTGCGTATCGAGCGCGACGAGCCCCGTGTCGCGCTGCGGATCGTAGGCCATCGCCGCGACCACGCCGATCCCCATCCCGAGCTCGACGTAGGTCTTGATCACGTCCGCGTCGATCGCGGTCAGCACGACGTCGGGTACGGCGCCCGCCTGCGTGAATGCCTGGTCGATGTGCGAGCGGCCCGTGAAATCCTGGTCGTACGTGATGATCGGGTACTCGGCGATTTCCTCGAGCGTCAGGTTCTCGCGGCCGACGAGCGGGTGGCCTTTCGGCACGACGACCGTGTGGTGCCACGAATAGCACGGGAACGTGACGATGTCCGGATAGCGGTCGAGCGCCTCGGTCGAGATGCCGAGATCGGCCTCGCCGTTCAGGATCATCTGCGCGATCTGCTGCGGGCTGCCCTGGCGCAGCGCGAGATGCACCTTCGGAAACACCTCGGTGAACTGCCGGATCACCTTCGGCAGCGCGTAGCGCGCCTGCGTGTGCGTCGTCGCGACGACGAGGTGGCCGCTGTCCTGATCGGCGAACTGGCGCGCGACGCGCCGCAGGTTCTCGGCGTCGAGCAGCATTCGCTCGATCAGCTGGTGCACGGCCTTGCCGGGCTCCGTGAGCCCCGTCAGCCGCTTGCCGCGCCGAATGAAGATGTCGACGCCCAGTTCATCCTCCAGATCCTTGATCTGTTTCGACACGCCCGACTGCGACGTGTACAGCACGTTCGCGACTTCGGTCAGGTTCATGTTCTGGCGCACCGCTTCGCGCACGAACCGCAATTGCTGAAAATTCATGGGTATGCCTCTTAGGCTGTCGTTGTTTGATTGTCGAATCGGAGCGAATCCCGCCCTTTGCCCCACATTGCCTCGTCAACGCGCGGGAAATACCCGCACGGCACGCGGCACGGCCGTCGCGCCGTCGCCGACCTGCAGCGAGAGCGCCCGCCAGGCGTCGCGGTCGAGTTCCGCCTCGAGCGCGCCGCCCGCGCGTGCCTCCAGCTCCACGCGCACCGAACCGCCGAGCGGAATTACGCGCCGCACGTCCACCGCGATGCCGTCGCGGTGCCCTTCGCCCGCCGGCCACAGCTGCAGATCGTGCGGCCGCACGTACGCATTCGCGGGGCCCGCGAAATCGGCGTCGACCTCGATCGGCGCAGCCGCGCCGTCGGCGACGAAGCCGCGCCCGGCGACCGTGCCCGGCAGCCGGTTCGCCGCGCCGAGAAACTCGTACACGAACGCGCTTTGCGGATGATCGTAGACGTCCTGCGGGCTGCCGACCTGCTCGACGTGGCCGCGGTTCAGCACGACGATGCGATCGGCCACCTCGAGCGCCTCCTCCTGATCGTGTGTGACGAAGATCGTCGAGATGTGCAAGTCGTCGTGCAGGCGACGCAGCCAGCCGCGCAGTTCCTTGCGGACCTTCGCGTCGAGCGCGCCGAACGGTTCGTCGAGCAGCAGCACCTTCGGCTCGACCGCGAGCGCGCGGGCGAGCGCGATGCGCTGGCGCTGGCCGCCCGACAGCTCGGACGGGTAACGCTGCGCGAGCCAGTCGAGCTGCACGAGCTTGAGCAACTCGTGCACCTTCTCGCGAATCGCGGCTTCCGACGGCCGCTCGCGGCGCGGCTTCACGCGCAGCCCGAACGCGACGTTCTCGAACACGGTCATGTGGCGGAACAGCGCGTAGTGCTGGAACACGAAGCCGACCTGGCGGTCGCGCGCGCCGACCGACGCGACGTCGAGCCCCTGCAGCACGACCTGGCCGGCGTCCGCGTGCTCGAGGCCCGCGATCACGCGCAGCAGCGTGGTCTTGCCGCAGCCGGACGGCCCGAGCAGCGCGACCAGTTCGCCGGGCGGGAAGTCGAGCGATACGTTGTCGAGCGCCGTGAAATCGCCGAAGCGCTTCTGAAGGTTACGGACGGTGATACCCATTCTGGTTGCCTCTTTACGATTTCGACGAAACGGCGCCGACAGGGCCGGCATGTGCGGGAACGGCGTCGGCCAGTTCGGCGGCGAGATGACGCTCGGCGATCAGCTTCAGCGCGAGCGTGACGAGCGCGAGCAGCGCCAGCACCGACGCCACCGCGAACGCCGCCGCGAAGTTGTATTCGTTGTACAGGATCTCCACGTGCAGCGGCATCGTGTCGGTCACGCCGCGGATGTGGCCGGACACGACCGACACCGCGCCGAACTCGCCCATCGCGCGCGCATTGCACAGGATCACGCCGTACAGCAGGCCCCATTTCACGTTCGGCAGCGTCACGCGGCGGAAGATCTGCCAGCCCGATGCACCGAGCACGCGCGCCGCTTCTTCCTCGTCGGTGCCTTGCGCCTGCATCAGCGGAATCAGCTCGCGCGCGACGAACGGGAACGTGACGAAGATCGTCGCGAGCACGATGCCCGGCACCGCGAAGATGATCTGCACGTCGTGATCCTGCAGCCACGGCCCGAACCAGCCCTGCGCGCCGAACAGCAGCACGTACACGAGGCCGGAGATCACCGGCGACACCGAGAACGGCAGGTCGATCAGCGTCGTCAGCAGCGCCTTGCCGCGGAATTCGAACTTCGCGATCGCCCACGATGCGCACACGCCGAACACGAGGTTCAGCGGTACCGCGATCACGGCGACGGTCAGTGTCAGCTTGATCGCCGACCACGCATCGGGATCGGCCAGCGATTCGAGATAGAAGCCGACGCCCTTGCGCAGCGCCTCGACGAACACCGCGGCGAGCGGCACGACGAGGAAGAACGCGAGGAACGCGAGCGCGATGCCCGTGAGCAGCCAGCGCACGACGCGCGACTCGCTGACGGGGTCGAGCCGCTTCGTGGCGCGCACGGCGGACGACGGGGTTTTCAGCACGACGGTGGCCTCCTGGCTCATTGCTGGCCTCCTGCCGCGACGGCGTTGACGGTGGCGGGCGCCGGACCGCTCGCGCCCTTGCTCGTCCTGCGCTGCAGATACCACTGCAGCGTGTTGATCAGCAGCAGCATCAGGAACGACACCACCAGCATCACGACCGCCAGCGCGGTCGCGCCCGCGTAGTCGTACTGTTCGAGCTTCGTGATGATCAGGAGCGACGTGATCTCGGATTTCATCGGCACGTTGCCGGCGATGAAGATCACCGATCCGTATTCGCCGAGCGCGCGCGCGAACGCGAGCGCGAAACCGGTGAGCAGCGCCGGCAGCACGGCCGGCAGCACGACGCGGCGGAAGGTCAGCCAGCGCGACGCGCCGAGGCACGCGGCGGCTTCTTCCTGCTCCCGCTCGAAATCCTCGAGCACCGGCTGCACGGTGCGCACGACGAACGGCAGCCCGATGAAGGTCAGCGCGACCAGCACGCCGGCCGGCGTGAACGCGATCTTGATGCCGAGCGGCGCGAGATACTGGCCGACCCAGCCGTTGGTCGCGTAGACGGCCGCGAGCGAGATGCCGGCCACCGAGGTCGGCAGCGCGAACGGCAGGTCGACGACCGCATCGACGAGGCGCTTGAACGGGAACGTGTAGCGCACCAGCACCCACGCGACGAGAAAGCCGAACACGGCGTTGATCAGCGCGCCGCCGAGCGCGGCCGAGAACGTCAGCCGGTACGACGCGAGCACGCGCGGCGACGTGACGGCGGTGACGAACTGGTCCCACGACAGCGTCGCGGTCTTCAGGAACGTGGCGGCGAGCGGAATCAGCACCACGAGGCTCAAATAGGCCACCGTGATGCCGAGTGTCACGCCGAAGCCGGGCAGCGCGCTCGGCTTGCGAAAGGTATACGTCGTCATCGGATGCGCTTGCTGGGTCGATGCTGCTCACGGGTCCGACGCAAACGCCGGCGCAGTGCATCGCGCCGGCGGCCCGTCGGGGATGCGGCGCGCTGTCGTGGCGCGCCGCTTGGTCGTTATGGTGTGACTGCGTGCGTTACTGCGGCTTGTAGATCGAATCGAACACGCCGCCGTCCGCGAAATGCGTCTTCTGTGCATTCGTCCAGCCGCCGAACGTGTCGTCGACCGTGTACAGCTTCAGCTTCGGGAACTGCCTGGTCAGTTCAGCCGGCACGTTCTTCGAGCGCGGCCGGTAGTAGTTGCGCGCCGCGATTTCCTGGCCCTGCGGGCTGTACAGGTAATTCAGGTACGCCTCCGCCAGCTTGCGCGTGCCCTTCTTGTCGACCACCTTGTCGACCACCGCGACAGGCGGCTCGGCCAGGATGCTCACCGACGGCACGACGATCTCGAACTTGTCGGTGCCGAATTCCTTGACCGACAGGAACGCCTCGTTCTCCCATGCGATCAGCACGTCGCCGATCCCGCGCTGCACGAAGCTCGTCGTCGCGCCCCGCGCGCCGGAATCGAGCACGCCCGCGTTCTTGTAGAGCTTCGTGACGAATTCCTTCGCCGTCTGCTCGTTGCCGCCCGGCTTGTGCAGCGCGTACGCCCATGCGGCCAGGTAGTTCCAGCGCGCGCCGCCCGACGTCTTCGGGTTCGGCGTGACGATCGAGATGCCCGGCTTGGTCAGGTCGTCCCAGTCCTTGATCCCCTTCGGATTGCCCTTGCGCACGAGGAACACGATCGTCGACGTGTACGGCGACGCGTTGTCGGGCAGGCGCTTCTGCCAATCCTTGTTCACGAGCCCCTTGTTCGCGAGCGCGTCGATGTCGTACGCCAGCGCCAGCGTGACGACGTCGGCCTGCAGGCCGTCGAGCACCGAGCGCGCCTGCGCACCCGAACCGCCGTGCGACTGCTTGAAGTTGACGGTTTCGCCCGTCTTCGCCTTCCACTCCTTGCCGAACGCCTGGTTGAAATCCTGATACAGCTCGCGCGTCGGGTCGTACGACACATTCAGGAAAGTCGTATCGGCCTGCGCATGCGTCGCGACGCCCAGCGCCGCCGCCGCGCCCAGCGCGAATGTTGCGATCAGGCGGCCCACTCCGCCCACCAGCCCCGTGTTGCGCTTGCCCATCCTTGGTTCTCCAGTGTTGTCGGTATTGCGATGTCGGGCCAGTCTATCGAACGGGTTACATGATTAAAAATAATCCTTCCTCATTTTTTAATACTCAAAAGTGCTAACGCATACGGGACGGACGGTTGCGGCGGACAAACCGGCGTCCGGGCGTCGCGAAATCACGCCGGAATCGACGCAATCGCGTCGAACCTCAAGTAACACTTGAAATTCACGAAGTACTGTATAAAAATACAGCTCACTGTCTATCCATACAGTTGAGCCATGACCAAACTCACCGCCCGTCAGCAGCAAGTGTTCGACTTGATCCGCCGCGCGATCGAGCGCTCCGGATTCCCGCCCACCCGTGCCGAGATCGCGGCCGAACTGGGCTTCAGCTCGCCGAATGCGGCCGAGGAGCACCTGCGTGCGCTGGCGCGCAAGGGCGTGATCGAGCTGGCCGCGGGCGCATCGCGCGGCATCCGGCTGCTCGGCATCGACGACGCCCCGCATCAGTTCACGCTGCCGCACGCCGGCCTGATGCAACTGTCGCTGCCGCTCGTCGGCCGCGTCGCGGCCGGTAGCCCGATCCTTGCGCAGGAGCACATCTCGCAGCACTACGCGTGCGATCCCGCGCTGTTCACCAGCAAGCCCGACTACCTGCTGAAGGTACGCGGGCTGTCGATGCGCGACGCCGGCATTCTCGACGGCGACCTCCTCGCCGTGCAGAAGCGCACGGAAGCGAAGGACGGCCAGATCATCGTCGCGCGCCTGGGCGACGACGTCACGGTCAAGCGCCTGATGCGCCGGCCCGGCGGCCTCGAGCTGATCGCGGAGAACCCGGATTACGAAAACATCTTCGTCAAGGCCGGCAGCGCGGATTTCGCGCTGGAAGGCATCGCCGTCGGGCTGATCCGCTCGGGCGAACTCTGACATTCCGTCTCGCTAGGAGAACATCATGGAACGCCTTGCCCGCCTGCTGCCTTTCCGTCAATTCGGTCGCCTGCGTCATCTGCGCGGCCGCACGCCCTGCGCTCCGCTGTCCGCGGCGGCGCCCGTGCAAGAAGAAGTCGCAGTCGAACGGCAGGCGTCCCTGCTGCCGTCAGCGCTCCCCGCGTTCGCGCGCGTATCGCTGAACGCTGGCCTGAATCACGCGGAACCCGCGCGTCGCGCGCCGGTGCGCGTCTATCACGGTCGTTCGCGCCTGATCATGGTGGGCACGATCGACGCCGTTTGCCGGATGATCGATCGCTGCATCGCGGAGGAACGATCGGCCACGCCGGGCGGTCTCTGATTGCGGAACCTTCCCGCACCGGAGGCAACGTGACTGGTTCGTCGCGCCGTGCATGGCGACTCAAGCCCCTGTTGATCGTCGCGCTCGTCGTCGCTGTTATTGCGGCGCTCGGCTATGGGTACGCGTCGCCGTATGTCGCGCTCGGCCGCCTGAAATCGGCGATCGATGCGCGCGACGCGCAGGCGATCAGCGAATATGTGGACTTTCCGTCGCTGCGCATCAGCCTGAAGCAGCAGGTCACGGAAGAATTGATGCGCCGCGTCGACGCCGTAAAAAAGGACAATCCGTTCGCGGTGATCGGCGCGTTGATCGGGTCCGCGCTGATCGGCCCGCTCGTCGATGCGTACGCGACCCCGGAAGGCGTCGCCGCGCTGATGAGTGGATTGCCGCCGCGCGGCAATCCGGGCGAGCGTCCGCCTGACTGGTCGAATCAGCCGCCGGCGGGCAATGCGCCCGGCAACACGCCTGCCGCGCCACCCGCCCATCCGGCGCCGGCAAGTAACGGCGTACCGGGCGGCACCGCGGCCGCTTCGGCGGCATCGTCGCCGGCCCCCGCGCCGGCCGCACCGGCCAGCCCGAGCGAAGCAACGCAAGCGCCGCGCCAGCAACAAACCAGCGCGGGCTACCGAAATATCGATGAATTCGTCGTCACGTATCAGCGCGGCGCCGACGGCACGCGCTATGCGGCGATCTTTCACCGCTTCGGGCTGTTCTCGTGGAAATTGTCCGGGATCGACCTGCATGCATAGCAGGCCGCGCTGGACGCCCGCTCCGCCGATCCAGCGCGATGCCTGACCGGCATGCATCGCCAGTCAGGTCGTCATCCAGTCTTTAGATCATTGGCCGGTCGCCATGGCCGCCTCGCGCTCGCGCGCGATTTCGGCCTTCTGCTCTTCCGCCGACGAACACGCCACCAGAATGCTGCAGTTCACGCGATCGAGCAGTTGCGTATTGCCCGAGCCCATCCACCATCTCGACAATCCGCTGCGGCACCGGTGGCCGACGACGACGAGGTCGACCTTCAGCTCCGACGCGAGATTCGCGATTTCGTCGATCGGATAACCGAAGGCGAAATGGCCCTCGGCTTGCACACCGCGCTCGCGCAGCCAGTTCACGCCTTCCTGCAGGATTTCGCGCGCGGTTTCCTCGAAGCGGCCGCATGCGACATCGGTCAGCAAGCCGGCGCTTTGCGCAATGCTCGAACGCATGTCGACGACCGACAGCAAATGCGTTTCCGCCTTCAGGTCCATTGCGAGATTGGCTCCGCAGCGTAGTGCCTTGCGCCCTTCGAGCGTGCCGTCGTAACACAGCAAAATCTTGTTGTAGCTAGCCATGAAGCCTCCCTATCGCGACAACGAGCCGACGCATTCATCATGGTGCGCCGCAATTCAGGACGCAAGGGATGGAAAACGCTGATTCGCCCCGCGTCGCGCGTGCGCGATGATGCGGTGCATGATCGGTGCGCACATGCATCGCACCGGGCGGGCGTGCCCTGAAGCGACGCAGCCGATGCACTAGAATGGCCCATTCGTACACCAGCGAGCCGCGTCGCGCCGGCATCGTGCGCTTCGGTCACGCCCGTGTGACACGGATTCGTGCGATCCGTTCGGAAACCGGCCACGCACGGGGCAGCAGCACACGCCCGCTTACAACGACAAGCGCCCATGTCCGTCGCACCGATCGATTTCCGCAACGTCGAAAAACGCTATGGCGACAAGCTCGTCGTCAACGGCCTGTCCTTCCACGTGAAGGCCGGCGAATGCTATGGCCTGCTCGGCCCGAACGGCGCCGGCAAGACCACGACGCTGAAGATGCTGCTCGGCCTCGCGCATCCCGATGCCGGCACCATTTCGCTGTGCGGCGAACCGGTTCCATCGCGTGCCCGACATGCACGCCAGCGCGTCGGCGTCGTCCCGCAGTTCGACAATCTCGATCCGGACTTCACGGTCCGGGAAAACCTGCTCGTGTTCAGCCGCTATTTCGGGATGTCGGCGCAGGCGGCACGCGCGCTCGTGCCGCCGCTGCTCGAATTCGCGAAGCTCGAGAACAAGGCCGATGCGAAGGTGGGCGAGTTGTCGGGCGGCATGAAGCGTCGCCTCACGCTCGCCCGCGCGCTCGTCAACGATCCCGACGTGCTCGTGCTCGACGAGCCGACGACGGGCCTCGATCCGCAGGCGCGGCATCTGATGTGGGAGCGGCTGCGTTCGCTGCTCGCGCGCGACAAGACGATCCTGATCACCACGCATTTCATGGAAGAAGCCGAGCGTCTGTGCGATCGGCTGTGCGTGATCGAGCAAGGCCGCAAGATCGCCGAAGGCGCGCCGCATGCCCTGATCGCATCGGAGATCGGTTGCGACGTGATCGAGATCTACGGGCCCGATCCGGCCGCGCTGCGCGACGAGTTGTCGGCCTTCGCGAAGCGCACCGAGATCAGCGGCGAGACGCTGTTCTGCTATGTGACCGATCCCGAACCGCTCGGCGCGCGCCTCAAGGGCCGCACAGGATTGCGCTATCTGCATCGCCCCGCCAATCTGGAAGATGTGTTCCTGCGGCTCACCGGCCGCGAGATGCAGGACTGAACGACCATGGACGTCCGCAACTATTCCGCCACCACGCCGTCGGCCCCGCCGCGCGAATCACGCTTCGCGATCGCGATGCCGGCCAATGCAGGCAACTGGGTCGCCGTCTGGCGACGCAACTACCTCGTGTGGCGCAAGCTCGCGCTCGCGTCGATGTTCGGCAATCTTGCCGATCCGATGATCTATCTGTTCGGGCTGGGTTTCGGGCTCGGCCTGATGCTCGGCCATGTCGACGGCGTGTCGTATATCGCATTCCTCGCGGCCGGCACGGTCGGCTCGAGCGTGATGATGTCCGCGAGCTTCGAGTCGATGTATTCGGGTTTCTCGCGGATGCACGTGCAGCGCACGTGGGAAGCGATCATGCATACGCCGCTCGCGCTCGGCGACATCGTGCTCGGCGAAATCGTGTGGGCGGCCAGCAAGGCGATGCTGTCGGGGGGCGCGATCATGCTCGTCGCGGGCGTGCTCGGCTATGCACGCTTTCCGTCGATGCTCGCGGTGCTGCCGGTGATCGCGCTGGCCGGTCTCGCGTTCGCCAGCATCGCGATGATCGTCACGGCGCTCGCGCCATCCTACGATTTCTTCATGTTCTATCAGACGCTCGTGCTGACGCCGATGCTGCTGCTGTCGGGCGTGTTCTTCCCGATCACGCAGTTGCCGCCGATCGCGCGGCATGCGGCGCAGGCGCTGCCGCTTGCGAATGCGGTCGAGCTGATCCGGCCTGCGATGCTCGGCCGGTCGGCGACCGACATCGCGCTGCACGTCGCGGTGCTCGCCGGCTACGCGGTCGGCGGATTCCTGCTGTCCGCGTGGCTGTTCCGGCGGCGGATGATGCGCTGACGGCCGGCGCGTCGGGCACCACGCACCGGCCGCCGGCCAAATGCGACGACGTTACTCGTCGTCGTCGCTCCACGGAATTTCGACGTCGGTCAGGAACGCGACGGTCGCGAGCGGGCCGCCTTCGTGGCGGCCGAGCTTGCCGTCCGCGCGATGCCATTCCACGCGGAACTGCGTGCCCGGATCGTCGGCCACCAGATACACCGTGCGCAGCTCTTCCTTGTCGGCTTCGTCCACCGGGCCGTCGAACGACACCAGCATCTTCTGCGGCCACAGGCCGTTGACGGGATCGTAAATGCGATCGCCCTGCGGAATGTCGATACTGGCCTCGACACCGATCGTGGCGGAGGCCTCGATGATCATCGTGCCGAGTGCGTGCAGCACGGCCGTCGCCCGCGCGGAATTGGCCTGACGAATCGCGAGATCGCCGCGCGTCAGCGCCTTTTCGAGTCGAGGATGAATCTTCGGTTGGGTCATGCGTTTTCCTGTTTGCTTCTTGTAAAGGGCGCCGCACGCATGAAGCGGCGGCGCCGGGTGAATACGACGATGGCGCGCGACGGGCGCGCCGTTGCGCGCGTCAGAACCCGAACGCGATCGCGAGCAAGCCGCTCACGATCCCGAATACGACGACGAGCGTCGCGACGATCGCCAGCATGTACGGCTTGAACGAACGCGCGAGCATCGCGAGCGACGGCACGCTGATCGGCGGCAGCGTCATCAGCAGCGCGGCGGCCGGACCGACGCCCATGCCGAGCGACAGCATGGCCTGGATGATCGGCACCTCGCCGGCCGTCGGAATCACGAACAACATGCCCGCGACCGCGAATGCGACGATCCAGCCGAGCTGATTGCCGATGTCCGGGCCGATATGCGGAAACAGCCACGCGCGCGCGGCGCCGAGCAGCAGCACGAGCACGATGTATTCGGGCACGAGCCGCACGGCCATGCGTGCGAGCAGCTTCATCCAGCGGACGAACGGATTGCCGGCCGCGGCCTGTTCGGCCGCCAGCGCGGCAAGCTGCGCATCGTCGATGCTGCGGTCTTCGGGACGTGCGACGCGATTCAGCAGATAGCCGATCCCGAACACCATCGCGATGCCGAGCACGAGGCGCAGCGCGCTCCAGTGCCAGCCGAGCACGAAGCCCATGAACACCAGCGCCGCCGGGTTCAGCACCGTGTTGCCGAGCCAGAACGCGACCGCGCCGCCCGGCGACGCATGACGCGCACGCAGGCCCGCGACGACCGGCGCCGCGCAGCACGTGCACATCATCCCGGGCAGCGACAGCAGCCCGCCCGCGGCGACGCTGCCGAAACCCGTGCGACCGAGCACGCGCGCCACCCAGTGCGCGGGCAGCAGCGCCTGCACGGCCGAGCCGAGCAGCAGGCCCAGCACCATCGCCTGCCAGATCGCCTTGCCGTATGCCCACGCGTAGTCGAGCGCCGCCTTCAGCGACGGCTCGGGCGCGGCCGCCGACGTGCCCATCAGGATCGACTGGCCGATCGAATGGTGCTCGGCGGCAACGAACGCCTTGTTGTAGTACGGAAACCATTTTACGTAGAACAGTCCCGCGACCGCGATCAGCAGGAAGGTCATCCAGCCGAGGGCCGGGTTGGGTTGGGTGCGTGTGGTCGTCATCGTGTGATGGTCGTCGAGTGGTTTTTATCGATTTCGGATGTCGTGCCGGCCGCAAATGCGGCCGATGCGGGCAGCCCGGCTTGCGCGAGTTCGGCCAGCAGCGTGCGCGCCTGATCGTGCACGTCGGCCGCGTTGGGCCGGAACGTGAACGTCAGCACCCGGTTCGGCTTGTTGTACGTCGCGCGGTAAGTGCGCGCATAGGCGGGATCGTAATGCCTGTCGATCAGTTCCGTGAACAATTCGGCTCGCGCGCCGGCATCGATCAGCCCCTTCCAGCGCGTCACCGCTTCGCGGCTGTGCAGGCCGATCAGCCGATGAAGCTGCGCCTTGAACGCGTCCGGCGCGTCGAACAGATGGGCGTAATCGTCGAGAAGGAACGCGATCCGCTCGTCGTGGGCGGCTTCGACCTGAACCCACGGCCCCGCGTGAAATGCCTCGATCAGCGCGATCGGCAACTGCACGAGCCCGATCCTGCGGCTTTCCGACTCGACGAACACCGGCCATTGGGGGTCGAAGCGTCCGAGCGCCTCGACGAGCCCCGAATCGAAGCCCTTCTGCGCCGGCTGCGGCTTGCCCGGCAGCGCGCCGAGCAGCGAGCCGCGATGACACGCGAGCGCTTCCAGATCGAGCGTCTGCGCGCCCACGTCGCCCAGCGCGTTCAGCAGGCGCGTCTTGCCGCAGCCCGTATGGCCGACGAGCGCGATGTAGCGAAAGCGTGTAGGCAGCGAATCGAGCGTCGCGCACACCGACCGGCGGTACGCCTTGTAGCCGCCGTCGAGCTGGCGCGCCTTCCAGCCGATCAGGTTGAACCAGGTCGTCATCGAGCCCGAACGCTTGCCGCCGCGCCAGCAGTAGATCAGCGGCCGCCAGTTGCGCGGACGGTCCGCGAACGTCGTGTCGAGATGGCGCGCGATGTTGCGCGCCACCATTGCCGCGCCGACGCGCGTCGCCTCGTACGGCGACACCTGCCGGTACATCGTGCCGACGAGCACGCGCTCCTCGTTGCCGAGCACGGGCGCGTTCAGCGCGCCGGGGATATGGTCCTCGGCGAACTCGAGCGGCGTGCGCACGTCGATGATCTCGTCGAACTCGCCGGCGCGATCGAGGGTGACAATCAGGTTCTTCAATTTGGCGTCGAACAGGGGCGATGCGGCTCGAGAAGCCGCATGGGCGCGGAAGGCGGATTGACGATTATCTCACGGGCCGGCGTCCCGGGCCTCGCGCGGCGGTCGGCGGCGACGAAGCGGCCTGCATCGCGTCGATCAGATGGTCGCGGAACGCGCGCACCGACGCGGGCAGATCGCGCCCCGCCATCGTCTGCACCTGGATGCTGCGTTCGCGCAGTTGCGGATTGGTCACGGGCACGACGACGAAGCCGTCCGCCTCGGAGCGGCCGCGCACCGACAACAGCCCCGTGAACATCACCGCGCCCGTGCGCCGCGCGTAGCCGTACATCGCCGCGGTATTGTTGCTCGTCAGCTCGGGCTCGAGCAGCAGCCCGTCGAGCGCGCACGCGATGTCGATCAGCTGCCGCACCGTCGTGCCGGCCTCGGGCAGCACGTGCGCGTACCGGGCGACATCGGCAAGCGACACCGCGTCGCGCGCCGCGAGCGGATGATCGTGCCGGACCAGCGCAAAGACCGGCGCGCGCTCGGTGTGGTCGACGCGCACGCCCTTCTCCGGCGCGAGGCTGAAGGTCAATGCGATGTCCGCATCGCCGTCGCGCACGCGCCGGGTCGCGTCCGCCGGCGACACGACCCACACGATGAAATCGACGCCCGGGTGGCGCGCCTTGAAGCTCGCGAGCACGCCGGGCAGGAAATCGATCGCGAACCCTTCCGAGCACGCGATCTTCAGCAGGCTGCCGTGCAGCGCGTCGAGCCCGCCGATGTCCTTCATCACGTGCTCGGCCTCCAGCAGGCTGCGCTGCGCGAACGCCAGCAACCGCTCTCCCGCCTCCGACAACGCCATCCCGCGCGGCCGCCGCTCGAACAGCGGCGCGCCGAGCCCGCTCTCCAGCTTCGCGATCTGGCGGCTGATTGCCGATACGGCCACGTGCAGCCGCGCGGACGCGTCGCTGATCGACCCGGTACGCGCCACCTCGACGAAATATCGCAATGCCAGGCCATGCAGGAAAGCCGCCATCGTTCTGTCTCCGCGCCGCATCCGGCCGCGCTGCTTTGCCTTTTCGGCAAAGAAAGGTTCGAAATTCGATCATTGTGACAAAAAAACCGGCTTTCTAGAATCGATCGCACTTCACGCTGCCTGCGCGCCCGCGCACGGCGAACCCGACCGAGGAGACCCGACTTGAGCCGTACCGCCGCCATCCAGCACGCGCTGAACCAGTTCGAATCCGGTGCGTTCTTCACGACCCTGAGCCGCCGCGTCGGCCTGCGCACCGAAAGCCAGGAAAGCGGCAGCGAAGCCGCGCTGCGCGCCTATCTGACCGACGAAATCGCGCCCGAGGCTGCACGCCTCGGCTTCACGTCGCGGATCGTCGACAACCCCGTCGCTGGCGGCGGGCCGTTCCTGCTCGCGTCGCGCCACGAAGACGACGCGCTGCCGACCGTGCTGATCTACGGCCACGGCGACGTCGTGCGCGGCTACGACGCGCAGTGGCGCGCGCCGCTGTCGCCGTGGACGCTGACGGCCGACGGCGACCGCTGGTACGGCCGCGGCAGCGCCGACAACAAGGGCCAGCACACGATCAACCTGGCCGCGCTGGCGAGCGTGCTCGAAGCACGCGGCGGCCGGCTCGGCTTCAATGCGAAGCTGCTGATCGAGATGGGCGAGGAAACCGGGTCTCCGGGCCTCGACGCGCTGTGCCACCAGGAGCGCGACGCGCTCGCGGCCGACGTGCTGATTGCGTCCGACGGCCCGCGCATTGCCGCCGCGCGCCCGACGGTATTTCTTGGCTCGCGCGGCTCGGTCAACTTCAAGCTGAGCCTGCGCGCCCGCGACGGCGCGCATCACTCGGGCAACTGGGGCGGACTGCTGCGCAACCCGGCGATCGTGCTCGCGCATGCGCTCGCGAGCCTCGTCGACGCGCGCGGCGCGATTCGCGTCGACGGGTTGCGCCCGCCGCCGATCCCGGCCGCGGTGCGCGACGCGCTCGCCGATCTTTCCGTCGGCGGCGGCCCCGGCGACCCGGCGCTCGACGCCGACTGGGGCGAGCCCGGCCTGTCCGCGGCCGAGCGCGTGTTCGGCTGGAACACGTTCGAGATCCTCGCGTTCAAGGCCGGCAATCCGGAGCATCCCGTCAACGCGATCCCGCCCGCCGCGTACGCGCACTGCCAGTTGCGCTTCGTCGTCGGCACCGACTGGGAAGCGGTGCAAGCACACCTGCGCGCGCATCTCGATGCGCACGGCTTCGCCGACATCGAGATCGACGTCGAACGCGGCGCACCGGCGACGCGCGTGCCGCCGGACGATCCGTGGGTCCGCTGGGCCGTCGCGTCGCTCGCGCGCACCACCGGCAAGAAGCCCGCGATCCTGCCGAATCTCGGCGGCACGCTGCCGAACGAGGTGTTTGCCGACACGCTCGGGCTGCCGACGCTGTGGGTGCCGCACTCGTACCCGGCGTGCTCGCAGCACGCGCCCGACGAGCACCTGCTCGCGAGCGTCGTCAGCGAGGGGCTGCAGATGATGGCCGGCCTCTTCTGGGATCTCGGCGAGAACGCGCCGCCCGTTCGCCGCGCGGCATCCGCCGCGGCCGGCGCCGCCCTGTAACGCGCTTCGCCCCTTTCACGGGACCTGCACACACGATGAATACGACCACCCTGACCTCACAGGACGCCGCGCGCCCCAGCGCCGCGCAAATCCGGCGCATCATCTTCGCGGCGTCGATCGGCAACGCGCTCGAATGGTTCGACCTGATCGTCTACGGCTTCTTCGCGGTGACGATCGCCAAGCTGTTCTTCCCGGCCACGAGCGAAGCGACGTCGCTGATGCTGACGCTCGGCACGTTCGGGCTGTCCTACCTGATCCGGCCGATCGGCGGCTTCGTGCTCGGCGCGTACGCGGATCGCGCGGGCCGCAAGGCGTCGCTGCTGCTGTCGATCGCGATGATGATGGCCGGCACGCTGCTGATCGCGCTGATGCCGACCTACGCATCGATCGGCATTCTCGCGCCGCTCGGGATCATGCTGTCGCGGCTGATGCAGGGCTTTTCCGCCGGCGGCGAATTCGCGAGTTCGACCGCATTTCTCGTCGAGCACGCGCCGCAGCGGCGCGGCTTCATGTCGAGCTGGCAGTTCGCGAGCCAGGGCCTCGCGACGTTGCTCGCGTCGGGCTTCGGCGCGCTGCTGACGGCCACGCTGACCTCCGCGCAACTCGAAAGCTGGGGCTGGCGCGTGCCGTTCCTGTTCGGGCTGGCGATCGGCCCGGTCGGGCTGTACATCCGCCGCTACGTCGACGAAGGCGTCGAATTCAAGACGCAGGCACGCTCCGAGGCGCCGGTGCGCGAGCTGTTCGCGGGCCAGAAGGTGCGGCTGCTGCTGTCGATCGGCGTGCTCGTGATCTCGACCGCGATCAACTACATGATCCTGTACATGCCGACCTATGCGATCAAGCAGCTCGGGCTGCCGGCATCGACCGGCTTCGCGGCGACGCTCGCGACCGGCTTCGTGCTCACGCTCGTCACGCCGGTCGTCGGCCATCTGTCCGACCGCACCGGGCGGATCCGCATGATGGCGGTCGCGGCCGTGCTGATGCTCGTGACCGTGTGGCCGACGTTCGCATGGCTCACGCGCCACGCGTCGTTCGCGACGATGCTCGCCGCACTGGTCTGGATCGGCGCGCTGAAGGCGATGTACTGCGGCGCGCTGCCGGCACTGATGGCCGAACTGTTCCCGTCGCAGACGCGCGCCACCGGGCTCGCGGTCAGCTACAACACCGGCGTCACGCTGTTCGGCGGCTTCGCGCCGTTCGTCATCACCTGGCTGATCAGCGCGACCGGCAACCGGCTGTCGCCGGCGCTCTATCTGATCGGATGTGCGCTGCTGAGCCTCGCCGCGCTGTTCGTCGCACGCACGCGGCTGAAGATGCGCTGACGCGAGCAACGACGGCGCGGCGCGGCGCCGTCGAAACCGCCCGATGCGGCCCGTCGCGGCATCGCTGCCGCGCGGGCCGCGCGCCGCTTACGGCGCCGGATTCGGCTGCCGTTCGTGCAACGCGTCGATCTCGGCGAGGATCTCGTCGGACAGCGTCACGTCGATGCTGCCGATGTTCTCCTTCAACTGCTCGAGCGACGTCGCGCCGACCAGGTTGCTGCGCACGAACGGGCGGCTGTTGACGAACGCGAGCGCCAGTTGCGCGGGCGACAGCCCGTGACGTCGCGCGAGCGCGACATAGCGCGACGTCGCCTCGACGGCCTGCGGCTTGCTGTAGCGCTGGAAACGCTCGAACAGCGTGATGCGTGCGCCGGCCGGACGCGCGCCGTTCTCGTACTTGCCGGACAGCCAGCCGAACGCGAGCGGCGAATACGCGAGCAGACCGACGCCGTCGCGATGCGTAAACTCCGACAGCCCGTTCTCGAACGTGCGGTTCAGCAGGCTGTACGGATTCTGGATGCTGGCGATGCGCGGCAGCCCGAGCCTTTCGGCCGCGCGCAGGAACTGCGCGACACCCCACGGCGTTTCGTTCGACACGCCGATCGCGCGCACCTTGCCGGCCTTCACGAATTCCGCGAGCACGCCGAGCGTTTCCTCGATCGGCACCGTGTACGCGTCGTCGACCCACGGATACGCGGGCCGGCCGAACGTGGTCGTGCTGCGATCGGGCCAATGCAACTGGTAGAGATCGACGTAGTCGGTCTGCAGGCGCTTGAGGCTGCCGTCGAGCGCTTCGGTCAGGTTCTTGCGGTCGAACTGGTTGCCCTCGCCGCGAATATGGCGTGGATTGTGCGGCTGCCGCGCCGGCCCCGCAATCTTCGTCGCGAGCACGATGCGATCGCGCTGCGCGCGATGCCGCGCGATCCAGGTGCCGATGTATTGTTCGGTGCGGCCTTGGGTGTCGGGCTTCGGCGGCACCGGATACATCTCCGCGGCGTCGATCAGCGTCACGCCCTGCCCGAGCGCGTAGTCGATCTGCTCGTGCGCGTCGCGCTCCGAATTCTGCTCGCCCCACGTCATCGTGCCCAGACCGATCAGGCTGACCTCGATACCCGAATCGCCGAGTGTGCGGTATTCCATGCTGTTCCTGTCGCGTCGGTGGAAAGCAGGAACGCTATCACATTGGAGCGACTGCTTCAGACCGGCGCGGCACATGCTTACAAGCGGCCTGCGGTGCCGCCCGGCACGCTCCTGCGCTCCTTCGCCCGCTCCGTCAAGCGTGAGGCCGCCCCAGGTTACTGCGGCCGCTGGATGAAGCAGGTCGCCGACGCATGCGCGACGATCTTGTCGTCCGGCGTCTTCAGCGTGCCCTCCGCGACGCCCAGCGAACGCGACAGGTGAATCACCCGCCCTTCCGCGATCAGATCGACGTCGCGCGGCACGGGCCGCAGCATCTTCACGTGCAGATCGACGGTGCCGTAACCGACACCCGCATCGAGCATCGAATGCACCGCGCACCCGGTGACCGAATCGAGCACCGTCGCGGCGAACCCGCCGTGCACGCCGCCCAGCGGATTCAGGTGCCGGCCGTCCGCCCGCGCCGAGAACTTCACGTAACCGAGCTCGACGTCGAGCGGACGCATCGGGATCGTCTCGGAAATCGACGCGAGGGGCGCGTCGCCCGACACGGCGGCACGCAGCAGATCGAGGCCAGACAAGGAAAGCGGATTCATCGGGTTGTCTCCGGGTTGAAAGCGCGTCGCCGCGCGAGTAAGTTCTAAATTGGAACTCATTATTGTCAACGACGCCGGCCGTTGTCAACGCGGCTGCGCCCGTTGCGACCGAAGGCGGGTTCTATAATCGAACCCGCTATTTCGCTGAACCGCCGCAAGACCGCCGCAAGAGGCAAGAGACTCGACGATGAAATGGGATGACATCGGCACGCTGAACTGTTCGGTCGCCCGCACGCTCGCCGTGCTGGGCGACCGCTGGACCATGCTGATCCTGCGCAACGCCTTCCTCGGCTGCCGCCGCTTCGATGCGTTCCAGGCCCAGCTCGGCCTGACGCGCCACGTGCTGGCCGAACGGCTCGCGCGGCTCGTCGACGAAGGCGTGCTGGTCAAGCGCGCGTATCAGGAACGCCCGCCGCGCTTCGAATACCGGCTGACGGAAAAGGGCCTCGACCTCTACCCGGCCCTGCTCGCGCTGATGGCGTGGGGCGATCGCTGGAAGGACGATGGCCACGGTCCGCCGGTGCAATTGCGCCACCGGGCCTGCGGGCAGTTGATGCACGCGGTCACCGTGTGCTCGGCCTGCGGCGAACCGCTCGACGCTCGCGACGTGCAGCCCGAGCCCGGGCCCGGCTGGATCGCGTCCGACGAAGCCGGGGCGCGTGCAGCGGCGGATTGACGATGCGTTGCGTGCGGATGCCCGAGCGGCATGCCCGCCAGACGTACGCCTGAGCCGCGGGCCGCATTGATTGGGCGCCCGTCCGACCGGGCGCGCGCATTGCTCGCACGCGCGTGCTCGGCAACGGTACACGCAAAACGCACACAATCGTCGGGCCTACTCCTGTCCGTTGATCGCCGATCGCACACGGACCGAACAACGCAACTTTGCGTCACCCTTCTCCACCCCTACCGATCATCGCGTGGCCCGTCGCTTCGCATCCGCACGTGACCGGGCCGCCACGCGTGCGTTACACTCACGGCCCGCTGTCTCGAAATCATTCGCTGTCCAACATGTTGTCGCGCAATCGCCTCGCTGCCGCCTGTCTCGCCGCTTCCCTGCTCGCCACACCCTTCGCCGCCTTCGGCAAGACGCAAAGCGAATCGCTGCTTCAGCAGGCGATCGATCTCGTGTCGCGATGGTTGCCGGCTCCGACTCACGAAGCCCCCGCGACGCAGGTCGTCGAATCTGCCTTCTCGCCCGACGGCGGCGCCGAGGCGCTCGTGCTGAAAGCGATCGGCGCGGCGCGCAGTTCGATCCGGGTCGCCGCCTACTCGTTCACGTCGCCGCCCGTCACGCGTGCACTGCTTGCCGCCAAGCGCCGCGGCGTCAATGTCGCGGTGGTCGTCGACGACAAGGGCAACCGCGCAAAGAGCAGCAAGCAGGCACTGAACCTGCTCATCAACGCGGGCATCCCGACGCGCACGATCGACACCTATGCGATCCATCACGACAAGTACCTCGTGATCGACGCCGAGCACGTCGAAACAGGCTCGTTCAACTACAGTGCGTCGGCGGCCAGCCGCAATTCCGAGAACGTCGTCGTGGTCTGGAACAACCCGCAACTCGCGTCGCGCTACCTCACCCACTGGCAAAGCCGCTTCGATCAGGGCACGCCGTACCGCTCAAGCTACTGACGCGCCGCACGCCCTTTCGCCCGTCGGCGCTCGTCCGCTCGCGTTCCCGCCACCATGGTGCAGATGATCGGCGAGCGCGGCGCGATGTTCAATTCGGCCGAATGGCCAGTGCACCGCTGCGCGAAGCGCCCGTCACGCGCGATGCCGCCATGCTCAATGGATCTCCGGCACCCGGCCGGTCGCGACGCCGGCATGCGCGCTCGACGCACAGCGATTCGCATGTCCGTCCGCACCGCTCGCCGAATTCGCCGACAAGCCGTGGGCGCCCATCGGCAGCGCACTGCGCACGCAATCGGTGCTGAATGTCAGTGTGTTCTGAACCAGCGGGTAAAGGAAATACAGCGCGAACGCGAGATAGCCCGCGTACAGGATTCGAACCATGGTGCGATGGGATGAACGATTGGACTTGTCCTGTTTACGGCGCGGCGACGCGCGCCTTGAGGTTATTGCGTGCCCGGTTCCGCAGCGGGACGAAACCCGGGCCGCTGACACGCGCCTTTCACGGCATCGTCACCGAATCTCGCGAACCCGGTCACCGCCGTGGCCGAACATGCAGCGTGGCGATGCATCGACGAATGCGCGATACTGTTCCGCGTACGACCCATCACCGGCCCGACGGCCGGGACAAGAGGCAACGCCCATGCAAATCGCACCGAAATCGGCCGACGAGGCGGCCCGGCTCGATACGCTTCATTCGCTTTCGATCCTCGATACGCCGCCCGAAGAGCGTTTCGATCGCCTGACACGCCTCGCGCGGCGGCTGTTCGACGTCCCGATCGCCCTCGTCAGCCTCGTCGACGAGAATCGCCAGTGGTTCAAAAGTCATCCGGGCCTCGACGCCGCACAGACGCCGCGCGACGTGTCGTTCTGCGCACACGCACTGCTCGCGCCCGATACGATGGTGATCCAGGACGCGCTGAACGACGACCGCTTCCACGACAATCCGCTCGTCACCGGCGCGCCCGGCATCCGCTTCTACGCCGGCCGGCCGCTCGCCGCACCGAACGGCGCCCCCATCGGCACGTTGTGCCTGATCGACACGCGGCCCCGCTCGCTCGAACCCGACGAACTCGCGCTGCTGGGCGATCTCGCCCACATGACCGAGCGCGAGATCGCCGCGCTGCATTTCGCGACCACCGACGAACTCACGCAACTGACGAACCGGCGCGGCTTCGAGCTTCTCGCCCGCCACGTGCTGAGGCTGTGCGATCGCGTCGGCCGTCACGCCGTGCTGCTGTTCTTCGACCTGAACGATTTCAAGGCGATCAACGACCGCTTCGGCCATGCCGAAGGCGACCGCGCGCTCAAGGCGTTCGCCGAAACGTTGACGGGCGCGCTGCGCGACAGCGACGTCATCGCACGGCTCGGCGGCGACGAGTTCGTCGTACTGTTGAGCGCCACCGATCCGGCCGACGTCGCCGAGCCCGTCGAACGCGTCACGCAGGCGCTCGCGCAGCGCAACGCCGCCGACGCACGCGGCTACGCGATCCGGTTCAGCGTCGGGCACGTTGCCTACGATCCCGCATACCATCGCACCGTCGCCGACCTGCTGGCATCGGCCGATCGCCGGATGTACGAACACAAGCAGCGCGGCAAGACGGCCGGCGCATGACCGCGAACGCGCCACGCGGGCCGCGGCGAGATCGCGCCGCCGCGCAGCGCGCTCGCCCACGGTCGTTCGACGAGGGCCGGTTCAACTGCCGCAAGGCGGCGCGCTGGCCATGGCGTCCGCGATCTGCTCGGGTGTCAGATCGCGCTGATGCGTCGCCAGCGACCAGCGATGCCCGAACGGATCCTCGACCTGCCCGTAACGATCGCCCCAGAACATGTCCGCGGCCGGAATCGTGACCGTCGCGCCGGCTGCCACCGCCTTCTGGATCGCCGCATCGGTGTCCGGCACGTACAGATGCAGGCAGACGGGCGTGCCTTTCAGCGCCTTCGGCCCCAGCGCACCGTGCTCGGGCATCTCATCCACCAGCATCAGCGTCGAATCCCCGATCGCGAGGCACGCATGCGCGAGCCGGCCGTCGGGCATCGCGAGGCGGAATCGTTCGGTCGCGTCGAACGCGCGCTTGTAGAAATCGATGGCTGCGGTCGCACCCGCACAGATCAGGTGCGGGGTCAGCGTGCGCATCCCTTCCGGGATCGGCTTGACGGACGTGGGCATGGTGTCGCTCCTTCAGTCGGTTGTCGTATCGAAAATCGGGACGGACGCGCGTTGCGCACGCCTCCGATGCTACGACGGACGACTCCGGCGAAAATCGACATGGCGCCCGGGATTTTTTTGTTTGCTCGTGTGACAGGGGCGCGGGACAACGCGGCTTCAGGCGTCATCGGCCCGTTCGCTCGGCCTGCTCGTCCGGCAGGCCGAACTGACGACGGCAGGCTTCAAGCAACGCGGCCACCGCGCCGAGCGGAAAATCGGCAAACCGGGCGATCGGCAGCATCACGCCACCCGGCACCTTCGTGCGCGACGAATGCGCGGAGAACTGGTAGCCGATGTAATGATTCCCGGCGACGCTGACGATCCGGAATTCGGTGACGTCCCGCCACGGCGTGACGGGTTTTTCGCGCGCGGCGCCGATCAGCCGGAAGCCCGTCTCGTCGATCTGCAGCGCGAGCTTGCGCCGCGACGACACGAACAACGCCGCACTAGCCAGCCCAAGCAACGCGGCCAGCGCCGCCACCGGCCAGAGCGCCGGCGCGGCCACGTAACCGCACAGGCTCGCCGCGGCCAGCCCCGCACACACGATCGCCCTGCTTTTCAGGCTTCGGCTGTCGACTGCCAGCGTGACCGGCAACGCGCCGATGAACGTTTCCGCGTCGGGATCGACGCGCCGGCCGGAATCCGTTGGTTTCTGCTCGTCGATCATTGCACGCCCGCTCGTGCCGACGGCCGCCGGCCCATCGACGCGGCCGGCATGTGAGGATTCCGATACCGATGGCGCGGATCACGCGCCGCGGCGCCGACATCGGTCAATTGCATACGTTGACGGTACCGCTGGTCGTGCATTGACCGGTGGCCCGGTGAGTCTGCTCCGCCAACCGAGGCGCGAGGCCCATGCCGCGATCCGGCGCGGCCGCCGACGACGAGGCAGGATCGGTCGTCGACGCGGTCTCCGGCGACGGTTGCACGGGCGCCGGCCCGGACGCGGTCTGGCAGGCGGCAAGCGCCAGACACAGCGCGAATGCCGACGGGACGATGGAAAATCTGGACAGGGTCATGGACGCGCTCGCTCGATTCGTTTGGGGTAACGGCCCGCAGTCAGATCTGCGGCAGATCGCGCAACGTGCGCGACTCGCTCGTTGCATCGATGTCGAGCTCGATGCCTTCCGACGCATCGCGATACAGCACGCGTTTCAGCCTGGGCCCGATCGCGGTGGTATCCGATGCCGAGAAGATCGCGCGGACATCGTTACCGGACGCAAGCGCACGCGCCACGTCCGCCACCGGGGCTTCGCGCGGCGTCTCCGCCCACGAGCGATCGGCCGGGTTCACGGCCGCCCAGCGCACGTGCGTCACGCGCGCGCTGAGCGGATCGATCCGCACACCATTCACCGCAAACGTAGACATCGGCATCTCCTTTGAATTTTTGCGGCCTGCCGCCTGCACGCGGCAAGCGGCAAGCTGCTGACAACCGGATCTCGCGACCATGGCCCGCACGTGCCGGCGATCATGCGCGCTTGCCCGGCCAACGCGATTTTCGATGATACATTGGGACGCTTTGCAACCGTCAACAGACAATCGTGTACGGGAGAAACACATGAGCGACGCCTGGGGAACCTTCCCTGCCAGAATGGGCGACCATCAGGCTTTCATCAGCTTCAACCATGGCTTTGCGGAAATCGCCGAAGGCGATCCGCGCACGTCGCTGCTGAGCGTGCGCGTCCCGTTCGCGCGCCCGTCGCCCGAAGGCCTGCCGACCGGCGACGAATTCGCCGATCTCGCGAAGATCGAGGATCTGCTCGACGCGGCGATCATCGCAAAAGGCGGCGTGCAGGTCGGCCGCATCACCGTCGACGGCAACCGGGATTTTCTTTTCTACGTGCCGTTCGACGAGGAGGCAGCCGCGGAGATCGTCGATTCGCTGGCCGACCAGACGACCTATGCACTTCAGTACGCGCATCAGGACGACCCGGACAAGGCCACTTACTGGCAGACGCTCTACCCGACCGACGACGACTGGCAGATCATGCGCGACATGCGCACGCTGGATGCGCTGCGGCAGCAAGGCGATGTCCCCGACGTGAGCCGGCGCGTGATGCACTGGGCGTACTTCCCCGACCCGAGCGACGCGCACCAGTTCGCGGACTGGGCCGAAGCGAAAGGCTATCCGGTCGAATCGGTCGCGCCGACCGAAGACGGCAAGTCGGCCGTGCGGTTTTCGCACGAAGGCACGATGGCGCTCGCCGACATCACGCGCCATACGATCGCGCTCAATCGCGAGGTACGCGCGCTCGGCGGAAACTACGACGGATGGGAAACCAGCGTCGAACAGGCGGGGTGAGCGAAGCGCCATGCCCGTGGCGCGCGATGTGACGTCACGCCATCCGACGCAAAAAACATCCCGGCAGCGATGTTGCCCGCCGCCGGGATCAAGGCATCGCCGGCAAAAACCGGCGATGGGCCTGAGGGTTCGCTCAGGCACGAGGAAAGCGATTCGTACGGATCAGGCGAACGGATGTGGGGACGCGAACGAATGCCGTCGCGCAGCCCGCCGGACGCCTGTCCGGTTCCGCCGACGCAGCCTTCCGGCGTCGGGGGGCAAAAAGCCCCCGCTCCTGCGCGAGCGAGCGGGGAAACGGTTGACCGGGCCGGGGAAGAACGGTCAACCGGTCAAATTGTGATCGCGGGTCACGCGACGGTCTGTGCGGCAACTCACCCTTTGGTGACAATGTGACGATAACCGGCATGCTCGCGTGCCGACGAATACCTTCATGGTTCAAGCGCGACGCATTGCTTGTGGACTTCGCTGACGAAGAGCCGGCCGACAGCGTTCGCCTTCCCATCCAGCGGTTTATCCCGTCTTAATTCAATTCAATTTTTCAGCACCGAGCGCAGTTTCCGGTAAGTCGCCGGTATTGTCAAAGCAGGATTATTCTATTTTTTGACGCGAAGTGATTTTCGCTTCATTTTTTCGCGAGGAATTTCACGCACGCAATGATCTGCGTCACGAAAACCCGAGTTCGTCACTACAACGAGCCGCTGAAAAACCAGTCGGTAACCATATCGATCCAGTCGAGATTGCTGACGATCTCGACAGCGGCATCGCCGACGATCTCGATAGCGGCGTCGCCAACGATTTCGGCCGTCGACGAATCTGCCGCCACCGCGCCGGTCGCCACCGCGCTCGCCTTCGCAATCGCGGTCGATGCGACGGGCTTCGGATCGGCAAGTCGCTCCAGCCAGTCGATGATATTGGCGCGCGCGTCTTCCGCATCGGCGAAATCATTGCGCTCCAGAAAGCGATCGAACACGATCCACGCGAGCGTCCTGCTTCGCACCGCGGATTCGAGTTGCCTGTCGACAACGGCGGTACGGCCCGACGCCGTGATGTCGAGCGTTGCTGTGAAACAGTAATCGAGATATTCGATCTCGAGTTTCGACGACATGGCTTCTCCGCTCAATCCGCCCTCTCTATTTTTATGACGCCCGGCACCCGACGGGCTTCGCGGCACAATGTGAATCTTGCGTGAATTTAGCGCAGCGCTTCATTTTCACCGGCAGCATCACGATATTCTCGCAACCTGTCGATATCGACCGCAGCCATATGACCGCTCTCATTCCTTTTGCCCTTCCGATGGCACCGGAAGTTGCCCCGCCTTGCTATTTCCGTTGTCGACCTGCTCCGCGGCCGTCGTCGCGCTGCTAAACTCGGATCACAACGACCGCGCGCCACCAGAGGAAATAATGACGCTCGCTCACGCAAAACAAAGCGGCGTAGATGTCTGGATCGTCCAGCTTCCCGGACACGCCCCCTATACCTACACGCAGCTCAAGCGAGTATTCTCGTCCGACGACTCGCGGCATCGGGTCGTGACGGTCGACCTGAAGAAATTGCTGGCCTGCGCCGACCGCGACACCACCGACTACGTACTGCCGTCGGTTCAGTACTGGGCCCCTGGCAAAGCCGCCGGCATCCGCGAATTCCTCGATCCGAACCGCAGCAGGATCCCGGACATGCCGTTCATCACGTTTCGCGAGACGAGAACGCGAACGCTACTCGGTATTCCCGGCCTGTCGAAAATCGGCGTCGCGTCGTTCCGTAACGGCCAGCATCGCGCGCGCTATCTGGCCTATGCCGGTGCGACGACCTTGCCCGTCGAAATCCACGAGACCGAAGCCGATTTGCTTGTGCGGTATTGCGGCGAATGATAGCAATGTCCGTTCGGCTTTCCCCTCGCGCGATGCCATGGCGGCCGGGTGCCGCCGCCCGCGCCGAAGCCGCAAGCGTTCAAGCCTCGATCGCGTAAATCCGGTCAATGACTTCCGTTTGGCCGAGGCGACACGTTTCGACGCCGGCCAATCGCCAGCCGTTGTGTTCGTAGAACCCGATCGCGCGCACGTTGCCCTCCAGCACCTGCAGATGGACCTTGCCCACGCCGATCGACCTGGCCCACGCGCGAACGGCTTCGATGATGCGCTTGCCCGTGCCGCCGCCGTGATGCGAGGGATGAACGTGCAGGCAGTCGAGCAGCACGCCAAGCGCCGGATCGACGGGGCGCTCGGCGCTGACGAAGCCGACCGGCTCGCCGTGCGACTCGGCGATCAGCACGAAGCCCCACTCGCTCTCGTCGCGATCGAAATACTTGCGCCAGCGAACCGCGTGCTCAGTCGGCACCTCGTCGGTCAGATAGGCGGCCGGAAGGATATGGCTATAGGCGGTTTGCCAGCTCAGCGTGTGCAGGCGAGCAATGTGGTTCGCGTCGTGCGCCGTCGCGACGCGCAGTGTGGTCCGGGTGCCCGGCATCGGCGGCAACTCCTTGTGCTGGTTTTCGTGATCGGCATGCGTCATCGCAAAATATACCGTGCTTTGCGGGATGCATTTCATGCGGCGCGTTGTCGGGACCTCGGCGTGCGGGCAAAAAAAATCCCGACACCTTCATCGGTCATCGGGATCGAACGGCCCTGCAAAGCATGAGGGCACGAGGAAGGTCCTACATTACACGCATGCAAGACTGTTGCACTTTGTCGGTTTGCGCCAAGCCCCTGTTCGATTCCGCCAATCAGCCGGTTATGCGCAGCCGTAAACGAAAAAAGCCTGCTCGCGTTTGGCGCGAGCAGGCAAGAAAACGGATCAGCATTCGAGGCACGAGGGCTGTCCAGAGAAGATAACGGCACGGCGCGCGGGAACCTTAGGCGGGAAAGAAAAACGTCGTGGGCAAACGGGTACGAACGTTGTCAGCGCAACGACACGGAAGCGCGATACGAAACGGGCCCGGGGCCTCGTCGCCATCTCCGTCATCCCCGTCGGCGATGCGAGTCAAGCTGTGCTATCGGTCGATACCACGCACGATCACGCGCCCGATTTCAATACCTGCCCGTCTCGCCCACGATCTCATATTCGGCATCGAAGCCATATCGTCGGGGCGACTCGATTTACGCAACCGCACTTTCGAAGCGCACGAGCGCCGACATGGTATCGCGGTCGCTTCGTTGAATACGGGATGCCGTTTCGTTAAAGACGCCGCGGGCAAGACACGCCGAGGCTCTATCCGAACGCCGAAAAGCAAAAAGCCCGGTTCAACGAACCGGGCTTTTTGCTTGAATTTGTTGGGGTGGCTGATGGGACTCGAACCCACGACGACAGGAATCACAATCCTTATACATTTTTCTTATATTTCATGGGGTTGGAGAAGAACATTGGAATATGCGGTGTCGCGAGAGCCTTGTCTGGCGTAGCGAAAATTCCTCATCTTCCAGAGAAATTCGCCTCATTCGGCTGCCGCCGGCTCGGCCGCCATGTCCTCCGCCGGGTACAACTGCAGCATCGCGCGGGCCGCCTCGACGTTCGACGTCGTCAGCCATTCCTCCCAGTCGTCCGGCCGCAGGATCACGACCGACCGTTTTTCGTCGCCGGGCCGGTGCATATGCTTCATGATCGGGTGCTCGTCGCCGTTGACCGTGATCATCGCCATGGTGTGCTGCTCGGTGCCGTCCGGGCGCTGCAGCGTCCGCCAGATACCAGCCACGCATAGCGGCCGCCAGCCGGCCAGCCCGATCCGGTACCGGATGTGCTTCCCAGTCTCCCAGTTCGGCTCGTAGATCCACTTCGCCGGGATCAGGCAACGGCGCCCGGCACGCCACGCCGGCGCGTACAGCGGAGACTTGCCGAGGTTGTCGTCGCGCACGTTCATCGTGCTGCGGATGATCGGCGGCTTCTTGCCCTGCTCCTTCGCCTTCTCGGCATTGGCCTTCTGGAGCGCGCGGGGCCAGAAGCCGAATTCGGCGACCATCGGCTTGAACTGCCCGTCGACGTAGCCGACGATCGGCGCGTCGTAGTCCTGGTAGATCTCGGGCTTCCACGGCGTCCAGCGGTACAGGTCATGGAAGCTGTCGATCTTGAGCTCGCTCAGGCCAGGGTCCTCGCCCGGCGCGACGTAGTTCGTGCACATCGCCGTCCCCAATTTTTCGAGTTGACGATCCCATCTTACCGCGCGATAAACTGTATATCCATACAGTACTTCGAGCAGCATCATGCAGCACTATTTCATCCTCAATGATCAGCAGGAGCCGGTCGAGGTCGATCTAGGGACGTTCTGCGCGTTCGACAAGAACGTCGCGGACACGACGGTCGCGGAGAACACGCGCGTCTGGACAGTCTTTCTCGGCACGACGGTGGATCGTGATCCTCCCGCACAACCGTACTTCGTCCACTACGTCTATGAGCCCGGATCGCAGTATCGGACAGTCAATACGTACGGGTATCACGAGGCAGTCGCGCGGCATGGCCGGATCGTTGAGTGGCTGACGAAACGTGCCGAGCGAAGGCGTCAGCGTGCCACCGCCGTCAGGGCATCGTAGTCGCGCTCGCACTGCCGGCCGGCGATGCCGCGTTGGTCAGCGATCGCTGCCAGCTCTCCCGACGTTTCGTCAGACCGGCCGAGCACGTCGGCAAGCAGATCGAGGGCGTCGCCGGCTGCCGGGCTTCCGGCGGCAGCGGCGGGATGGCGGGCGGCGGTGACGAGCTGGTCGACGCGCTGCTGCAGGCTGCCAGCGGCAGCACGAGCAGCAAAAGCATCCGCAAGCGCGGCCGTTCGTTGTTGGTTCGCATCTTTCGCAATCTCCGATTGAGCCGCGGTGCGGCGTTGTTCCTCGGCGCGCGCGGCATCCACAGCCTTCGCTTGAGCCATCGCGGCGTCGGCCTTCATGCCGGCGATCTCGCGCGCGCTGATCAGGTGCTCGCCGTAGACGCCGGCGGCGAAGCCGAGCAGCACGGCGAGCACGTACGGCCACACCAGTTTCAGAAGTGTCATTTCAGCTCCTTCGCATGCAGCTGCTTCAACTCGTCCGGCGAGTAGAGGAAGCCAGGCAGCAGGAACGCCTGCACGCTCCAGACCGGATCGCTTTCCTCATGCCGGCCGTGATCCTTGCCCCGGTGATGGAGCGCGCACAGCAGCAACTGGTTGTAGGTCGAGTCGACGAATGCCTCCGGCCGGGCCGGGTCGAACGCCTCCCAGTCGAAACCTTGCGTCAGCCTGATCACGTCCCAGACGGGGTGCTGGCGCGGGATCGGCACGACGCGCTGCAGCTTGTGGCTGAACATCGTGTCGATCTGATTGAGCGCGACGCCGCGGATCCACTTCCAGTCGATCGCGTGGGAGAACGCCCACTCGAAGAACCGGTGATGCGACTCGACCGCCTCGTCGTCGCCGCAGACCGCGCAGACGTAGCCGCCGGCCGCCTTCATCGTGCGCTTGCTCGCGCGGAACGTCGGCGACTCGGTGCGCGGCTCGTGATCTGGATAGAAGACGTCCTCGGCGAGCGTGCGCCGCGTTTCGTGAGATTCCTCAACATCCATAAAACCTCCGGGCAATAAAAAGGCCCCCGGGGATGCCGGGGGCCACGTAACAACGTCAGAATCAATCAGTGATGTGCGGAGCCGCGATGCTCGCGATTGGTATATCCAGATGCTCGTCGCATCCGGCCTTGATCGCGCGGCACCAGCTCTCCGAGCCGCGTGAGCCCGCGCATCGTAATGCGCACCTGCTCGCTGACGCGCTCGTCGCCAGTCACTCGATCGGTGTAGGGGGTGCTCTTGTGAACCAGATAGCCAGCCTGCTGCTTGTCGTGATACGCGAGCCACCCAGACTTGCCGGCGCGATGGTAGATCCAACCATTCGCGCTCAGCCACGCCGTCAGCTTGCTCGGTTGCATCTGGAGCGAACTGGCAGCATCGCGGATACACATCGATCCTTCAGCGTCGGAAATCCGCTCGTACGTCTCGACCTTCGGCGCAGCAATTGCGAGTGCCTCTTCAGCCTTCGCCTTCTGGTCGGCCAAATCGGCCGCGAGGCGAAGTGCTTCGGGCAGCGTCTTGGGCAATGCGGCTGCGCCGCTTTCCAGTTCCTGCCACCGGTCCACCAGCCGGGCCGTGAACTGCGGCGAAAGCTGTGCGACCACGACGATGCTGTCGCGCTTGCCGCGTTCGCCGGTAAAGACATAGACCTGCGTGATGCGCGGACGCCCCATCGCATCGTTACCCGGTTCATCCTCAATTTGAGGACGGACGATAACCCCTTGATCTGCAAGAGATTCAATGGTTCGCTTCACGTTGTCGTGGCGCTTCTCGACCAGATCGGCAATTTCCTGGCTGGTCATCCGGAGGGCGGCATCCGAGCCGCCGAAGATCAGGGCGCCCATCAGTGCACCTCCCGGCTGACCGACAGAACGTCCGCGCAACCCGCGTCGAGCAGATCCTCGGTGTTCTCTGCCACGAACTGACCGAGCGCCGCGAGGTCAACGGCAACCTTCGAGGACTCGCCGGCCGTAGCCTTGATTGCGACGAAAAGCGCGTGCATGTAACGAAGGTGGTTGTCCATCATGCTCGACAGGTCGACCACGCGCCGTTCGAGCGGCCGGGATTGCTGAACCTTGTCATTACCAGATGTAGTGCTATCATGTCTCATGACCATTGTTCCTTACCAAGGGGTTCACTGCGTCACCAACGCCTGACCGGTTGCCGCCGGTTGGGCGTTTTCTTTTTGTCGGCTGGCTTCGAGCCGCTGGATGATTTCGTTGTTCAAGCTCCGAAAATTTTTCTGGGCCTGCTCCGTGAGGTACTGGCGCAGTTCCGGCTGCATCCTCAGGCCGAACGGGGCGATCTGGTACGCCTTCATGCTAGCTCCATAGTGATGCCGAGTCGGCATGATCGACAGACTAGTTCCGACTTGGCATCATGTCAAGCCATGTGGCAAAAAAATATGCCGACTCGGCATCAACGGACCATGACGAAAAAACCATTTCCCAGTGAACAGCAAGAACGGTTCATCGTCCGTCTACCCGATGGCATGCGCGATCGCATCGCCGAAGCGGCCAAGACAAACAACCGGTCGATGAACGCAGAGATTGTGGCGCGGCTAGAAGAGTCGTTTTCCGAAGCTGAGCCAGTTGCAATCGAGCATATCTTCCCGAAAGCAGTCGCCGAAAACACGAAGCTTCGCCTCGAAATGGCGAAGCTGCGAAATCTTGTTCTCGTCGAGCGCCGGACCAATGAAGCCCTCAACGCGAAGATTCACGAGAATGCGCGAATCCAAGTGACACTGGATGCGTCTGGTCATCCGATCTCATGGGATGAGATCAGCGAACACCTTGCTGCGATCAGGAAAACGGGAAAGTTCGACGTCGTTGAAATGCATACGTCGGTCGTCACGCCCGAACTGGTGAGCTCCAGCAAGCGGCGTGATCAAACAGCGGAGCTTGCCGAGTTCTACAAAGGCAAGACCACCGCGAAACGCATCCGCCGCACTAAGCCTGAAGACTCGAATCAGTAATTCGACACTGCACTACAAATCCCTCTCGCATAGCGCCCGCTCTTCCGCGCGGCGTTTCACCAGACCGGGCAGCACACGGCCGCCGGCCGTCACCCACTGCGGCCGCCCGTTGTCCGCCTCGTTCAGCGCACGGCACGCGCCCTTCCAGTCGCCGGCGTTGAACCGCTTCGCCGTCGTGCTGCCGCAGTACGCCCCCGTGCCGACGTTGTAGGCGAAGCTCACCGCGGCCGCGAGCTGGTACGTGTGCCCCTTCAGGACCGGCGTGCATTTCAGAACCGGCTCGGCGTGCTCGATCAGCCGCTGTTCGAGGCGCGCGCGGCACTCGTCCGGCGTGAAGCGCTGGCCGGCGCGCACATTCTTCGTGTCGCCGTAGCACGCCGTGATGATCCCGATCGGGTCGGGCCGCGCGACGAGCTCGAGGCCCTCGAACTTCGGGACCATGGAAAAAAGAAGGGCTGCCGCAGCAGCCCCCACAACACCCGCCAGTGTCTTCTTCGGTACGTTAGCCATCGAGCAATGCCCTCTTCCCTTTGTTCTTGACCAGGTAGTACGCCTGCAGCCCGATGTACGCGATCGTCGCGACGGCTACCCACCAGTTGATGTCGTGGCTTGTCAGCCACAACCAAAAGTTGCTCCCCACTGCCGGCGCCACCTTCGCAGCGCTTGTCGCGAGATCGCTCTTCATCGATTCCCCGAAATGAAAAAAGCCGCCAGAAGGCGGCTGCCAATTGGTTTTTGATTGAATCGCACATCCGACCCCGCCCCGGTCGGCGGGACATGGAGCAAATGTGGTCATGTAAAATTTGCGGCGCTGCTGTTTAACCACCACACTTGCAGCCCTACTGTCCAAAGCCAGCCACGCCTTCGCGCATATGAACCAGAGACTCACTTTCGCTAACGATCTACGCGGACTGGCGGCATTGTCGGTACTGGTCAGTCACTTCATGCACAACATATGGGTACTACGATCCGCCATGGGGACGTTAGCGAATGTCATCATGCCGCCGGAAGCGGCAGTGCCGACGCCTTGGTACATCGAGCTACTCGGTCGAATTCCAGCATTCGACTGGGGCGGCTACGGTGTAGCGATGTTCTTTCTGGTGAGCGGGCTCGTGATCCCTTTGTCGATCAAGAAGTACTCCCTGGCGGGATTTCTTGCAGGGCGCGTGCTTCGGCTTTGGCCCGTCTACGCAGCCGGGTTTACCGTGTCGCTACTGTCAATATGGATCGGCGGGAAGGCGTTCAACCTTTCATTTCCATATTCTGGCGAGCAGGTTGGAATCCATTACGTACTCGGCCTACGGGACCTGCTCTGGTTTCCCAATATCGATGGTGTGATCTGGACGTTGGAAATCGAGGTCAAGTTCTATGTAGTTTGTGCGCTCCTTGCATGGTTTATCCGTCGCAACGATTGCCGGATGTTCTTCGTGCCAATACTGATAGGTATCGCCTCCTTTGCACTCGTTCCAGTAATGAACTCACATACTGGCGCGGACCGCATATACCAACTGCTCTACGTATTTTCAATCTCTGCCCAATTCATCATATTCATGATGATAGGAACGGTATTTGCCTTCTGGAACGATCGCGCAATTAAAACAGATCGCGCGATCGCGATCGCGACCGTTCTGCTTGGTCTGTTCCTTGCGCTCACATGCTGGGGGCCGCTCCATGTGCTTCCCGTCAAACGGCTGGGATATATCGCGGCCATCGTAACGTTTCTTCTGTACTACAAGTTAAACAAGCATTCGCATCGCATTACGCGTTTCCTCTCCGATATTAGCTTTCCTCTGTATGCGTCACATGGGATGTTAGGCTACGCCATCATTGCTGTCATGCTCGACAAAGGAGCTACGCCACTGCTCGCAATCGCTGCCGCGTTTGCATGCTCCATCGCTACGGCCTGGGCACTGCACCGATGCATCGAAGCTCCGTCACATAAAATTGGGCAAAGGATTGCGCGCGCGCTCACTCGAAAAACTGAGGCCGCGTCATTTCCTGCATAGAGCCAAGGAATGCCGCCAACCGGGGGTCATCTCCGTCAACCACGCCTTGGTTTGGAAATTTGCCTTTATCCTGCTCACAACAGAAAACCGATACAATTTCTTTTTGTGACGCGTCATTAAATTGCACAAATATCTTCATGGATAATCTCATCAAAAAACATACGATGATATGGAAGAGGAGAAGTTTGGAGTTCCAGCCGTGGACGTCGCGGCGTAATAAATCGTCTGCGGGTAAATAATCGGGATATTGAAAGACGCGACACCACCTTGACTTCCACCTGCGGTAGTGAAGCCCGTACGGTTTTGTCCCGTCGTGTTCGCATCCCCAGCCAAATCCATTTGGAGTGTCGATGCACTGGTAGACGACATAGCGCACGATCCGGAGACAGAGAGGGCGTTTGCCGGGATAACGCTCGCTACCGACAAGCTGGTAAGTGACGGTTGCGTAACATTCGTCGTCAGAATGTTGGTATACGTGAATGAAACGCGGCGATCATTCTGATAACCTGATTTTAACTGCCCGCTGCTGTTTGTCGGCCAAACAGATACCAATGCGCTGGCGGTGAACCCGGCCGGCATGTTCGCACCACCATATACATTAGGCGCAATGGCGCTTGTCGCGTTCCTCGCCAAAAGACCCGTAGTGCCAGTCGTCGGGTTATAGATTGCATACAGCGCGACGTAACCGGAAAGTGGCGCACTGCCCGTGTCCATCCCCCCAGCGCCAGTCGCCGTCAGATTGATTGACTTGGAGAATTGCTTCAACAAATACTTCTGACCTCCGAGCGCAGTGCCCACGACGACCTCGTCGGCGGTCAGTGTCGCGGCGGTCGAGGCCAGGGGAACGGACATGACCAAGTTGCGGGCGTGCCCGATTACTGCGGCCGACTGCGCCTGAACAGCGATTTTCAAATTTGCGAGCAACGTAGCCGTCGTCCCGTCATCGACTGCGTCCTGCCCGGTCAGATCGACGATGAACTGCGCGAGTACGGCGGCAATAATCGAACTCTGGCGCCAAACCTTGTTGAGCTGCGCCGACTGCGCAGTGCCGCTCACGAAGCCGGTTACGAGCGCGGCAAGCGCCTCGTAGTCGGCCTGCGTCATCACGTTAGCATTGGCCGCTGCCGCGAAGGGTTTGAAATTGTTGTTTGCCATCTGTGCTCCGAGCATAAAAAAAGCCGCCCGAAGGCGGCTCACAGTGTGAAATGCATTGTGTGGATCAGATCGGCTTGCCCCATGCCCCGACATCAAAGCCGGCCACGTACGGGCCAGACATGTCGAAACCGAACAGCGGCGCGCCATCGGCAGTCGTGACGATTGTGTAGTTGACGCGCACACCCTCCGGCTTCAGCGGGATATAGCCACCCGCGAGCAGCGCGAGGAACACGGCCGATGGCACCTTGCCCGCGATCCCGATCGTCATCGACATGTCCTGGTGGTCCTCGATGAACACGTGCGTGTCCGCGTCGAAGATGCTGTTCAGGATCGCGGCGCTGGATTCGAGCGTCCCGTCCCAGTGATTCGCGCCGATCTTCGCGCGGATGACGAGCCGATACGTGTCGTCGTCGAGCACCGTGAGGCCGGTGTCCGGGTCGAACGGCCCCTTCCAGATGCCCTGATCGAATCCGAGACCAGCGACATCGAACGAGAAGTAGATGCCGGACAGCGGCGTGCGGATCTTCCGCGACACGCCGACCCAGACGCCGACGTCGTCGAGCTGCACACCGACCGCGTTGTCGAGGTCGAACTTTCCCGGCATGCTCTGCAGCACGTTCATCTGATCGACGAGCGGCTGCACGAGTGCGCCGAGCACCGCCGAAAACCGAGGCAGGTCGCGGTGCTCGGACGTGATCAGCGCGGTGTAGTCGGTCAGTTCGGCCATCACGTCACCACCAAAGTCACATTCGCGGGCGTGCACGACGCCGCTTCGTTGAACAGCAGCGCGACGTCCGGCGCGCCGGCGCCGCGCGGGCCGGAAAGCGCCAGCCCCGACAGCTTGAACGTGACGCCGCCGCCCACGCCATTCGCCGCGGTCAGCGCGTCACCCCATTCGACGCTGCCGGACAGGCCACCGCCGATCTGCACGCCGTTGATGTAATCCGACACGGCTTGCTGGATCTGCTGGCCGGCCTGGCTGGTGTAGCCGGTGAGCGCCTTCAGAGTGACCGTCGCGATGATCGGCGCGGCCACCGGCCGGAAGAACCTGATTGTGATCGGACGACCGTAGATGTCCGTGACGATGACGGCGGTCGTACCGTAGGTCCCGGACCCCGGCGTCTTCTTCGCCGCGATCGCGTTCGCGATGGCAGTCGCGTCGCCGCCCTCGACGACCAGAGAAATCGAGTGCGACGGGATGCCGTTCGCGTCGGTCACGCTGGTGTCGTTTTCGTAGGCGACATACCGGGTGACGCCCGAGACATTCGCCACTGCGCCAATGATGCCGTCGAGCACCGTGAGCGACGGCAGCGCGGTCGACACCGTCTGGCGCTGCCGCAGCACCGGGTCTTTCTCGACGGGCGCGCCCTCGGCGGCATCCGCCGGGTTCGTCACCGACTGCCAGCCGAGCGCCGGCGTCGCGATCTGGTTGATGGTGCCCGCGCGCGCGGAGACATCGCCGATCGTCGCGCATGTGGCCGTGACGGTGATCGTGCCGCTCGGCGGGATCGTCACCGTAGCCGGCAGCATCCACTGCACGCCATTGACGTCCTTCGCGACGCCGTTGGTGATCGTCGCGCCCGCTTGCCCGACCAGCACCAGGTCGGCGCTCGAGTACGACGCGACCTTGCGCGCGATGCCGTTGATCTTGACGTTGCTCGACAGCGCGTCGCCCTGCGCCGTCGCCGGGCTGAACGACCGGTAGATCGCGATCGCTACCGAGTTGACGTCGCTGATGGCTTTCGCGAACACGCCGATCAGTTGACCGTCCTGGCTGTCCGGCTCCAGGTACGTGTCGGCGCCATAGATCGAACGGTACTGATCCTGCAGATACGCGAACACGTCCGCGTACGTCGGCGCAGTGATGCCGTTCGCGTCGATGGTGGGTGCGAGAGTCGTGAGAGTCACAATGTCGCCTGTACCGTGGTGGTGCCGTAGATGGTGTTGATCGTCGCGGTGACGGTCAGCACACGCGTCTCCGGATCAGCCGTGCTCGTGTAGCTGACGAGTTCGGTCACGCCCTGCGTGCCGAGAATGCACGTCCGAATGGCCGCGTCATACTTGCCGCTCGTGTACTTTCCGAGCACGTCGGTCGCCCATGGCATGCCGGCCGTCGTGTCAAGGAACCATTCGCCGCGCAGCAGGCGCAGGCGTGTCAGCACGGCCTGCGCGACCGTCTCCGGCGTGTTAACAAGGAAGTCGGCCGCGCCCCCGCCGAGGACATAGTCGCCGTCAGCGTCGAGTTTTCGGTATCGCATGGAGCCCCAGAAACGAAAAACCCGGCTCGGGGCCGGGTCAGTTGAGCAGCGAAGGCTGCATCTGGCTTTCGAGTAGCTCGCGCTCGGCATCGAGGCCGGGCAGCTCCCGCTTTCGGGCCAGCATCAGGTGCGAGCCGAATGAGGCACGCACCTTCGATTCCACCTCGCGCGCGATCAGCGCCCGCATCTGCTGCCAGAGAGTCTGCTCTCGGCGGCCGAGTTCGTCGCGCATCCGGAAGAACTCCTTCACCAGCGCGATCTTGAAGGCGATCACCTTCGGCGAGTTGCGCATGAACGTGATCAGGAGCGTTGCCTGATGCTCGTTCAGCATCGCGTACTCGGTCGGCGAGCCTCGGCGGTTAAGCCGCATTTCAAATTGCACTTTCCCGAACTCCTCGAAGCTGTCGAGGTAGCTTCGGATCAGCTGCATCATGCCGCGGTGCCCTTGCCCTACGCCATTCGCGATGATCTCGGACGACGCGCGTGCCTCGCCATCCACCGGCACCACCAGGGGAAACGGAAAATCTTTCACTGGAACCTCCTGCAGATCCCTGGGTGTGAGCGACTGCGGAAACGCGCCCAGGACGCGCGCTTTCGGCTGGCCGGCCTATCCGCAGTCTTGAAACAAAAAACCCCGCGCGAGGCGGGGTTCGGTAGATGGTTTCGGGTGATCAGTTGACCGGGCCGGTGTTGCCGCCCTGCGGATCGGAGTGCGTGTGCGTGTCGTCGACGCGCTTGCCGTTCGCGAAGACCTGACCGATGTACTGGATCACGCCGTTGAACACCGCGGCGGCACCGCTCGCGGCGCTGCCCACCATGCCACCCACGAACGTCAGCAGGCCGGTGATCGTCACGGCCGCCGAGAACGTAGACAGCGGCGCGACGACATCGAAGCCGCCCGGAGCCACGATCTTCACCTTCTGCAGCGTCGGGTTCAGGTCGATGTACGTCGCTCCGTCGTCGCTGCGCAACTGCGTCGAGGTGCCGCTGACGCCGACGAGCGCGCGCGGCCGCGATCGAAAGCCGAGCAACACAAACCCGTCCGACAGATCGTGCATGCGCAACTCGGCCTGCTCCTGCACGCCGCCCGACTGCCACCATGCGTCAATGCAGCGCGACGCGAACACGACCAGGCACTCGTCGCCCTGCTTGACCGGGAACGTCAACGTACAATTTCCGCCAGCGGGGAACTGGACCGGGCAGTCGACCAGCAGCGGCAGCGCGACGCTTTGGACGGTGCCGTCGATGCCGCGCACCTGCGCCTTGATGGCCGGCTGCACGCTGCACGTCGGCGGCCGGCCGGCGGCGCTTTCGAACGACTGGATAATGCCGGGCATCGCCGTCCAGATGCCCGCGCGCACGCCGTCGAACGCTTCACGCAGGGCGACCTCCTGGTCGCCTATCCTTTCACGTCGATCCATGGAATGAAAATGAAAAAACTGCTGTTGACCGCGGCGCTCCTCGCACCGCTCGCTGCCGTCGCTGACGACGCCTACGTCTACCCGTTCGCCGGCATGAAGGTCGGCGTGACCGTCGAGAACGAATTCCCGACCATCCTGTACACAGCGAAGAAGTGCGAACTTCCGCTCGCGAACGCGAAGAACATGCGGCGCTACGAGTCCTACCGCGGCGTGTGGGACATCGGCTGCTGGGGCGAGACGATCGACGGCGACGCCGTGATCATCGTTCCGACGATGCCGACGAAGTCGATGCCGCTCAACGTGCTCGCCCGCGCGGATGTGAAACGCAACGGCGACAACACGACGATGACAATCAAGGCCCTTCCGACGTACGGCCGCTAGCCGTATTTCTTGATCACGTTCGCGGGCGGTACTGCGGCCTTGTCCTTGAACGAGTCAGGCAGCACCGTGACGTCCGCCGCCAGGCAGATCACGCTCGTGTACCACTCTTCGCCGCGCGTATCGCCGCTCACGTCCGCGAGCATCACGTAGTAGAAGCCGTCGTCCTGCAGCTTCGCCTGCATCTCGATCCGCTCGTTCTCGGCCTGCTGGCCGACGTTCAGGCTGTACTCGTACTGCTGGATGCTCGCGTTGTCGATCCAGATCAGCCGGCCGATCTTCACGCTCGGGTTGAGCAGCATCTTCACCTCGATGCCGTTCGGCGTCTGCTGCGGCAAGCCGACCATGCCGGTCTCGGACGTGATCTTCGGGATGTCACCGGGCATGTACGCCGTCTCGGGCACCAACACGACCTTCCCGTCCTGGATGCTCCAGACGGTCTGCGTGGTCCGGGCGGTCCATCGCATGAAGTCACGCGCCATTCCGAACATCACCTTGCCACGCGGCAGCGGGTTCGACGGTAGTTCGGGCAGATAGCCTTGCTGCACGCCGTACGGGTTCATGGCCGTGCACGCTGCCGCGACGTGGTCGGCCGGCGTTGAGCCGGCCGCCAGCGTTGTGTTCACCACGGCGAAGTTGTACGCCGAGTCGCCGTCCGCCGCGGTGATGTCGAGGAACGTGTCGGTCTGGCTCTCGCGGCCGCGTCGCACCTGCTTGATCTGGCCGTCGAAGATGATCCCGTAGTTGCCCTCGTAGCCGGCCTGCAGCACGACGCGCGTGAACTCCTTCCGCGCGCGCCGCGCCGTCGTCGCGGACACGTTGTAGACGCGGATCCGCGCCTGGTTCGGCGTTTGCAGATCGCCACGCTGAACGCGGAACACGATCCGCAGCTCGGACAGGTCGAGTGCCTCGCCGCTGTCGAACCCGATGATCAGCGATACCTTCCGGCCGAACTGCTCAACGCTCATTGGTCCGTCACCCAGAAAACATGCGATCCGATGCCCAGATCCTCGTACGTCGGAACGTCGTCAGGATCAGCGGCGCCCTGCACCCATAGCCGGCCTTGAAAGCCCAGGTGCTTGTACTGGCCGAGCAGGTCGATGCCGGTTACCAGCGGGATGCCGGACACCAGCGGGTTATCCGAGGCGTCCGCGATGTCGAGCACCCAGCCCGCGCCGCCGGCCTTGCGATACTGGACGGTCAGGCGATAGTCGGTCCCGCTCAGCGTCACGGTGAAGCGCTCCGGGCGCGGCGAAAACGGAATCTCGAAGAAGCTCGGCATCACATACTCCCCGGCGGCACTGCGCCGCCCGGCGCCGGCGTCGCAGGCACGGCGGCCTTCGCGCCGCCGTTGCCGGTCTCGGCCGTCGATGCCGGATCGGCCTGGTTCTCGCGCGGCGGCAACTTCGTCACCTGCGTCGACACGATGCGGATCTGCTTGAGCGTCGCCGTCAGGATCAGCGCGCTCGACGTCTTCGCGTCAACCGTGAGCCGCAGCCCCTGCAGAAGCATGTTCTGGTAGGTGCGGCGGCTCGTCGTGACGTCGAACGGCGTGCGTGCCTGCTGCAGCGCCAGCAGCTGCGAGTAGATCGCGTTGACGTACTGCGCCGACGGCAGACCGCCGCCGTCGAACGTCGCCTCCGCCGCGCCGAGCAGCGCTTCGTAGTCGGCGTTGCTCCACCCGCAGCGCATCACGAGATCCGGCTGACGCTTGAACGCGTGATCGGTGATCTGTGCGCCTTGCTCGACCGGATGCTCGGTGATCGCCAACTCGTCGTTGTAGACCTCTTCGATCGCGACCTGCACCGTGATGCTACCGATCTTCTTCGGCGAGATCATGATCATGTCGAGGATCACGAGATCACCCCCTGTAGATTGCGCACCATGTCGGCGTTCACCGCGCGCTGCTCGCGCTCGACGGCGCGACCGGCTGCCGAAGGATCGCCTGCGCCGGTCACGTGGATCTGCGTGGACTGGTGCAGCTCGACCTTCCTCGATCCGCCGCCTGCTGCCGACTGTGCGGTCAGCGCGCCGGCCGGCTGGTACATCGCGCGCGTGTTGCGCAGCGCGGCTTCCATCTCGGCGGCCGTGATGCTCGCGCGGTTGTTGCCCTTGCCGGCGTAGTAGCTGCGGCCCGTGTCCGGATCCGCGACGCTGGCCCACTCGCGCGACGCCGCGCGCAGCGCGCCGCGTAGATCGTCGCTGCGCCCTTCGACGTAGTCGGCGATCGCGCGGCGCTTGTTGCGCACGAGGTACTGCTCGAAGATCCGGTCCTGCAGCTTGCGGTCGAACATCTCGTCGCCGTTCAGCTTCAACCCGCGCGCCGCCTCCGCCAGGGTGCTACCGATGATCTGGTAGCGGCCGGCGGCATTGAACTGCCCGGCGCGCTGCGCCGCCATGACCTGCGCCAGCGTCATGCCTTCGAGGTTCTCTGTGCCGGAGCGGTATCCACCGCGCGCGCCGCGGTTGACGCTGTTGTAGTCGCCCTCGCCGCGCGCGATCAGCCGGCCGAATGCAGTGTCGGCGAGACGCGACATCGCGCCGGCCAGGCCGGCCGATGCGGCGGGTACAGCGGGCGCGGCAGGCGACGGTGCAGGAGCAGCGCCGCGCGGCGACGCCAACTTCGCGCCACCGCCGCCGTCCTTCCGCACACTATCGAGCTCGGCCTGCGTGTAGCCGCCGGTCGCGTCGAGCCCGCGCCGATCCTTCCCGGTCAGCACATCCCAGATCGAGCGGAACCGGCCGCCGGACGCCTTTGAAATCCAACCGTCGACGGAGTCGCGCAACGCATCGCCAATCTTCCAGCCCGCGAATGCGGCACCGACTGCGGCCGCCGCTGTCGCGAGACTTCCGAGCACCGTCAGCAGGCCGCCGCCGGCGGCAGTAGCCGTACTCGTGGCTGCGCCTGCGGCGCGCAGTGCGCCGGCCATCTTCAGAATGCCGCCAGCGATCTTGAATACGCCCAGCGCCTTCAGCGCCACCCCGAGCAGCAGGATCTTCGTCGACCAGCCGTCGGTGTCACGATCGAGCTCGACGAACTTGTCGGCAAGCCAGGCCAGCGGCGGCCCCATCGCTGCGGCCGCCTTCACGACCGCGTTGGCGATGTCCGTTATCCGATTGGCGATCTCGTCGCCGTGCGCGTCCATCCACCGTTGAAACCGATCGAGACTGGGCCCGACCTTCTGCAGCATCGCGCCCTCGACGCGAATGCCGAGGTTCTCGAACGACGTGCCGAGCCCGCGCAGCTGCGTCATGAACCGGTGCGAGTCGTCGGCCGCCTTGTCCAGGCCGGTCGACTTCGCCATCTCGCGGTACTGCGCGAGGAGCTTCTCGAAGTCCCCGTTACGCATCGCGAGCATCAGGTTCTCGTCGATGCCGAGGATGTTGCCGTACTGGCTCGCGAGCCACGTCGGCTTGTTCGCCAGCGACTTCCCGAGGTCGGACATGATGTCGACCGTGTCGCGCAGCTCGCCGTTCGCGTTGCGCGTCTGCACGCCGAGTGTCGCGAGGTAGCCTTCGCCGGCCGGGTTGTTGCGCAGGAAGCGCGCGAGGTTTTCGATCGTGCCGGTGGCCGCCTCGGCCGAAACGCCCATGTTCCGCGCGGCGAACTCGAAGCCGCGTAGGTTGGTCGCCGACGCGCCGGTGCGCTGCGACACGAAGTACAGGCGCTCGAGCTTCGAGGCGAATGCCGCGACGCCGGCGCTCACCGTGAGCGCGGCGCCGGACACCGTGGCGATCAGTTGCTTGACGCCCTTCGTCGTGCCTTCGACGCCTTCCTTGAAGTTCTTCAGGCCCTTCTCGTCGACCTTGAAGCCGAGCGCGACCAGGAACTCGCGGATGACGACCGAATCAGCCATTTTCTCTTTCCATCTTGCGGCGGTACGCCGCTTCGTTATCTGCCTGGACTGCGATCGCGTCGTTCATCAGCGCGACGTCGTCGAGCCCAAGCGTGCCGTCCAGCAGCGACTCGTACTTGCACCAGCCGCGCGATACAGGCGCGAGCAGCCAGTCCTCGCCGCCGGGCAGTGTGCGGATCCAGCCTACGTCGCCGCCGGGCTGCTCGCTTGGCTGGTAAGCAGCCCGCTGATAAAAGGGCCGAGGTTCGCCACCACGACGCGCACGACCAACGGCAGCATCACGTCAATGCCGATGTCATCGAACATCGACGTCTTGTGCGCGAGGTTCCAGACCTTCGCCCAGCCGGCGCCCTGCCAACGCTCGACAACGGACAGGCATGTGCCGAAAACGTATTCGGCATCCTCGTCCTTCAGGCCGGCCAGCGCGTCGGCGAACGGTTGCAGCACGGGCGCGATCGCATCGACCATCGACAGCAGGTCGCGCGATCGCTCGCCGGCGGCCGCGGGCACAGCGGCGGCCGGCGCTTCCGCGCCCGACTCGCCCTCCGCACCTTCGACACCTGCGGCCAGCGCCGCGAGCGCGGCGTTCGCGCGCGCCTGCTCGCGCGCGACGTCGGCCTGCTCGAGCTCGGCGTAGAACTTCATCAGCACCGGGATCATCGGAGGGATGATCGGCGCGATGCGACGCGACACGTGGAACTGCTGCATCGCGTTCAGCTTGCCGATCACGTACCGCACGCCGTTCAGTTTGAGTTCGGTCGTCATGCTCAGTACGTCCCGAGGATGTTGTCGATCTTGATCGCGTCGAAGACCCATTCGACGGTGTCGCCGTCCTTCGCGTACTTCAGGTCCGGCGCCTTCTTGAAAGCGCAGCTGCGCGCGGTCATCACGTCGCCGGCGGCCGTCTGCCGAACCTCGATCAGGTTCTTGCCCCACAGGCGGCTGTCGAGCGACTGCGCGTCGTAGAGCGCCATCAACTTTGCATTGATCGGCGCGGTCTTCAGGTAGCGCAGCGTGACCTGCCCTGACTTGTCGGCATGCAGACTGTGCATGCCCTCACCGTCCGAGCCGACCGTCATCGTGTTCTTGTCGCCCGCGCGCACGATCGTGATGCCTTCTTCCGCGGTCGCTTCTCCGTAGCCGAGCGAGAACGCACCGCCCGGGCCTACGATCGTCGCCGCGACGTCCTGAAAGCTGTAAGTCGTCATGTTGATATGCCCCTGTTAGCGGTTGACGTTGACGAGGATGTCCACGCTGTGGATCGCGCCTGCTTCCTTCGCTGCGACCTGGAACGTGACGGACTTGCGCGCCTCGCGATCGGCCTGCGACTGCGTCGCGATCGCCGGCTGATACACGTAGTAGCCCTTCGCGAGCGTGTCACCCTGGTTCAGCGCGCCGAAGCCGGCCGAGTTCCATACGCCCGGCGCGAGATACCCGTTATTCACCCCCGCCTCGCAGGCCGCGGAGATCGTCGCAGCGATCTGGGCGTTGCCGCCGTCGGTCTGCGGGATCTTCGTGGGGCTCTGGTACAGCAGGTTGTAGACGTCCGTCTCGATACGGTTGCGGAACCAGATCGCGTTGTAGACCGAATCGACGTAGATGCCGCTCGGCGTCACGCCGTACTGGATGATCGAAGTGTCGTTGCTGTAGTTCACGAACACGTTGCAGTTCTTCGCCTGCAGCGTGTTCGCCTGCGTGCTGGTGAGCTGTTCGACGGCGACGCTCGGCTCCTGCTTGAACATCAGCGTGATCGTCGTGTTGTTGCCGTCGAAGTTCACGGTCAGCAGGCGGCCGAGCAGCGACGACACCGCGTACGGCGTCGAGCTCGAATACTGCAGGATCGTGTACTTCAGGTTCAGCGCCTTCAGCTTGCTCGCGATGTCGGTCGTCACCGTCGAGTCGAGCACCTGCGGGTTCTGCGTCGTGATGCCGTAAATATGCCGCTGGTCGGCCTCGATGAGATTCGCGACCGCGATGTGCTGGTCGTCGGTGATCGCCGCGTCCGCGAACTCAAGGCCGAGGAACTGGTTCGCGAAGCGATCGAGGAACAGCGCGGCGGCGTCGACAGGTTGCTCGGGCGCGATGCCGTCCGCCGGCACGCCGGCGAGGCTGCTCGTCAGGCCGAGCATCGCCGAAATGTCCGTGCCGCTGCCCGGCGCCGTCGCATAGCCGACCTTCGAATTCGTGCCGGTCGTGTTCGACGTCACGACGAACTGCGAACCGGTCCACGCGATAGTCGCGCCCGTCAGCTTGGCGTTGATCACCGTCGCCACGCCGTTCAGGTTCGTCTGCGCCGAGAAGTCGAGGCCGGTGACCGACTTCGCCACGCCGTCGATCGTGATGCTGAACGCGCCGGTCGTGACCGCATCCCACAGCGCGATGTCCTTCTGCGCGGCCGACAGCACGCCGCCGCGCAGCGAGCCGGCCGTCGCCGTCTTCGCCCACCGACCAATCAACAGCGACTTCGGCTGCGGCACCTGGTTGAAGTACAGCGCAGCGGCGTAGTACTCCGGCGTGTTCGTGCCGAAATCAGGCGTCACCTCATCGATGCTGCCGTACGAGCGCGCGCGCTCGTTGGTGTCGATGATGGCCGACGGGCCGAGAATCAGCCCGGTGTTCATGTTCGCGCCCTGCGCCGCCAGCGCGGCAAGGTTGATCGTCACGTTGATCAGACGCGATACCGGCAATCCGTTGGACATGCTGGTCCCCTACGAGTGGATGTTCGAAACGCCAACCACCGGCGTCGACGAGTCGGTCGTCGTCGCCACGGTGGCCGATTTGAGGTTGAGGACCGCGTAGGTCCGGGTGATCTTGCGGCGCAGCGTCACGGTCATGTCGTAGCGCCGCACCCACTGCTGATTGACGAGGTCGGGCGCCGGGCGGATCGCGCCGACGCCGACGAACGCCATCTCCTGCAGCTGGAGCTGCTCGCGGTTCTGCGGCATCGCGAGGCCATCGGCGAGCCGCTGGGCGTAACCCTTCGCGCGAGGGCCGTAGAACGTGCACAGGACGTCGACGTCCTGATGTCGGATGTACGTGTCGTGCCCGTCGCCAGTGCCGTCGTGCTGGATGGCGGGGCCTGCGTCCGGCTCCTGCTCCTGGACGCCGAACGCGCACCAGTCGACGGACGGCTCTGGTTGCTTCGGCACGGTCTGCTGCCAGCGCGGCCGCACAAGGTCCGGCGGCAGAAGCGTGATGCCCGCGATCAGGTCGTGGACCAGATCGTCAAGAGCATCGTCCTCGGCAGGCGGCGCATCGACGGCTGGCGCCAGGTATCCGCCGGTCGAGCTGTCGTTCATGGGGTCATCCCGAGATAGGCTTCAGGTCGCACGTCGCGCAGACGAAGCCGCGACCGAAGTGCGAGTAGTCGTTCACGTTCACGACCGTGTAGGTGCGGCCCGCCCACACGACTTCGTCGGCGTCGTGGCCGGCGCTGCCGTCCATCAGCCGGAACATCGTGTGCAGCGTGATGGAACCGATGATTCGGCTGCCGTCCGCATTGCGATGCAGGATGTCGCCCTTGTCGCTGGTCACGACGGCCGAGAATGGCGTCGGCGCCGCTGTGTTCTGCGCGCGACCGTGATCGTCGACTGTCTGCGTCATGCGGTTGCAGAGCAGACCGGTGTCCATGAAATCCGGGTCGAGCAGTACGTCGGTAACGTCGAGGAAGGCCATTGCGCGGGCACCAACGAAAAAGGGCCGCACGCGGCGGCCCATGGATCGGGGAGACTGGAAACTACTTCTTGCGGACCACGTACGTGATCGCGTTTCGATACTGAGCGGTGTCTACCAGCGTGTTCTCGCGCGTGACGCCGCGGCGCCGGCGCGCGGCCAGCGTCGAGTCAGCGAGTTTGGGAGCGATGTTGCTGTTGATCTTCGCGCGCACGCCGTTTTGCCCGGCAAGACCTGCCAGCTTGAGCCTGCGCTCGACCTGTTCGAGATCGCCGTCGAGTGCCGCTTCGACACCCTTCTGGAGCTGCGGCTCGAACTTCGGCCGCGCGTCCTGCACGCCGGGCACCAGGTGCGGGCGCGCCGGTATGTTGTTGGCCGGCGAGCCGTTTTCCATGATGTAGCCGATCTCGGCGTTGCTGAGCGGCTCGCCCTCGTTCTTCCGTCCGGCGGTGCTGTCGGGCACGCCAACGAGCACTTCTTTCTGCACGAGCCCGCTGATCGACTTCAGCACCTCGTCGAGGCGGTCGATTTTCATGCCGTCCATGGGATTCTCCCGATGGGCGGCGGCAGCGTTACAGCTGAATGCCGCCCGAGCCCATCATCTGCGCCAGACTGAGATAGCGAACGCCGTACATCGTGGCGTTCCAGAAGCCGCCGTCCTTGATGGCAACGGCCGCGGTGTCGTAGCTCGCGCTCACCTTGTCGACGGCCTTCGACGACTGCGGCCCGGTCACCTGCCCCGGCACGCCGCCGACGGCGGCCGTCTTCTGGTCCTTCAGCGCGAGCGCGAGGTGGTGCGCGGTGACGAGCGCGATACCCAGATCGGTCAGCTCGCCCCACCGGTCAGCGTTGACGAGCGACACCGCGACGGTCATCCAGAACTGGACGAGCGAGTCGGGGTACGTCGTCGTGTCGTTGAACTCGGGGAAAGACTGTCGGAACTGGGCGATATCCACGTGTCACCTTGCCAAAATGCGGATGCCCGGCGCGCGCGTGCATGGCGCGGCGCCGGGAGGCCATTATGCCTTCTTCCCGCTGCCGGACTTCTGGGTCGCGCTGTCGGCCGCGCCATCCTTCGCGGCCGCCGCGGCGTCCTTCTGGGCTGCCTCGAAGGCCGCGACCCGCGCGGCAAGATCCTGCTCGCTCGCCGCAACAGCAGCTTCACGCGCATCGAGCGCCGCCGCGCGTTCGTCCAGACCTTTGCTGAACGTGTCGAGCTCGACACGCAGCTTTTCGAGGCGGTCCGACTCGGCCTGAAGATCGGCCTTGGTCGCTGCCAGCGCGGCGGCCTGATCCGCCTCGCCGTCTTGCGCCCCACCCGAATCGCCGGATTTCTCCGGCAGCGGGCCCGTGTGCGCCTTCGCGTACCAGTGGTCGGCGATGAAGTCCTCGACCTCCTGCACGCCGGCCTCGACGCGACGGATGACTTCCTCGCCCTCGTGGGCCAGCCGGATCGTGAACGCCGTCAGAACGTTGATCTTCGCCATGTCAGATCCCGTCCCGATATGCAGCCGTCGTGCCGTAGCGCCACTCGACCTGACCGATCCGCGACCAATAGGTCGTGATCTGGTAGAGCGAGCGGTACTCGAGCGGCGTACGCTGCAGGTCCGTCATCGGGAACTGGACGTACTTCTTGTCGCTGTTGTACGCGACCATCCGGTCCACGGTGCCGAGCTGCCCCTGCGTGCCGCCCGCGCCGGCACCGATCAGCCACTTCAGCTCGAGGATCTCCAGCGGCGTGCCCTGCTGCGTGCAGATGTTGTTCTCGAGCAGATAGGTCAGGATCGACTTGCTGCCGGCATTGCTGATGATGCGCGATGCGATACCACCGAGCGTGGCCGGCGGAAGCATCAGGCGATTGGGCTTCACCTTCCAGCCGGTGGCCTGCCACGCCGACGTCAGGATTTCGTTGACGTCCTTCAGGATTTCGTCCGGCGTCTTCGTGTTCCACTGCGGCGTGCCGGCCGCACCGTTCGCAACGTTCGAAACGCTTCCGACGGCGCCGATCGAGTTCACCAGGCCGGTGAAGTTCAGTTGCGGATCGCCGTAGTAGACGATCTGGTCGAGGTCCATGTTGCGCTTCATGTTCATGGCTTCGACTTTCTGAGAGTCGATCGGCATGCCGAGCGCCTGGGACTTCACGAGCTCGGGCACCGTGTACTTGACCTCGGCGCCCCACAGACGCATCGGCTGCGGCGTCTTGCCGATGTCGACCGACGGGCCAGCGATCGCGTTGCCCTCGTTCGAGATCCAGTTCAGACCGTTCGGGTTGATGCCGCCGCTCATCCCGAACGCCGAGTTCGTGAACGACGCGACTTCGTCAGCCGCCGACACGTCGCTGCGGATGTAGATGTCGCGCGACCAGGTGTACTCGACGAGCGGCTCGTTGAGCGTCGGGTCGAGGCGTTCGAGCTGGCCGACGAGGAACGCGCCGGTCGAGTCGATCGTCGCGCGATCGTAGGTGTACTGCTGGTCCTGCGTACGTGCGCGGACCAGCCGGCGCGTCGCATCCGCGACGGCCGCCGACATCGGGATCGAGGCCCCGGCCCGGCGCAGGTGCTTCAGTTCGGACATGTCCATGTAATGGCTCCAGAAATGCAAAAGCCCCGCGATTGCGGGGCTTCGGGTGAAGCGCTGTTCAGCGCCGGATCAGATGTTGACGGCGATCTCGACGATGCTGTAAGCGTCGGCCGGACCGGTGAAGTACCAGTTCGAGGGCATCGCGACGGTGTTCGTGCCGTCTGCGGCCGCTTCGAAACCACCGAGCGGCTTGCCGGCCGCGGCCGCCGCGACGCGCACGTACACCGTACCGCTCTTCGTGGCCGGCGCGGTGCCGCCGAGCGCGGCGTTGAAGTAGCCGCGCTTCAGGATGTCGGTCGCGCCGCTCGTCGGCGGCGTCGACGTGCCGAGCGGATCCGTGCCGTTGCCCTGGATCGGATACGCGCGCAGATTCACGCCGTAGACGAGCGCCGCCGTGTCGGCAGCATTATTGATCGGCTGGATCTTGCCGTTCACCATCTTCACGGGAACGCCGAACGCCGTCGGCGGTGCCGCCGGGTCGATCAGCTGCGTCTCGACCGTGGCGACTTCGGCGCGCTGGAGGTCACCGGCAAAGCCTGCCGGCATGCGATATTGATAAGCTTGCAACGAGGGCATGTCGGCTCCTTACTTGCGGACCTTCCAGAATTCCGCGTGGATTGCGTTGATGTCTTTCCGCTCGGCTTGAGCGGAATCGTTCGTCCGGCGCTGCGTGACGCCGGAGTTCTTGCTGCGCACGACCTCCGACGCTGCGTTGAAGAACGCCGCGACGGAATCGCAGGTCATGCTGGCCACGTTCGCGCCGCCGACCACCGACTTGACAAGTTCGGCGTTCTCGTTGTCCAGCGCGGCGCGCAGCGCGCGCCGGCGCAGCACGCAGATGGCGTCGACCGTCTTCTTTCGCGCGACCTTCGCGTCGAACGTCGGCAGTCGAACGCCCGGCGCGAGGATCTCGGCGCGCGAGAGCGCGTCCTGAAATTGGTCGCGCAGCGCGGCGCTGTCGCCGGTCTTCGCGGCCTTCGGATCGGGATCCTCGTCCATCGTCGGATTGGGATCGTCTTCGGGATCGGGATCCTCGTCACCCGTCTGCGTGCCGCCGCCTTCGAGCTTCGTCACGCGATCGGCGAGCGCATCGATCTTGCCGTTGGTGGCTTGGATCGCATCGAGCACCTGCTTGAGCGGATCGCCTTCACCACCGCCCGCGCCTTCGTCGCCCGTCGGGGAGACAGCCGGCTTCGGATCGACGCCGGTGCCGGGCATGTGGATGTGAATCTGGGGCTGGCCGTCGCCGCCCTCGCCGCCTTCGTCGCCGGTCATCTCGCTCGCGACCTTCTCGAACGCTTCGGAATCGCGCGTCATGAACGCCTTGCGCAACGCGTCGACGAACTTGGAGCCTTTCTTGGTTGCCATGCTTGTATCTCCTGTCGGGAGTAGGTTGGAACTGCTATCCCCGATCGAACACACGGGGCCACAGCGGGCGCTTTTCACGAGGGCGACATGGTTGCCCACGATCACCACCTGTCGCGCCCGCCCAGGCGCAATCTGTTCGTAGTCGGCGTCGTAGCCGTTGCTGACCTGAGTGAGCGCGTCCGCGCCCTTGCTCTGGACGCGGCGAATCGCCTCGGCGTCGGTGATCAGCAGGTCGGCGAGCATCAGCTCGGCCTGGTCACCCTCGCCTTGCCGCACGTTGCGGACCGTGCCGCGCGCCACCGACATGTAGTTCGCCGGCGTCACGAAATCCGGCGGATGGTCGATCGTGATCGGCTTGCCTTCGAAGCTCGCGAGCGTCTCGGGGCTGAACAGCACGTCGGCCGTGCGCTCGGCGACGATGACGCCGTCCTTCGCCTCGATCTCGGGCAGCTCGAAATAGGCGTAGTCCTGCGCGCCGACGCGCGCGATCGGCACGGCCTCGCAGAGCAGGAAGCCTTCAGGCGTGATCGACTGCCGCTCGCCGAGCTGCTCAGTCGCGTACACGCCCGATGCAGTGATGCCGTCGCGGGTATGCGCGCGAGCGCGGGCGGCACCCGCACCGCAGCTACAGGCGTGGTCCGCCGTTGGAATTCGAATAGTTCGCATCTGGAACGATTTGGAAGTAAGTCGATGATTCGGCAAGGATTTCGCACGCCATCCGGACTTGGCTATAATGCGGACAGGGACGGTCGCCGGAGGTGAGCCGACTGCCGAAAGGCAGGGGGTGCCTTATTTAAACGACGACTGGCCCTATTCCCCTTCCCGCACCAGGCCCTGGTTGTAGTACCGATGGCCGTCGTAGAACACCTTCACCGTAATCACCGCCCGATAGCTCTTGCCGTCCAGCTTGAGCGGAGCTGAGTACGTCTCGACCGCCTTCACGTTCGGATCGCCACGCTTATCGGGCTGCGAGTCGATGAGTCGAGCTCTCGTCAGCAGGTCCGGCAAGACAGGAATGGAACGCAGCACCTCATCGTGGCCGGTCGCCACGGTGTGCCGTATCCCGCCGTTCGTCACCTCGATCTGGTTGCCCGTCGCCACGTTCTTGAACTTCTTCCCGGCGAACTGCTTGCCGTAGGCGATCGCCTTCTGGCGCAGCTCCTTCATGCTGGTAAAGTCACCCAGCTCGTCCCCTTTCAGCGTCGTCGGTGCGGCCGCTGCCCCGGCACCACCGCCTGATCCGAACTGACCGTTCGCGGATCGTGGATGTTTCGACTCCTCCCACGACGCGTCATACGTGTGGAAGTAGATATGCAGATGCTTTGCCATGGGCCTGTTGGGTCATGCGGGCTCGGCCCGGCAACTACTCAAAGCGGAGGCCGACGCCGGCCGGCCCGTTCAATCTCACGACATCAGTCCGCCGGCAAAACCACTTCCGCCCAGCACCGGCAGTTGTAGATGCAGCCCGGATGCGCCCGCGCGCCGGTCCGCTTGTCTGCGATCGGTGGTTTGTCCCATGTGAAAAACTTGCCTTCCAGCTCGCGATGGTCTTCGCGGACGTCGGAGTCACCCGATGTCCGCCAGAAGTAGCCGGGACTGCCGACGTCGATGGCACGCGCCTCGGTGAGCGTCGCGGCCGTGCGACTGACCTCGGTTCTCGCGATCGTGTCGGCCCGGCTCTTCGCGCCCTGCCCGGACTCCTGAATCGCCTTCGAGATCTGCGCGGCGCGCGCGCCGTCGACGATTCCTTCGAGCGTCAGCCGGTGCACACGCTCGGCTGCGTCGAGCGGGATGGACTTGATCAGCCGCACCTGCTCGGACAAGAGCGCACGCATCGTCTCGCCGGTGGCCGCCCCGCGGATCTCTTCGCGCAGCGCGCGCGACATGTCGGCGGCCTGCTTCATCCACATCTGCTCGTCGCGCCGGTTCAGGTCGGCGATCATCCGCGCCGCGGTCGCCTCGGCCCACGGCGCGAGCGCCTCGGCGTACCGCCGCAGCAGTTCCTCGATCGTCGGCGCATACGACGCGTCATCGGCCGGAAAGCCGTTCACGAGCACGCCAACCTGGTGGGCGATCTTTCGCAACTGGCTGCCGTACTGCCGCTCGGCACCGCTCAGCCGGACAGGATTCTTGCGCCGGTCGCGCTTTCGATCGAGGGTGAGGATCATCGACGTCGGAAAAGCCTGCGAAGCAGAGAATCGTTCGTGCGTGCGGCCGCGCCCGGCGTCGGGCCGAGCGGAAGCGTCGGGTCAATGCCCGGCGGATCCTCGCCCTGCTCGTCGCGCTCGGCCTGCTCGATTGCTTCGTCGGGGATGTCGCCGAACATGCCGGTGTCGGGCGACGACGCCTTCAGCTCGCGCATGCCCTGGCTGCGGGGGATCAGGTCGGCGTCGACGGCCTTCGTCACCGAGTCGACCGTCTTGTTGCCGATCTCCGCCTTCTCGGCGGCCGACATCTCCTGCAGCGGGTTGAACTCGTACGAGAAGTCCTCGGGCAACGGCTGCCCGATTTCCGACCGACACATCACGTCAAGCAGTCCGTGCAGCGGGTTGCGCAGCCGACGCTCCTGCCGCGTGTGCACCTTCTCGTGATACAGCAGGCGCGACCCTTCGCCGGTGTCGCTCAGGCCGGCCGGCTGCTGGCCGAACAGTCGATCAAGCGGAATGCCCGTCGCGCCGCTGAGCTGCATCGCGAACTGCTGCATGACGTCGGACAGCCCGCTGAACGAGTACTGGTGAGTCTCGAACTTGTCGGTCGAGTCGATGAGGGTGATGCCCTCGTTCGACTGCCCGAGCCGGATCATCTCTACCTGCTTCAGCAGGCCGTTGAGCGCCGGGCCGCCGGCCGCGATGATCTCGCGCAACTTCTCGACGCTCAGCGTGCGCAGATGTGCCTTGTAGACGAGCTGGCCGCCACCGACCGTCGCGCTGTCGAACGCGATCAGCCGATCCCACATCGGCTCGAGGATCGACAAGCCCCAGCCGTTCTCGCTGATGCGCTGGTAGTACGGCAGTGCCTCGCCTTCCATTCGTAGCACGCGCGAATGGTGAATGCGCCCCTGCGGCAACCCGATCGTCGTCGGCAGCACGTCGTAGAACTTCGGCATGCCGAGATCGGGGCCGAACTCGGTCACGACTTCGCCGACCGGCGGCGCAACCATCCAACGGTCGAGCACGAGCAGGCCCTTGAACTGGCCTTTCCCGATGGTCTCGCGCCGAAGCGGCTGCGACATGTCCTGGCCGTCTATCAGCATCACCGCGATCGCGCCGCCGTACAGCTGCGCCCACTTGCCGGTGTCGCAGAGCTGGTCCCAGATAGCCTTGCGCGTGAGCGCCGTCTCCATCTTCGACACGTCGGTCGGGTCGAGCCCGGACATCTCGATGCCCTTGCGGGTCATGTCCTCCGGGATCGCGTCCACCGCAGCGCGCACGATCCACGATCCGCGATACGCCGCTTCCAGCCAGACGCGGTTGCGGCTCTGGTACGTCAGCGTGTACTGCGCTGCCGATGCCTGGTTGTCGGCGCCCCATCCCAACCGCGCTTCGAAGTTGGCGAACGAGTCCACCGTGCGATGGGCGTGCGTCGTCGCCGGCGCGCGCGGCGGCCGCGTCTGTTGCTTCCGTTTCGACATTCCGGGAAATCCTGTCGTGCTTAACCGGCAAGCCGCTCCCAGACCGACAGGTCCTTCGCGCCTCCCAGCATGTCGTTGATTGCGTCGACCATCGGATCGATCTGGTCGTCGTGCATGTGCGTGTCGTCAGCCGTGAACGAGTCGCACTCGGTCAAGAAATCGCTGACCCATGGGGCATCCAGCGGCACACCGACGTTGCCGGCGTCGATTTGGCTGACGACGTCCATGACGCGCGTCAGCTTGTCCTTCACGCGTTCGATGCCCTCGATCGGGATGCCGCCCTCGGCCTGAATGTCCTGAATCAGCCCGGTGCCGCTGGACTTGTCCTCGACCTTCATCTGGCGCAGCACCGGCGCGCCCGGATCGTCGGCGCCGATGGCCGCGTGCTTGTTCCAGAAGTCGATCGCGCGGCGCTTCAGCTCGGGCGCCTTCCACTTCCCGCGCACCAGGTCGATCAGGTACACGCGGTTGTCGTAGCCCAAGCCCCAGCACTCGAACACGCTGTAGTCGTTCCGCTCGGCGGTCTTTTGCGCCGTGTCGGCGAAGATCTTCCGGTACTGCAACTGCGGCAGCGCGCCGTAGCGCAGAAACTTGCCGCTCTGGATGATCCCGCCGCCCAGCGGGGACGGACGCTGCATGTACTGGCCGTTGAAGACGTACGCGTCGGCCTTCTCGGACGCGAGCAGCTCCTGCAGCGGTTCCTTGTACGGCCAGTAGCTGTACCGGCCATCCTCGTCCCGCTCGTCGCGCTCGACGCGGTCGCGGATGTGCGCCGGCAGCTTCGCGACGTACTCGTCCGTGATCAGCGCCGGGATCTCGATGAACTCCCAGTCGCCCGGCAGCTTACGCGCCTTGATGAAGCCCGTCGGGTCTTCCTCGGCGAGCCGCTGCATGATCACGATGATCGGCGTGTCCGGACTCGCCTTTCGGCTCTTCACGGTCGACTGCAGCTTGCGGTTGGCCTTGTCCCGGTTCGTCTTGCTGTACGCGTCTTCGACCTTCAGCGGGTCGTCGATGATGATCGCGCCCTGCCAGCCCTCGGCCATGTGGCCGGCGCGGAAACCCGTGATCTGCCCGCCGAGAGATACCGCGTACACGCCGCCGGCTTTCTTTCCGTCGACGAGCACGTTCCAGCGCTTCTTCGACTTCGCGTCGTCGGCCACCTTGAGCGGCCAGAGCGCCTGGTACTCGTCGGATGCGACGATGTCGCGCGCCGTCTCGCTGTTCAGCAGCGCGAGGTCGTCCGAGTAGCTGATGTGCAGGAATCGCGCACGCGGGTTCAGCGCGAGGCCGCGCGCGATCAGGTTGATCGCGACCAGCTCGGTCTTCGACGAGCCCGGCGGCACGTTGATGACGACGTTCTTCAGCGTGCCGTCGATCACGCGCTGCACCGTGTCGGCGATCAGCACGTGGTGCCAGTTGACGCGGAACTTGATCGCCTGCCGGTGCTTGAAGAAGTACCGGCTGAAGAACAGGTGATCCCGCTCGCATTTCGCCTTCAGGACGGCCCGCTCGATGGCGGGGTCAATACTCGTCTTCGAGTTTGGCGACGGCGGCTGCGACCTGGCTTTCATCGACGACGACCGTCCTGTTCTCGATCGGGCCGCCGTTCTCCCCAGTGTGTTCGAGGCGGCGCCGGTTCGTGTAGGCGTCGCCGGATTCCTTCGCAGCCTGTTCGAGCAGCTGCGCCATCAGCGGCAGGTTGTTGCGTCGCTCCGCTTCCGTGACGGCTCGGTCGAGCGCACGCAGGCGCACCGCGCGGTGCGACACACCGATGCGGGATGTGTCATTGAGGAACTCCGCGCGCGTGCGCTCGAAGATCTCGCGGTACTTCTTGCTGAGCGTCTCGCCCGCCCTCTTCGTCGGGTCGTAGCGCTCGCACTGCTGCGGCGACACCTCGACGCCGAACTCGTCGCGCACGGCCTTGGCGGTGCGCGAGATCGTGTCGAAGCACGCCAGCGACTGCACGATGAACACCTTGATCGCGTCGGGAAGTGCTGCCATAGCGGGAAAACGGTCGGGTTATGCGGCCCGCAGGATGCAGGTTCCGCAAGCACGCGCGATGTCGGCATGGCCGACCTCGGGCGCGCGCTGGGCTGCGGCGACGAGCTTCGCCGTGTCGCTGGCGCCGCCGGCCACGCCGTAGCGCCGGACGATGCCGACGAATTCCTCGACGTCGTGCCCGCGGATACCGAGCTTCGGCATGCCGTCTTTCGTGAAGGCTGGCGCGCCGAACTCGTCGGTACGCTGGCCGATGTGATACAGCTCATGCTCGACGAGCGCGCACCACTGCAGGTCGCTGCATTCGCGCGCGTAGTGCGCGTCGAGTGTGATCAGGAACGTCGGCACGCGGCCGAACCATTCGAGGTACTGCTGTTCCTGCCTGGCGCGCTGCCAGCCGCCGGCGCGAATCGCCACCTCTTCGCACTGGCCGACGACGCGCCGCATCTGGCGCACGTTCTCGACGGCCGCCCAGAGGTAGGCGACGTCAGCGTCAATCAGGTGCTCGTGATCAGGGTTGTGCAGCGGCGCGCCGTCGCGCAAGAGCGTCTCGTTCACCCACTCGGCAACGCCGTCGGCCGGCGCGATGCGCTGAATCCAGTTCGAGTCGTCGAAGAGGATGTCCGGCGGCGCAGGCCGCGGCGCACGCGTCACCGGAGCGACTTCTGTTCGCTTCGAACGAGGCACGTTTATCGCGGACTCAGGTGGGGCAAGCGGTCGGCGTAGAATCGTCGTGCCGGAATCCACCGGCTCACGCTACGGGGTTAATGCTATGTCACGTGCTGACGCAAAGAATCGAGCAGTAGAACTCGTGAAGGCTGTTCTCGAAACGGGGATTTTCAGCCCCGTAGCACCGCCCGCTTGGCTGAATGATCCAGAGAAGCACGGGGATGCGCTCGGCAAGCTGATTGCCGCAGCGGTCAAGACGGCAACGAACGAGCTCGAGAACCTGTAACAAAGAGGCCCGCTGGTTCCGGCTCAGCGGGCACCTATCACGGGAGACCACCGAGATGGATCGCGAATATAGATTCAAGTACCACACGAAGCGCTGGGGACACTCGGAAACGCTTCGCCTTCGCAAAATCGACACCGGCTGGCACGTTCAGCATCTCGCCATCAACGGAGATTCGGACAAGGAAGGCAATCCATTTCTCTACGCCAATTTCGACCAAGACTACGTGAAGTACCCGACCGGGCTCGGCGGCTTCTTCGAGTTCATCTGGGGCGAACTCGACAGTGGGAACATTGACGAAGACCGCGCGCAGCAGCTTTTCGACGAACTCGGTGAGTGGGTAGCAACCTGCGAAATGAGCCAACCCGTGTGGCGTGGGTGGAACGCATAGCAAACAAAAAGCCCGCTGGCTTTCGCTCAGCGGGCTCAACATGTCTGGTGCCAGCAGGGCGGCGGAAACCCGTCTGCACCTTTCGGCGCGCTGGCTGATCGCCTCGCCACGTCTTCCCCGCCGGCGCAGCTAAGGCCGAGTCGAGTATAGCGCGGCACACCACAATGAAAAAGCCCACTGGCTTGTCGGCTCAGCGGGCTTCGGTCGCAACTCTGCAATCTGGCGAAAATTTACACCCCATCCGCCACATTTGCAAGGGGTATTTTCGCTGTACCCCTTACGCCTCAACGGACTCCGCAATCGTCACGTTGTTTCGCTCGAACAGCGGCGTCAGCCGCTTCACAGCCTGGTGCTCCAGCTCGACGAGGCGCTTCCGGATGATCTGCGCGTTCCGCTCGAGAGTGCGCACCGTGACGTGCGTCTCCTCGGAAATTTCCCGATACGACAACCCGTCCTGCCGCAGCCGCGCCTGCGAATGGCCGGCGATCAGCGCCATGATTGCCTTGCCGTTCGTCACGGTGAGCGACGGCCGCAGGTACGTCCGCATCTCAACGAGCGCCCGCTTCCACTCGACCGACGGCGGGATTCCCGGGTCTGCCGCGCGCGTGGCGCTCGCCGGCCGCGCCGGCATCCCGCAGGCGTATCGCAGCCACACCGCGTTGCGTTCCGGCTTCAGCAGGTGATCGCGCACCGCACCGACAACCATCGCGCACTGGGCCCGGATTTCGTCACCGCTCAGGCCGTCGAAGTTGATCGTGCCCGACGAGCTGCCGTACAGATATTCGAGAAACTCAGCCTGCCGGTCAGTGAGACGGCCGACCGATTCGAGGATCTGGATCAGCGCCAGGCGGAACTGCTGCTTCTGCCGCGGCGGCAGCGACGTCACCAGGAAGCTGACGTGCAGCGCCTGCTGCGTGTTCTCGAAGATGGCGATCACCGGCCACCCCGCGTCATCGTCGCCAGCGCCTGGCGCGTGTTGAGCTCGGCCATGTAGCCCGACAGGTTGCTCGTGAAGTCGGGCCGGATGCGCGTGTCGACGTGCGTGCCCGGTGAGCGGCTCGTGCCCGCCAGCGAGTACATGCGGCCGCGGGCCGCCGAATGGCAGTCGAGCCGCGCGAGCGCGACGTCGAGCGACAGCAGCTGGCGCACCGACGAAACGGGATGCTTCGTGCGGCGGGCAAGGTCGTGCGCCGAGTACCGGACGCCGGGCTTCATCGCGCCGATCAGCCCGTTGATGGTGAGTTTGCTTTTTGCTTTCAAGGCCCGCTCCTTATGCTGACTTCAAATTCAACTCGATCGCCTCGATCCGCACGCCCGGCGTGCGCGCGTAGCGCTTCGACACCCAGAGGTCGACGACCTGGCCATCGTCGACGTACACCACCCCGTTCATGCCGTCCTTCAACGCCTTGACAACGTTGTCGGCGTCCGGCTTCTTCGTCGCGCCGATGGCGCCGGCGGCCGCCTCGCCCTGGCGCTTCATCGACCAGCTCGCCGGGATCGGCAGGCCGATGTGCACGATCAGACGGATCGGGCCGGCGTACGGCTCGGTGCTGCGCATCGCCGCGCGGGCGGCCATCTTCACGAGGTTCTCGTAACGCTCCGTCTTCTCGGGCGTGTAGGTCGTGACGTGCGCGCCGCGGCGTGCGAACTTCGGGCGCCCCTTCGCGACCGGCGCGCCGGGAACGACGAACTCGACGCGCTGCATGATCGGCGAGGTCGTGATGAGGGATTGCTGGGTCATTGCTTTCCCCTAGCCGCACGCTCACCGGTCACCATGTCGAACGGGAGCCGAATGGTGGTAGCGAATTGCTGAGCGGCCAAGCGGACGACCTCGTACGGAGAGAGGCGCGCGGCGCGCACTCGCAGGAGAGCCCGGCGCACGATACGGCGTTGATGTGCGTTCATGCCCGCACCTCGCTCGCGGGCCGCACCGCCGTCTCGGCCGGCTTGTGCGCATCGCAGCAGTAGCGATGGCCGCCGGCCTGCTTCATCGCTTTCGTGATCCGCTTCATGCCGTCACCTCGTCTTCGATGTCGTCGGTCATCGGCACACCGCTGATCGGGCGTAGCTCGGCATCAAGCGCGCCGAGCGTGCGCGACGTGCTGACTTGCTGCGTGCCCGAAATCCAGCCCTTCAGCGGGACTGTCGACTCGATCACCCAGACCCATCCGCCGTCGCCTTCGAAACCATCGTTCGTCACCTTGACGACATGGCCCACGTTTTCCGGAAAGTCGGAGGCGGTCATGTACGCCAGATCGCCGGGTTTGCAGTTCATCGCCCTTCCCCCATCAAAGCGCCGGCCGCGACCGGGCCAGCAGTGTTGCGAAACGCGCGGTTGTGGTCGTCCCACCACGGGCCGTCGCCCGCGGCATCGAACACGCGCAGCTTGAAATCGAACGGAGGCTCGTCGCGGCCCTGCTCGACACCGAGCGCGAGTCCGTGCTCGACGATGCCGGTCCACGAGCGCCACCAGTCGCCGACGGTGCGCGTCCCCGTTGCGGGTTTCGCGGCGCGCGCGGCGAGCATGTCGCCGAGGATCAGCTCGAGCAGGCCGAGGTTCAGCGGCTGCTCGGAGCGCTCGCGCTCACGGCGTTTGCGGCCCGTCGCGATGGCCGAACGCAGGTCATCCGCCGTCACGCCGCGCCCGGGCCAGCTCGCCAACCGCGCGTCATCGGCGGCGAAGCCGACGCCCGACGAGCGAAGGATTTCGACGAAAGCGGCGGCGGCGATCGGCACGTCATCGCGCGCTACTGCCTGTGCTGTGCCGCCGCCGCTTGGGTTTACATCTTGGTTATTGGTTGTTGGTTCTTGGTTAGTTTTAGAACCGGTTATGTCTGGGGGGCAGCTAGCATCCGGATGGGAACCCGGAGAAAACCCAGTGGGTTTTTCTTGGGTTCCGGATGGGTTAGGTTTGGTACCCGACCCGCTACCTGTTCGCTTCTTCGGCCGGCCGCCTTTCTTCCCGTTCTCTTGGGCAGTTTCTGCGCGCGAACGGTACGCCGCGATCTCGATTTCGCAACGATCGTGCACATACCCGGCGTCGGTCTGGGTGAACTTGAAGCGCAGCAGATTGGCAACCGCGCGACGCTCCTCCTCGGAGCTGACGCCGACGGCATAACACACTGCGTCGAGATCGAGCGGGAGTGGCTTCTCGGTGTCGTAGTAGACGTCGATCAGGTCGCGATAAATCCAGCGCTCGACACGGGTCATGTTGACCGTGCCGGACCGGAAATCGCCGATGTGATGGGGGTAGTAGTTCATGGCGCCCCCCGTTCAGAGAGCGCCGGCCACGCGTGTGTTACTTGTGCCGCTTGGCGAGCGCAATCAGCGCTTCGGCAACTTACTCCGCGCATTCGAGCGGAAACACGACCTCTTCGCGCACGACCTGTTGCGAATCGACGTCCATCGAATTGACGATGATCTCGACCTTCCCATCGCTCGTGGGCGCAACCATGATCTCCGGTCGCGCTTCGATCAGCAGCTCGAGCGGTAGTGGTTGATCCTTGTTTTCCGACATATCTGCGTCCTTGCTCCGCCATAAAGAGGAGCCGGGCACGCGTCACCTGGCAGAAGGTAATGACGCACCGGTGCGCACCGGTCGCCCGACGAAAAAATCGATGATACGGCATCGAAACGCCCTCAATGCGAAAGCGGTAGGTGAGAGGATTCGGGAGGTCGTTCACACGTATTCCTCTTCCGAAAACAACCGCGGCTGCACCGCGCCGTTCGCATACACGACGTCGAGGATGACGTCACCGGTCGGCTCGTCACCCTCCCATCCTTGCGGCCAGGTCTGTGCTGCGATCAGCTCGCGGATACGAGCCTCTTCCTCTGCGTCGATCAGGTCGATCATCGGTCGGCCCGTAGCATGCGCAACGCGGTTGCATTCGTTTTGGATTGAAAGGATTCGGTCGAGCGCCATCAGCCGCGCCTCGAACGTGAGCGGGCCCAAGCGCTGCGGGTTCTTCGCAACGCCGCCGCCCTTCAGCTTCTCGAGTCCCGGCTTCCGCAGGCGATGGTGCGGCTCACGCAGCTCACGCCACAACGGCTTGATGCCGCGCAACGGAGCGAGATAGGACCACTGGGAACTACGAAGCACCGTCTCCAGCGCCTTCTCTTCCTGTGCCAATGGGCAGCCGATGCAGCCCGTGCGTGCGTTCAGCTCTTCAGCTTCGTCGCCGCCGTATGCATCCGCGATCGCGCGCGTCGACCAGTCGCCGAAATCGGCTTCTGGCGCCCAATGCTTGAGCCATTCCCAGACGTGGCAGACTCGCCAGTGCAACAGCGGCGCGAGCGTCGCAATGCGACCGCGCAGGCCGCGCGCGTTCGGCAGCACCTGCTGATACCAGCCTTGGCCGCACTCGGCGCCATCCTTGCCGCAGCTCATTTCGATGCGACGATCGCGTATCGCGCTTTCGCCCTGACGCACACCGGTGATCATCAGGATCCCGCCATCGACGCCATCGAGGCGGCGGCGTAACGCTTCTTCCATCGGATCGATCTTGATCTGCCGCGTGCACCAGCGCAGTGTGTTGTTGTTGGGTGGCGGAACGCCGCGGCCGAGGATGTAAACCATGAACCGCTTGTCGAGCGGCGCGCGCACGACTTCGACCTGGATGCGACGGTCGCGAAGCTCGTCCATGATCCTCAACGCTGAGATCGCGAGCGGCGGAAGCTCTTGCCGGGTGTCCGCATAGAAGACCGTCAAGGTCTTCGGCGCGGCGATCCTGCCGGTGTCGATCAGCCAGCAGATGATCGTGAGCGTCGCGGTGCTATCCTTCCCGCCAGACCAGGCAATCCCCCAGTGGTCATGCTCGGGCCCGTAGGCCTGCATCGACTGGATCGTGAGCTCGATGGACTCGGTCATCTGCAGGCGCTGTGCACCGGCGGCGAGAAAGTCGAGTTGTTGGCCGCTCATGCACCCTCCCGCGCGATATGCGGCAGCGGCTCGGCAGCCGACTCGATCGCGACCTGGACGCGCTCGAGCTGCTGACGGAGCCGCCTGATCTCGGGTTCGGCACTGAGCCGGCGCGCGGCTTCTCTGCATGCCATGGCGATCCGCGCTGCGCTCGCGCTCTCAGGCAGCCCAAGCGCACGTGCCAGCTCGACACGCGCGCCGTCAACCTGCGCCGCGTCGCGTTTCGCATCCTCCTTCGCACGATCGAGGATCAGTCGCCGCTCGCTTTCGGCTTCCTCCGCGAGCCCCTGCAGTCGGTCGGTGGCCAGCTTCAGGCGGCGCTCGGCATGCAACCGATCGCGCATCGCATCCGCGACGATGTCGCCGAGCCGCTTGCGGAGCGTCTTCTCGATCGACCATTCGCTATGAAGGCCGACCCGCAGTTGCTCAAGGTTCGTGTTTGCGAGCCGCCCCATGCCGTCGATGATCAGCTTGATCCACGCGTCGCGCGGCAGGTTCTCCATGTTCTTCAGCGTCGGCCCCTTCAGCGAGCGCCAGCCGTCCGGCCCGCGCACGATCAGGCCGCAGCCGGCGGGGATGTCCTCTTTCTTCAGCAGCCCGGCCGGCGCAGCGAAGATCACGCCGGCGGCGAAGCGCAGGTAGGAGGTCCACTTCCCCGCCGTCACGTCACGCCGGAAGTCGGCGACGCTGATCTTGCATTCGTAGGCGACCGGCTGGAACCGCGCGAACGAGCATGGCACCGTGTAGACGTCGGGCCGCGGCGAGCCGGCCGGCCCGAGTTGCATGTCGGTCCACACGAGGCGATCGGACGCGCCGCGAAGATGCGCGGCGAGATCCTTGGCGAGGTCATCGTGCGCCCACGTCATGCGACCTCCAACTGCAGTTCGAGCTGAGCGGCGCCGAAGCGCGCTGCCAACCATGCGTCGTAGGAACCGAGGCGCGTCACGTCGCGGCGGTCGACACCCGTCTCGGCCACGAATTCCCGAACCCGCGTGCTGTTCCAACAGATGAAGCCCGCCATGCGGCCACCGGGAAACGCGACACGGTCGGCCTCGCACACTTGCTCGGGCGTCATTCCGCGCGATTGCGCGTATGCGAGAAATCGAGGATTCCAACTGGTCGGCGTGCTCATGCGGCGTCCCGATACGGTTCAGCCGACGTCGAGCAGATGCCCTGCTCCCAGTCGTAGACGTTGTACGCCCGCGGGCAGTCATTCGCCGCCGCCCAGCCGCCCCCCCACTGCCGCGAGAAGCACGCGAGCGGGCCGCGCAGCGGGTTCTCGTGAAATGGGATGCCTGCGCGCGCGGCGCGCCAGCCTGCGCGGAACGCCGCGCGCTCGAACAGATGGATCAGCACGTGCTGCCCTCCTTCTCGTTGTCGATCGGCGCCGCCTCGGGCCGCACGCGCTCGAGCATCCAGAGCTGGTCCGGACGGAACGCGAGATAGTCCTGCGGGGGATCGCGGAAGATGAAAAGGTGCTTTTCCTCGACGAGGCCGAGGTAGGTCATGGGCCGTCCGAGCTTGCGGACGAAGTCCTTGCCGATGTCGCGCCGGCTGATCGTGACCGTCATGCCGCCACCTGCCGCTGGCCGAATGCCTGCTGGACGAACTCGCCGATCGCCTGCTGGCTGAGCCGGCGGTATTCCTCGATCGCCTTGCGCTCCTGGATGGCGAGCCACTGCCGCGGATAGTCGCAACCGCTGAACATGCAGAACAGGTGCAGTTTCGTCGCGGGAAATGGACGGCGACCGGCGATCAGATCGCCGAGATGCGGATAGTGGATCTTCGATTTCTTCGCGAGCGTCTTTCGATCGAAGCGCGTGACGCCAATCTCGAGTGCCTTCGCCAGGCACTCCTCGAACGTCATCGCCTCGATCTCGCTCTCGGGAAGCGTGGCGGCCGGCGTCCACAGCGCAAACATCCTGATTTCTGGCTGGTTCATATGAAAAATCAATCGTTACCCAGTTGATTACCCACTTGCTTACCCAGTTGGGCCGAGCTCGAAATAAAGGCCAGGTCCACACCTGGCCAACATTGGAGAAGACAGCCCTGCCGCGATGAACGCATCGGCTACGCCACAAAAATCTGGGCAGACCGAACGTCGTTCATCCCAGGGACACCCCCCTTCACGCGCTCTCGTTCACAGACGCACACCGCTCCGCATGCAGGGCCATCACGCGACTCGCGATCGCAAACGAAACACGCGAGCCGCGGGCTCCCCTGAGAAGCGCGGAGATGAGGGATTGCGAGCACGGAATAAGACCGGCCAGCTGGGATTGGGTGAGCCCCGAACCAAGGAGATCGGAGACGGCTTTTTGGATGTCCATGACCCAGTATCACATTTGTGTTTGCTTGGGTCAACACAAATCGAATGGGTCGTTCTATTACGATTGTGATATGTACACGCTAGCCGACAGACTGAAATGGGCGAGAGCCCGAGCCGGCCTATCCCAAGAGGAATTGGGCGCCAAGGCCGGCGTTTCCCAGTCGACGATTGGGAATCTGGAAGCAGGAACGCGCAACAGCGCGCGCCGCCTCCCTCAAATTGCCGACACGCTCGGCGTGAGCGCACTATGGCTCGCAGAGGGGAAAGGCAAACCGACATCGGAGGCCGATACCGCGGAAAGCTACGATTCCGCGCTGGTCACCGCGAGCGCAGGCGCGAAGGCGCTGATTGATGCGATCCTCAAGGCAGACAAGGCTGGTGAGCCGGCACAGACGTTCGCGCTGATGCTTCGGATGCTTCCGAATCCGGACGAGCCATTTCGCCTGGAAGACCCGTCCCGCTGATAGGCGTCAAATTCCAGTCGTTCAGCAATGCACGCCGGCGCAGAGTAACGTCCCCCGTTACAGCGCCGCGCGCCCATACCCCCGGCCCCTGCAGGACTACGAGCCAGTCATGCTGCCCGTCCCAGCACCGCTCAATCACCCGCACCAGTAGCCCAATCCGATCGGACACCCCGCATTTCGTTACGATCGCCAAATCCCCCGGCTTGCATCGCAGACGCACCTTCACTTCTTGTTTCATCAGTCGCCCTCGTCTCTCTGCATCGAACACTGTATGAATGTACAGTAGTTTAGTACCAGATCCGGGCGACTTTCAACTGGTGTCAGCAACTGCTTAATGGACGGGCGTCTGCCGGACCGTTACCGCCCTCTGTTACAAACTTTTCCCGCCAAAATCACATTTGTGTTGACTGTGATAAATCACGTATGTGATTATTCGTTCAACGCGACACCGACGTCGCGCCACCGCCCAGGCGGACCGCTCTATAACAATCGAAGGTAAGCCGGGACCGCACACGCGGAGCAACCGGCCGGCGCGATCTGCGTCGTGAGTCAGGACGGACGCTGCGGAAGACCGCGGCGGTATGCAATACCCGAGTGAACTTGACACAAGACAGCCAGCAACACGTGACCGATGGCGTCGTAATCGGCACAAACCTCGCGCGGCCCGGAGCCGGCACGGCCGGGAGTAGTCGGGCGCGCGAGTGATGCAGTTCTGACCGGTGGCGGTTCTTCTTCTGAGGCGTCACCAGTGAGAGCTGCGCATGCAGCGTTGCAATTCAAGACTGCAATTTGATTAGTAATCCTACTTTCCACGGAGCGCGCTATGCACACTCCTCGATCTCATCATCACAACATACGCACCCTGCCCGTGCGGGTCGACCGACACGCCGACCAGCTGCAGGCGGCGGCCGACGACGCCGCGCTGGAGCGCGACGAGCGCAACGAAGCGATCGCCGACGCCGTCACGTTCGACGTACTGCCGTTTTCGACCGAGCAGATCGCTGTGCTCGATGCCGCGCTGCGTCGCGGCCGAATCGAGGACGTGTACGAGGTCTGGAATGTCTGCAAGGCAGCCCTCGACGCGGAAATCGCGCAGCGCATCGCCGACGCTGATCTCGCCGCCGCCGCGCCGCGTTTCGCCAACGTCTACTGCTCGGGATGTGGCCAGAAGTTCGCCGCGGGCAACGCCGGGTTTTCCCGCTGCACCGACCACATGAGACGTCGCGCGTTCGACGACTGACCGACCGCTCCCGCTACGGCGGGCAATCTGACCACAAGGCCGAAACCTGCCCGCCGCAGAGCATCGCGGCGAGGTCGCAGCGTGTGGCGCTGCCTGACGATGGCCGTCAGTACCGCGAAGAGGATCGAAATGGACAATACGAAGCATGGCGGCCCGGCGTTTCCGATTGCCGATGCACAGTCGGTGCATCGCATCGGCACAGCCGCGATTGAAGGAATCACTGATTCGGCCGAACGCGACCGCCTCTATACCGAAGCGACCGCGCACGCTTGCGCCGGCATGACGCTTCGCGACTACTTCGCGGCGAGGGCGATGCGGCCACTGACGCTGTCGATGAAGAGCGCCCGCGATGAAGAAATGCGCGGCATGGCACGTGAGGCATACGCGATCGCCGACGCCATGCTCCGCGCGCGAGGTGCAGCGTGAGAGACCGCGACGGACTGTACCTGTCGGACGAGCGCTACATCGCCGCGCTGAAGCGCTTTCGTCAGCGCATCGTTGATGGCCGCGAGTATGCGGCGCACGACGATGATGAGCCCGGCTTCAAATCAAGCGGCTGCACGTGGGGACTCTGCAGCGAAGAACCCGGCGATTGGGAAAAGCCGATCGACATGCTGTTTCCAGAGACGAAGGATCGCAACACCCCGAAGTATCTCGAGGATCGGCATCTCTGCCCGCTGGACATGCGAACCCCGTCTCAGGAGCTCATGAACGGCTGCTTCCATACATGTCGCGCATTCCAGCGCAAGACCTGGCGCAAGCCGCTCGATCGCGAGGCGGTCATCAAGCTCTACGACCAAAGGCTACGTGAAGCCGACACCATTCTCGCCGCGCGAGGTGCCTGACATGCACGAGATCAAGCACACGCTCGGCCAAGCATGGCTGCAGCGCGCGAAGGAACTGGCGCAGGAGCGGGCCGATTCGAGCTTCGCGTACGGCGAATTGCCGTCTGACGCGGGCGAAACCGAATCGGCCGACGCTTATGCGCGCTCGCTCGCGGCCGATCGGTCGCTCGACGCGCACCTTCAACCGATGGCACACCTGATCGACGCGCTGCACCTGGTCGCGTCGAAGACCGTGTTGACGTCTGGCATCCGCGCCGTCGTCGACGACGCGCTGGCGAAGGCGGGTTTCCGCGCGCCGATGCCCGTGTCCGATCCCGTTCGCCACATCACCATCGCCGGAGTCGACCGATGAGCACCCTCAAAACCCCTGCCCAATGCGGCGACCTCGCCGAGAAACTGATCGCCGACTACGTGCGCAACTGCGGCGCATACGGAAATCCCGACGCGCTCGCGAACGTGATGGAAATGCTGATCAGCAAGGCCGCGCTCGGGATTGCCATGGTCGGCAGCGAGGCGATCGCGCATCAGATCCTCAACCGGACGAAGCACAACGTCGCAACCTTCGCCGAGCGGAACCTACGGAGGAATCACTGATGCGAGTTTCCCTCAACAGCCTGTCGCCTGTATCGCGCAATTACAAACGATCAGCTGTATCGCGTCTGCGCTATGTGATCGAAGGCTCGGTATGGGCAATTGCGTACGGCGTCGCGATCGGCGCGCTCTGGTTCGGCGCCGATCTGGCCGGCCCGTACCTGCGGAGCCTCGGATGACGCCCTTCGATCTCCTCGGCGCACTGCTCGACCGGGTATTCGAATGGAATCCCGTAGCCGGTTACCTTGTCGCGCTCGCGATAGCCGCCGCGTGCACGTTCGTGCTCGCCCGGCTCAACGCAGACGGCACCGCCATTACCGCCCTCGTCACGAGACCCTCATGAGCCGCTTCACCGATCACGCCGACCTCTTCGAGCGGCGGCACCCGCGCGCCGCGCGCGTCCTCGCCGTCGCGATCCTCGTCGCGGTCGCTCTTCTTGCTGTCGCCATCGACGGCATCGCCAAGCACTTCGGCATTCTGTAACGCCGCCGAGCCGCACCGCCTCGCATCCTGCGGGACGCTGTCTCCGCCCACCCCGTCGAATCCAGTGCCACCGCGCCGCGAGTTTGCGCGCCGCCGACGCACGCCCCGATCCCTCTATCAGGAGCAACCGAGATGAAAACCATCGACACCCTGCCGGTCGAATCGTCGCAGATCCACAGCATCGGCTACGACGCTGAATCCGAAACGCTTGCGGTCCGGTTCAAGGATCGCAAGACCGGCGCGCGGACGTCGCTGTATCACTACGCCGACTTCACGCAGGCCAACTTCGACGCGCTCAAGACGGCCGACTCGATCGGCTCGCACTTCTACAAGCACATCAAGCCGTTCCCCGAGCGCTTCCCGTACGTGTGCATCGAGAAGATGCCTGCACCAGAGGCGGACATCGACGCCGAAGCCGCAGGTGCGGCATGACTCCCTCGATCTATACCGTGCGCGCGTCGAGCTGGGGCGGCCTGTTCGATTGCGCGTACCGCTGGGAAGGCATTCACCTCCTGAAGATGCGCAACGTCGTGGGGCTACGCGCCGCGCTCGGTACCGCGATACACGCCGGCACGGCCGTATTCGACCAGGCGCGCCTCGATGGCTCCGGTCTGACAGTCGACGATGCGGCCGGTGCCTTCGTCGACAAGCTGCGCGACCCGGAGAACGAATTCGACCCGGCGCGCGACGACCTGAGCCTGACGGAAGCCGAGCGCATCGGGCTCTCGCTCACCACGAAGTACTGCCTCGAGGTCTCGCCGCGCTACGACTTCATCGCGGTCGAAATGGAGACGAAGCCGCTCGACATCGACTGCGGCGGCGGCATCACGATTCGCCTGACCGGCACCATGGACCGGGCGCGCGTGCGCCGTACCGCACTCGGCCCCGGCATCGCCGACCTGAAAAGCGGCTCAGCCGCGGTGCAGAAAGGCGTGGCGGTGACGAAGGGACACGGCCCGCAAATTGGCACCTACGAGATGCTCTACGAGCACACGGCTGGCGAGCTGATCACCGACACGGCCGAGATCATCGGCCTGAAGACCAAGGGCACGCCCGAGGTAGCCACCGCGCCCGTGAAGAACGCCAAGCGCGTGATGATCGGCACCGAGGACGAACCCGGTCTCATCGAATTCGCGGCCGACATGTTCCGCACCGGCCGCTTCTACCCCAACCCGAAATCGCTGCTCTGCGACGCGAAGTACTGCCCGCGGCACGGCGTCTGCAAATTCCACGAATAACGAGGCACCCATGAATGCACCCGCACAACTGAGCGAAGTGAAGGCAGCCGGCGGCGTACCGGCGCTGATGCCGGACCAGGCCGTCGACATGTTCACCGAGCGCGGCTTTGTCCTGGCCAACCGGATCGCCAAGGCGTACGCCAGCAGCGATGCCGTTCCGGCGCAGTTCCGGTCGCACAACCTGAAGAAGGCGAACGGTGAGGAAATCTGGGTCGAGAACCCTTCTGCGATCGGCAACTGCCTTGTCGCGATCGAGGTCGCGCGCGCCGTCCGCATGTCGATCACCGCCGTGATGCAGAACGCCGACATGATCGAGGGCAAGCTGCGGTGGTCCGGCAAGTTCGTGATCGCAGCGATCAACGCGTCGGGGCGATTCACGCCGCTGCGCTTTCAGATGATCAGCCGCGGCAAGATCACGGCCAAGTACAAGGAAAAGACCGGCTGGAATCAGCAAGCTCGAAAGCCGATCTTCGAAGAGCGCGAGGTCGAGGTCGATGACATCGAGTGCATTGCGTGGGCACTTCCGAGGGGCACACCGGAACCGCGCCTCGCTCCCGACCAGGTGCGCCAGTACGCGGGCCGCATGCTCGACCTGTACCGGGACATTGGCATGCCTGTGATCGAATCGGCGCCGGTCAGCATGCGAATGGTCGTCGAGGAAGGTTGGTACGGGAAGGCTGGATCGAAGTGGCAGACCGGGCTGCGCACGTTGATGTTCCAGTACCGCGCCGGCAGCTTCTTCGGGAACATCCACGCGCCCGACATCGTCATGGGCATGGGCCGCACGTCCGAGGAAGAGGCCGACATCGTGGACGTCTACCCCGACGGCTCGTTCACCGTGCAGACCACGACACTCGACACCCTGCGATCGGGCCCGACACAGCCCGCCGAAGAGGTGCGCCGCACCACCGTGGCGGCGCCGACCGCGCCGACAGACGAGCAATCTCCCGATGGCGACGGCGCAGACCAGATCGGAGCACGGACAGCGGACGAGGAGGAGCCGGGCGACGCTGACCACGCACCGCAAGGCGGTTTCGATTTCGATGCCGCCGGCCTCGTGCGCGGTATCCGCGAAGACATCGAGTCCGCCAAGACGCCCGAGGACCTCGACCTCGCGCGCAGCGCGATCGCCGGTGTGCCGGACGAAACCGCCAAGGCCGAACTGAACGCCCTCGCCTCGGCGCGCATGCGCGCTATCACCGCCGCAACTGAGCAGGCGGCCGCCGGCAAGGCAACCGCCCAGACGACTGCGCCGGCCGGCCGCCGGCCGCGAGGCCCGATCAACGCCGACTAACCCGCCACTACCGCCGCCAAGGATTTCGACATGACCGACAAAAACGTACTCCAGATGACCGCCGAATCGATCGGAAAAGACCTGCTCTCCGCGCTTGTCACCGAGATCAAGCTCCTGCCGGACCTGTGGGTCAAGCTGTCCGAGAAAAAGCAGAACGACGTCATCGATCGGCTGAAGGCGCGCGTCGAGCACAACGTGAAGATGGCGACGCATCTGATCGCGAGCGATGGCCGGATCGTCGTCCAGGGCGACCTCGACCAGATCACGATCAAGGACGGCGTCAAGGCGGTCGTGAAATTCGGCGGTTCGCAACCGAACCTGCACGAGCTGTACGAGGCGAGCGGAAAAGCCGTCCTGGTCGTCGTCGCAAACCCCGACGAGCACACCGGCGGCATGGACGAGATCCGCGGCGAATCGGATCAGCGCGGTTTGGACCTCGGCCGCGAGTACACCGATCAGGACGGCGACGGCATGGACGGACAGCGCCCGAACGGCAACGACGTCGTCGACGCCGAATTCCGCGAAGTGCCGAAGCTCGGCGACGGCCCGACGCAAGCGCAACTCGACGAACAGCATCAGGCCGGCCGGCAGGCCGCCGCCGAGGGCAAACCCGAAAGCGAATGCCCCGTGATGGCTGGCGAGCTGTGCATCGCATGGGTGAAAGGCTGGAAGGAGTGGCACGAGGAACAAGCCGCCTCCGGCAACGAGGACCCGCTGTACGCCCAAGTCGAAGCATTCGTGATCGAGCAGCAGAAAGTGACGATTTCGAGCGTGCAGCGCCAGTTCAAGATCGGCTACAACCGCGCCGCGCGGCTGGTCGAGCTCCTCGAAGCGAAGGGCATCGTCAGTGCGATGGATTCGGACGGCGGCCGCACGGTGCTGCGGCCGCGCGGACGGCAGGAGGAGGAATCGTGAAAATCACCGACATCTACGTGGCGAACGTGCTCGGGATCCGCACGGCTGACATCCGGCTCGCGAAGCCCGTCGCCCTCTTCACCGGCCCGAACGGCGCCGGCAAGAGCAGCCTGCAGGAAGCCGTGCGCATGGCGCTCACTGGCGACACCGTGCGCGTCGCGCTGAAGAAGGAATACGGCTCGCTCGTTACCGAGGGGGCCGACGGCGGCCAGATCGTGGTCGCATGCGGAGAGCAGGCGAACAGCGTCATGCTGCCGTCCGGCAAGCTCAAGCGCGAACTCGCCGAGGATCCGCGCCTGCCGCTGGTCCTCGACGCGCAGCGGTTCGCACACCTCGGCGCGGCCGAGCGCCGCGCGTTCCTGTACGACCTGATGGGTGTGAAGATCGGCGTCGACGAAATGCGGGCCCGGCTGCTCGATAAGCTTGGGTTCCGCGCCGATGCGGTGCCGGCGCCGGCCGCCGCGCGGCTCGCGGCCATCACGCCGATGTTACGTGCCGGCTTCGAAGCTGCGCAGAAGGAAGCCGCCGATCGCGCGCGCGGCGCGAAGCAGTCGTGGCGCACCGCGACCGGCGAGACGTACGGCAGCCAGAAGGCCGCCACCTGGCGCCCGGCGGCGGTCGAGTTCGACGAGTCAGCATTGCGGAAGCTCACGGGCGACCGCGCGGCGCTCGACGACCGGATCGGCGAACTGCAGCAGCAGATCGGCGCAGCCGACGCGGCCGACACCGCGGCCCGTGCGCGCGCGTCGAAAATCGCCGACCTGCGCACGCGCGCCGCCGGCTACGCGAAGGCGGTCGAGCTCGCGCAGCTCGCCGACGAGCAGGTCGCTGATTTCCTGCCCAAGGTCGAAGCGCTTCGTGTGCTCGCCGGAGCGGCGCCGGCCGGAACAGAATGTTCGTGCCCGGAATGCGGCGCGCTCCTGCGCTACCTCAACGGCGTGCTGTCGGCGGCGGCCGCATCCGGCGCGCGCGACGCTGACGCGGCCGCAAAGCTGCCCGAGTATGAGCAGGGGTTGAAGACGCTGCAAAACGCCGCCGCGAACCGCAAACGCGACCTCGAAGCGGCCGACGCGGCCGCGACGCAGCTGCGCGCACTCGAAGACGATGCGGAGGAAAGTGGCGCGGCCGCCGCACGCGAGAGCGGCGACGCCGCTCGCTCGGAACTGGCCGACCTCCAGCGCCGCCGAAAGCAGCTCGACACCGACATCGCGACGCTTCGCGAAATCGAGCGGCGCGCCGCCAGCGCTGCCGATCTGGCGAAGCAGGCCGCCGCGCTGCACGAAGACGTCGCCGCGTACGAGGCGATCGCCGACGCGCTCGCGCCAAACGGCATCCCGGCCGACCTGCTCAGCGAAGCGCTCACGCCGATGAACGAGCGCCTCGTCGCGCTCGCCGAGATGTCCGAATGGGCCGACGTGACGATCACGCCGGAGATGGAGATCTTCGCCGACGGCCGCGCCTACGCCCTGCTGTCCGAATCCGAGCGCTGGCGCGTCGACGCACACATCGCCGCGGCGATCAGCCACTTCTCGGGCCTCAAGCTGCTCGTGCTCGATCGCGCCGACGTTCTGGTTGGCCCGGAGCGCGACCGGCTGCTCTACTGGCTCGACGATCTCGCGTACACCGACCAGATCGACACGGCGCTCGTGTTCATGAGCCTGAAAACGCCGCCCGGCGGCCTGCCCGAAGCCATCGAAGCATTCTGGGTCGAGGATGGTCAGGTCGCGCCGGCCGCGCAGCATGCAATCAGGGAGGCAGCGTGAGAGAGGACATCGAGAAGTATCTCGCCGCGACATCGGAAGCCACGGCGAAGGCCGTGGCGACAGGAACCGGGCTCCCGCATCTCGACGTGACGAAAGAGCTGAACCGGATGCTCGGCGAGGCGATCGTCGAGCGCGAGAAGCGGGCCGGCGGCGGCAACGAGTACGTGTACTGGCTCGCGCGCGTAGCGCAGTCAGCCACGCCGGCCGGCGACACGCCGCCGTCCGATGCCGCTCCGGCGCTGGTTTCGGTCGGCCTAGTCGAGAAGTCGCTGGATCCGAACGCCCGCGTCATCGACGTCGCACAGATCATCGAAGGCCTGCGCGCCGACGTCGAGCGCCTCACCGCCGAGCGCGACGCCGCGCAGCAACGAGCCGACACCTGGCGCGCGAACGCCGCGGCACTCGAAGCGCGCATCGACGAGCTGACGCTCGGGCCGGTTGGCGCGAGCGCACCGCTGTTCGTGACGGTCGGCAGGTATTGCAAGCCGAAGCGCCACACGTCGCTCGAGAAAGCCCAGCGGCGCGGCAGCGCACTTGTGCGCAGCGAGAAGGAATCCGAGGTGCTCGTGCTCGAGCCGGTCGGCCGGATCGTGCGCGGAACGCAGTGGATGCCGCGACACCGCAGTATCGCAAGCGCATGAGACATCCCTCGCAACATATCAAGCAATGTCAATTAGAGAATGTCCGGCGCGGGCTCGAAACCATGCTTTGCTCGCTCAGCGTCCAGCCACGACTTGATGCGGTTCAGTGCGTCGTCAGTTGACTGCATGCGCGCCTTCGCACGAGTCCGGTCATTCGGATGAAGGTAAGTAGACCCACTGCTGGAATTGAACTCCCGAATCGCCTGTGCCGAATATGTAGCAAGACGTTGAAGTTCGAGGATATCGCTTAGAAGCTCCGACGGCATGGACCGACCATAGAGAAACTTCAATGAGTTTTGAGCATCACTGACACGCTCCAAACTGAACGCAAAGATTCTCCCATTTTGGAAATCATTTATGTACGTGTTCGCAACAAAAATTGCAGCCATCGTGTCCTTCGCAAAAACATACGCTAACTCGCCCTCTGAAAGGCGAGCTTTGTCGGAGTTTTCGCGAACGTGTGCAAGTTGCTGTTGTCCCTGGTAATGTGCGACCAAAAATGCACCAAGAATTGCCAATATTGATCCAACAGCCTGCACCCAGGACGCCCACTCGCTTGAGTTCCCCGGCAATCGCCCGAGAAAGCATGCGAACGTCAATCCAAGAACAAAGCCGGCAATTCCAATCGCTGTACCGTGGGCGGTCCCGCCATTAAATAGATCTTTAACTTTCATTGCACCACCGCTTCTTTGGCATCGATTCCCATAACGATCGCTTCGTAGCTTCGCTCAGGCTACCTTAACGTTCGTGTCTCAGTCCCTTGGAAAGCCAGCTTCAATAATTTGACGTGCCTCTTGCTCCCCGTGCCGGATTGCATCAGCAAGCCGAAGCGTGCCTCGAATCGCAGCAACATACCGAATAAACGAATTCACGAGCTCCCCAGAACTGGTTCTGCGAATCGCAACATCCACACGAAATCGTAATCCCTCATCCCGCGAGTCGTCTGGACTGGCAGTTGCCGTGACCGTGTATTCGCCTTCAACAGAATCTCTTTGCATTTTAGTGCCCCGATTTTTGTGGTGCTTGATCGTAGCACGCCCACGCCAACCCCAAGCCGCGCAAATTCCGGTGCCTCGGACGCGTGGCTTTTTTATGGGCGGCCAGCACGGCGCCCGTTTTTTTGAATTATTCCGACATCTATGAACGTCCAGCGCGTATACAACAGCTTCGGATTCTGCTGCGGCCTTGGCGGCGGCGCCAAGGGCTTCACCAAAGCGACTTCCCACGTCGGAAACATGACCGCGACGTGGCGCTGCATCGGCGGCATCGACAACGATCCGGCGGCCGCGCGCGACTTCGAGATGCTGGTCGGCACGCCGTGCACGGTCATGGATCTGATGACGCGCGAGCAGTACACGGCGTATCACGAAACGGAACCGCCACCCGGGTGGCGCGAGGCAACGCCCACGGATGTACAGCGGGCTGCCGGCTACGAGCACCCACATTGTGTGTTCATCTCATCGCCGTGCAAGGGCGCGTCGGGTCTGCTCCCGGAGAGCAAAGCCCGGACGCCGAAGTACCAGGCGCTCAACGAACTGACGCTGCGCTGCGTGTGGCTGATGTGCGAAGCGTGGAAGGACGACCCGGTCGAGCTGATCGTGTTCGAGAACGTGCCGCGGCTCGCGACGCGCGGGCGGCACCTGCTCGATCAGATCGGCCAGATCCTGCGGCACTACGGCTATGCGGTGAACGAAACGACGCACGATTGTGGCGTGATCGCCGGCCTCGCGCAGAGCCGCAAGCGATTCCTGCTCGTCGCGCGGCACATGGAAAAGGTGCCGGCGTGCTTGTACGAGCCGCCGGTCAAGCGCCTGCAGGGCGTCGGCACGCTGCTCGGCCGCATGCCGCTGCCGGGCGACGTCGAGACCGCCGGCCCGATGCACCGAGTGCCATCGCTGCAGTGGAAAACGTGGGTGCGTCTCGCATTCGTCGAAGCAGGCAGCGACTGGCGCAGCCTGAACAAGCTCGCGGTCGAAAACGGCCACCTGCGCGACTACCTGATCGTGCCGGACATGCACAACGGGGTGCTCGGCGTGAACCGCTGGGAGGAACCGTGCGGCGTCGTGGCCGGCGCAAGCCGCCCGGGCAATGGCACGTTTTCAGTCGCTGACCCTAGGTTCGCCCAGAGCGCGAAGTGGAACGATGGGCATGCATACGGCGTGCTTCCGTGGGATGACCATAGCGGCACGATCGCAGGCCAGCAGACGCCCGGACAGGGCTATTACACCGTGGCTGATCCGCGCACAGGCGTGAAGCACAACAACTGCTTCCGCATTGTGCCCTTCGATCAGCCGGCCGGCGTTGTCACGGGCGGCACCGGGCCAAGTGCAGGCGGTCAGGGCGTCGCCGACCCGCGGCCGCCGGCCGGCCCGCTGTTCAGCAAGTACAAGGTGACCGAATGGGGCGGCCACGCCGGCACGGTCATCGGCGGCGATGACCAGGGCGCGTACGTGGTCGCCGATCCGCGCGCGAGCACCGGTTTCAAAGGTGCCGGCAAGTACCGCGTGACCGGCTTCGACGAACCGGCGGGCACGGTCATCGCGCGCAGCGACAGCGGTCAAGGCGCGTTCGCCGTGGCTGACCCGCGCCCGGGCATGCGCCGCGAGCGCGGCGACGCGTACCTGACCGGCGGCCACTACGGCGTGGTCGGCTGGGATCAGCACAGCGGCGCGGTGTCAGCAGCCGCCGGCCACGACAACGGGCGCTGGTCCGTCGCCGATCCGCGCATGCCCGCGGCGAACGAGAAGACCGTCGCCGTGATCCGGGCGCTCGACGGCACGTGGCACCGGCCATTCACGACGCTCGAGCTGGCGGTACTCCAGTCGCTCGTCGAGCCGGAGGAATACATCGAGCTCGACGGACTGTCCGACCAAGCGTGGCGCGAACGCATCGGCAATGCCGTACCGCCCGACGCCGCGCAGGCGATCGCCGAGGCGATGGGCACCACGCTGCTGCTCGCCGAATCCGGCGAGACGTTCCAGCTTTCGTCGACACCGGTCTGGGTGCGCCCGATCGCGATCGCGCTGACTGTCGCGCCGCAGACCTTCTAAGACGGAGGCACCTGATGCCATGCACCCCGTTTCGCCTTCCCGGCGGTATGTCCGGAATCATTTGCACGCGAGGTCGTAAACGCGAGCGCCGCTGCTCGGTCGACGGTTGCGACGCGCCGGGCGATTTCCTCTGCGATTTCCAGACGAAGCCGGGCAAAACATGCGATCGCCACCTGTGCGCGGCGCATGCGCATCAGGTCGGCGCCGATACCCACTTCTGCCCTACGCACCTCGCGGAGTCGAGCGGCAAAAAACAGGGCGACCTATTCGCATGACCATCGAGGCTCACACCATGCCCACCAACACCTACGGCGGCTATACCGTCGACCAGTTGCGCGAGTTCATCCGCCACCACTACGACGCGGAGCGTGGCGGCGACAGCATCGACGAACTCACGAACGACAGTTCGGCGAGCGTCAAGATCGTGCGCGATCTGCTCGACGCCATCGAGCCGCAGCAGGACGGCGATCTGCTGCGTCCGATTGCCCGCTGGGTCTACAACGCGGTGCGCGTGAATCTGAACCTGTTGCATGGAATCTGCAGCGAATTCGGATGCCAGCAGGGCGAAGACGTCGCAACGTGGCTGCGCGCGCGGCTGGCTGGTGTGCCGACGCCGTGCATGTGCAGCGGCGTAGGCCCGTGCGAGCAGCGCACGGACGGTTCCTGCCGGCGGGAACCCGCGGCCGTCCCCTCGCAGGCGGCGTCACCGGTGGCGCGCATCAGCGCCGTTGGCGGCATCAATGGCATCGCCTGGCGCCATCGCGACATCGCCAAACTGGCTCCGGGAACGATGCTTTACGCTGGCCCGCAGCCTTCCGCGCAGGTACCGTTCCAGCAGCGCGTGCAGCCGTGGATGCTGGCGTGCTTCGGCGCCGAGATCTCAGCGGACAAGCTCGAGCGCAATCACCGCTTCTTCGAGGAGGCCGGCGAGCTCGTACAGGCGTGCGGCATGACGCGCGAGGAAGCGCACATGCTGGTCGATTACACCTGGTCGCGGCCCGTCGGCGAGGCGACGCAGGAAGTCGGCGGCGTCATGGTCACGCTCGCCGCGCTGTGCGTGGCGAACGAACTCGACATGCACGCGGCCGGCGAGACTGAACTCGCCCGTGTCTGGACGATGGTCGAACAGATCCGCGCGAAGCAGGCGGCGAAGCCTAAGAACTCGCCGCTACCCGGCCCTTCGGAGCCGCGCGCACCGTATGCGTGGAGCGACACGGGCGCGCCTGAATCTGGAGACGAAAGATGATCCCCCGCAACGGAAAAGGCCCCGCTCCCGAACAGGCGAGCGAGGCGGCGCAACAGCGGACGGGAATGGACAGTACCCTTATGGAGGTTGTCCCGACCGCCGAGTGCATTGTCGACACGCGCGCCCGCGGCAGCAATGGGACGAGTTCGAAAGTGAGCCGTGACGTCGCTTCGATCGCTATCGAAATCGACTATGCAGCCGACGACAGCTGCCAGATCCAGTGTTGGACGCGTGGACACCATGATCGCGCGGCGTTCCTGAAGGCATGTGAAGCGGCACTCTCGGATTGGGACGGGCGTGTCGCGTACCTCGACGGAAAACCGGTGAAGCACCTGCATTGGCGCACTGTACGCCCCGACGCCGAAACTGCCGCGCTCGGGGTCGTCGACTGCCTGCACGTCGAATCGAAGCCGGGCCGCGGCGCGTACGCGGTGACCCTGCTCGATGAATGGCTTCCCCTCTTCACGCCCGTGGCGGCGACCGAGTAAGGATTCGACCATGACCACTAATATGACCCGTGCTGACGCGCTGATGGACGAATCGGCGCGGAAAATCGCGCATCGCATCTATTGCAACCTCGGATATTGTGGAAGCGACCCGCGCTGCTTCAATGGGGCAGATTCAGTCACACAGCAGCGCTGGATTTGCGCGGTCAAAGATGCCGCGCCGCTATTCCCCGCAGCCACTGTCGAGCAGCCCGGACCGATCACAGCGCAAACCGCACTCGCCGCGATCAAGACGTTCGAGATCGTCGGCGAGAACAACGATTCGCGCGAGCCGAACGCCGATGACCGTTTCATCCTGACCGAGTTTATCGCGCACGCGTTCGGCGGCTTCCGCATCGAGCCGCCCGCTGCAGCGCCGACCGCGCAGCACCGGTTGCATGGGATCGCTCGCGTCGATCTTGAATTGGTCGAGCGTGAGGCGCGTGCACTTGCTCCTATCGCACCTGCGCCGGCGCCCGATCGGGCGGCGTTCAGCGTCGACGACCTTGATTTCGAGCCAGACGCGCAGCACACGGTCGCTGACATGGCGAACATCGGCTACGCGCTGCTCGAACAGATTGCGCGGTTGGCGCCCGGCTACCACTGGAACGATTCGCCGGTCGAGATCGTCAGCGACCTCATCAACGAGCGCGACGAAACTCGTACCTCTTTGCGGCCGGAAATGGCGCCGCGATACGCCGAATGGCGTCAACTCGTCGAGCAAGGCCAATGGACCGCCGGTGTTCCGGACTGGGCCCGCGATCACGATGGTCGTATGAACGACGTGACCGCTATGCGTGCGGTGATCGACGAACTCGCCGCGATCGTATTGCGCTCCCCCGCGCAGGCGGTCGCGGCGTGGATGCGCGATGACGATCCGAGCGACTGCATCTCGGACGCGAAGAAGCGTTCCATGAACGAGCACAACGGCCTTCCCGGTAAGCGAGCTGCCGAGAAATACTCGATCGCGCTCGGCATGCTCGCCCCGGAGCCGGCACCGGCGGCGATCTATCAGATCCTCACCGAAGATGGCGCGTGGCTCGACACGACGCGGGAGCACTACAAGCGCGTCAAGAGTGATCCGGCGCTCGCGCGCGTCGTCTACGCCGCCCCCCAGCCTCCCGCGCACGCCGCCATTCTGACGCGTGAAGAGATCGGCGAAGCATGGCGCGAAGCTGGCTCGTTTGGCGTCGAAAAGGCGATACGGAACGCTCGCGCGCAGGCAGACGCTCGGGATGGGCTGACGGACGCGCTTCGCCGAGCACGCGAGGAACTGGCGATCGTCGAGTGGGATAACGACCCGCCGGCACGCGTCACCGACATGTTATCGACGATCGACGCGTTACTCGCCGCCCATCCGGGCCAGCCGGGGCCGCACGCGTCGGCAGGCGTCATCGCGGCCGCGCGTGCAGTTATCGAAACCGACCGTGCGCAGACGCTCACGACCGAGCACGTCAACGCGCTCGACAACGCTATCAAGATCCATCACGGCGAACTGACGCTGCGGAAACCCCGCGCCGCGGCGTCACCCGACGATCAGCGGGACGGAATGCGCTGGCGCGCGCTCATGAAAAACGGTGAGCCGGAGGTATTGGTGGAACGCACGCAGCGCCGCGTGATTCAACGTACGCAACCCGTCGCGTTCTCCAGCCCGAACCTCACAGGGCCGGATCGTTTCGACACACCGTCCGAGATGTGGGTCAAGCGATATGTGATGTTCGCATGGTGGGCGCGCGAGAACGAGCATCGCAAGTTCATCGAGGCCATCGACGCGATCAGCGCGGGTGAAATCCAATGAAGCTGACCGACGTCGAAGTGTTCGAGATCCGCGCGTCCGGACTGCCCAATCACCTGCGCGAGAAGCTGTATCCGGAGCTGACGCCGCGCTGCTCGGCCTGCGACGGAACAGGGGATGTTCACGACGCGAGCGGCCAGCGGCGCGGCGTATGCACCGACTGCACCGTGCCGGGAGGCCCATCATGAGCAAGTACCAGAAGCTCGACGCGTTGATCCTCGCGTCGATCGACGAGTTGCCGAAGAAGTTCGCAGCGGTCAACACTGGCGCAGTGCGCGAGGAAAGCGAGCGCCTTGCGCGCGAGGAATGTCGGCCGACCACCTTCGGCGAAGTCGTCGGCTGGCGCATCGTCGACAGGCGCCTTCAGGCACTCCGCAAGACCGGGAAGATCCGTTCGACGCCGAAAGGGTGGGTGCGAGCAGGAGACGCACCATGAGTGATCCCAATTACGGCGGCGAAAGCGGAAAGCCCGGTTGCAACGCGCCTCTCTTCAGCAGCCTCTCAGTGCTTCCGCCGATGCATCGCCCCTGACTCATGGCCACCTTTAGGTCCAAGTGCCTGTATCCGAACAAGCTCCTCAACCGACGTGGTGACGACATCGAGGATGTGTCGCGCAATGTCTTCTTCCGACATTCCAGATTTCACGTACTGCTCGACACTCAAGGTGCGAGGTGTCTGCACACTGAGATCCTCGTTGACGATGTATATCTTGGCCGTCACTTCCTCAGGTAACAATGTCACCTGGATAGTCTTACCGCAGACAATCGTCTGCAAGCACAAGGTGGGCACACGTCTCTCCAGTCGCAACAGGTGTGCCCGAAGTATGGAACATGTCTGCGAGGAATTCTTCGCCAAAGTGTTTCGCTCGCCGCATGTTACGCATCGAAATCGAACCGTGCGGAGAACAGCTAACTCAGCTGCAAGCGCATGAATCGTGCGACGTATTCCGAGTTACCCGTACCGGCTCAACCACTCGACTGAGAAGCTCTTCGCGTACGTGATGGCCTCGACTTCAGTGTCGAACTCGCCAAGTTTCCGAAACGCCGCCTCGCGGCTGAATCCCACCTTCGTCACTTCGACCTGCGCGGCGAACTTGCCGTCGTCGGTCGGGCGTGGCGTGCAGTTCATCTCGTACCCACGCATCAGGAAAACCGTCTTCATCTGGTGCTCGCTGGAAGAATCCGGAGGAATCGTAGCATGTCGACGTCGACACACAACCTGTGGACGACCGCCGAGGCGCGCCGGCTCGCCCGCCTCTATCCGTCGCCCATCCCGTCCAAGGCCCTGTACGCAGCGTTTCCGCGTCATTCGCGTAAGTCAGTCCAGACCTTTGCCACCAGGGTACTCAAGATCAAGCGGGCGCCTGACTACCGGTCGCGCGCGACGCCGGCGTGGGACAGGATGCGCGCCATTCTCGAACGGGAGCCGCTGTCGGTTCGCGAGCTGGTCAAGCGCTGCGGCGTGTCGCAGCAACGTGTCAGCGAGTTGCTGACGATTCACCGCACCGAAGTGCAGATCGTCGACTGGATTCCTCCGGTCGGCCGCGCTCAGTGGCGTGCGGTTTGGGCTGTCGGCACTGGGCCCGATGTGCCGTGCCCGGCCGCTATCAAAACCGAAGCTGCTCGCGCGGCACGCAGCGCCATGAAGCGCAATCCGTTCCTCGCCGCAGCGGGTCTCGTGACGATCCCCGCCGGCGAGCGGGGCCGCGTCTTTCAGCAACCCATGGACATCGACGACGAGGAGCTCGCGGCGTGAGCGCGATCATCAAACCCCCTGCCTCTGCATACGGTACTGGCTCGAATGCGAAGTCGCGCCGGCCTGCCGAGTCGTGGCGTTCGTCGGAGTGAACCCCTCGCGCCTCAACGCGAGCGTGCACGATCACTGGTACGCGGCAGCTATTTGGCACCACGCCGCCGCTTGCATGATGGTGGGGCGATGATCGACCGATTAATTCTTTCGGCCCGCACTCGTAGTGGGATCGTCCCGAATCTCGATAGCCCTTCGATTGCCTTCGAATTTAGTGTTGCCTTCGAAATCAATCTGCGCGTTTGCGTCCTTCGGCATAGAAAGGCCAGTCTCGTTATTTACGAAGGCAACGCTCGCAAACGTGATGTGAGAGGCGTGCGAAGCGGCGATCGAAACAGCAGCCGGGGCGGCAACTGTAGGGCTTGCCTGAGCGACGCTCGACGTCCGGGTTTGAGCAGGATCGTGAATACCGACCGTAGACCAATACACGACGATCGCAAAAAGCGGGGTCCCGACGAGCGGGATCAGTGCGAGTTTCAATTCCCATCGTCGCTTGCGAGCTTCCGCAGGAGTTGGCGTAGCCGAAGATTTCTTCGGACTCTTAGTTGGCGTCTTTGCGATTGGCATCCCTCTTGTCCCCCGTCACGTCAGTGCCTAAGCGAGGAATCCTAGCATGAGCGAGAACACAAAAATCGAGTGGTGCGACCACGTCGATCCGTTCGCTACCGGGCGACGACTCGGTGCCTATAAGAGCGCCGCGAAGAAAGTAGGTTGCTCAGTGCAAGAGTGGATTGATCGCCGTTTGGCAGGCTTGCGGCATTGTTTTACCTGTCGGACGTGGAAAGCTCGAACGCAATTCACAGTCGATCGCCAGAGACCCGGTGGCTTAGCCGCCAGGTGTCGCGAATGCATGTCCGACGCGAGCAGCGCATCGCGTTACGGCATAAGTGTCGAAGAACTTCGCGCATTTCGCGTTGCTAACGACCACCGCTGCCAAATTTGTGGCGCCACTGACATTCTGTACATCGACCACTGCCACAAAACCGGTAAGTTGCGTGGGCTTCTTTGCCCGAACTGCAATTCGGGTATCGGCCATTTTCGCGAGAATCCGGAGCTTTTCATTGCTGCAATTCACTATCTCAACATGCACCTCGCAAGCAAGCGCACCGCCAGCCGGTTGATCGACGGCCGCACTCACGACGAATTCCCTTCCGTCACGAACGGAATCTAATTCGAATCCAGAAGGCGCTGTCGCGCTTGCTTGAGTTTCAGAATATCGCCTTTGAACGCCCCAGCTACGACCTCCTTCACTACGTCGGCCGGCCCGTCAGGCAAGCCGCCGTCGCGCTTCGCGAGCACGTCGCGCACCGTGTCAACAGCCCTCGACATATGGACCATAGCTTCCGCAGAGTCCATATCGGCAATTGAGAAAGAAGTCATCTGCTCGAAGGCGTATTCAACACGGCGCGTGTTCAAAGAAATGTAGTAGTTAAAGGCCCGTTCGTAGTCGTCAGGAATCTCGCCCAATGCAGTCAGCGCTTCAATCGCCAGATCTATCGTTGCTGCTGCATATCTCCTCTTTTGCTGGCGCTGAAAACGCGCCTGGTAATGAATGAGGCCGAGGCCCGCAAGAATCGCGCCGATCGTACCGACAGCCTGGGCCCAACCAGCTGCCGAAGCGCTATCCGTCGGTGGAAATCGAATAAACCAACCGACGATCGCACCGCACGCTAGACCTACGAAAAACAGCAATGTGCCCCGAAGGAATGCCATGCGAGAACTCCCTATTCTATTCTCCGGCCCGATGGTACGGGCCCTCCTCGAAGGTCGCAAGACGCAGACGCGCCGAGTCGTGAAGGTGCGTAACGAGTTGCCGCCCGCCTGGGCAACGTTTGCCTCGGAAGGTCATTCGTTGATGCAGGACGGCAAGGCACGCCCAGTCGGATCGTTTTTCTGGTCCGAAGAGCAGCAGCCGGAGCAACCCCTACAGACGCTGCGGCGCTGGCCGGTATTGCCGGCGAAGCACCCGATGGCTGGTGACTGGTACTGGACGCCTAGCCCATACGGAAAGATCGGCGACCGACTGTGGGTGCGCGAAACATGCCGCGCGGATGAACTCGATAGCGGGCTTGACGGCGTGCGCTATCAAGCCGATGACGCGTTCCGCGCGATCGAGGATTCGCTCCTTGCTGCAGAGCGGTGGCTCGACCTAAACGCCTACCGCGGGCGGGAAGGCGCGACGGTGCCGGCCATCCACATGCCGCGCTGGGCCTCGCGCATCACGCTCGAGATCACCGGTGTGCGCGCCGAGCGCCTGCAATCAATCAGTGAGTCGGACGCCCGCGCCGAAGGCGTGACGATCGCCGACCACCACATGCGCGGGTACTGCGCTGGCGCCTATCGGCCGCCGAGCATTCGCGCCTTCCATGACCTGTGGGACAGCCTCAACGCCGCGCGTGGGCATGGCTGGGACATGAACCCGTGGGTCTGGGTCGTGGAATTTCGAAGGATCGAACGATGAGCATCTACCTCACCACGCCGGAGCTGGCCGAGCTGGTCGGCTGCAAGCCGCGTAGCCACGCCTGCATGAAGCGCTGGCTCGAGCGTAATCACTGGCCGTTCGCGGTCAACATCGCCGGCGTGCCACTCGTCGCGCGCGAGTATTACGACGCCCGCATGAACGGCACCGCGCCGCCCTCACCCGCGCTCCGGCACCGCACCGCTGCGTCGGAAGAACCGAACTTCGCTGCACTCTAATCATGATCGGACGACGGAAACGGCCGGACGGGTTGCCCTTCCGGCTCTACGCCCACTACGGGAAACACAAGGTCAGCTTCGGCTACAAGCTGCCGAACGGCCGCTGGGCGTTCCGCCTGTCGGCGCCGGCGCACAACAAGGAAGCGCTCGCCGACATCCGCAAGCAGGCGATCGAGCGTGCGGAAGCGCTCAACGGGAACGCGATCGAACCCGGCACGGTCGAGGCGCTCGTCGCGCGATACTTCGAATGGCAGGACGGATTGCCGCACACCGACGAGCGCCGGAAGGCCCAGTCCACCCTGGACGAGAACCGCGTCGAGTCGAAGCGCCTGATCAAGGTCTTCGGGAAGATGGCGCCGGCCGCGATCAAGCCGAAGCACGTGTACGGCTACCTCGACAAACGCGCCCAGCTCGGCGCGCCGGCGAAGGCGAACAAAGAAATCGCCCTCCTGTCCGCGATCCTCGAATACGGCCGGCGCCGCGGCGAGCTCGAAACGAACCCGTGCCGCGGCATCGAGTACAACCCGACGCGGCCGCGCCAGCGGTACGTCCGGCAGGACGAGATCGATCTCGCCGTAGAAGTCGCGCGGTCGCGCCGGAGCGTCGGCGACCAGCACCCGAGTTCGGCGTACCTGATCCTCGCGCTATGCGTGAAGGCTGCCTACCTGACCGTCAGCCGGCCGACCGAGATGCGCGAGCTGCACCGCCAGAGTATCCTGGCCGAAGGCGTCGAAGTGCCGATCGGCAAACGAAAGGCAGGCGAGCAGCAGCGCATGAAGCTCGTCCTGTGGTCGCCCGAGCTGAAGGCAGTGATCGACGAGGCGCTCGCCCTGCAGCGCACGTCGAGCGTTCACGTGTTCGGGAACACCGCCGGCCAGGTGTACACGCGCAGCGGATGGAACACGAACTGGTCGCGGTTGATGGGATATTGCGAGAAGGAAGCGCAGGAGCGCGGCGTGCCGTTCGAACGGTTCGCGCTACGCGACATGCGGCCGGCCGCCGTGACCGATCGCCAGGAGGAAGGCGACGATCGCATCATCGATGCGACTGGGCACGTAGATGAACGAATGGTGCGGAAGACATACGACCGCCGGCGGCAAAGAAAGGTGCGCGCCACACGGTGATGCACTACTTGACGAGCCGCAGGTGCGGTCGCCCTGCGGGCCCTGCCGTCCTCACTGTGGATTCATCGGGGTGCGGCGCAGCGTTCGCGAGGAAGTGCCGTTTCGCGTCGGCAACCAAGCCCTCCAATATGTCGAGATAATGCTTTGCGACCTCCTCGACTGATCGCACTCCGACCTCGCCAAATTTCTTGTCATCGAGTCCGACGAAATATTGCTTCCACGAACCGATATCGCCGGGGAGTTCCACGTAATATGGCTCTGTCGACCCGTCCGCTAGACGCACAGTCCAACCGGAGCCGCCGGTAGCATCGAACATGAAAAAGGCCTCGGCGCCTACCGGTTTCGGAAATCTCGCTAGGTCGTCCGTGCTGAAGCTTTTCAGGTGGCCGAATCCGGCAACCCCGAGTTTGCCCTCCTTCAGGATTTCGTTCCGCACAGAATTCATGTGTTTGCAGACGGGATCTTTCGACATTGCCTCCTGCTTCGGCAAATACCACTCGTCGAATTCCGTCTTCCCGACAACGCCTCGCAAGTTTTGCAGGGCGTATGACACTGACCGGCCGAAGACTACGAAATTGCGCAAGCCCACCATGCGGCGCGCTTGATCGTCTCCAATCAAATCCGAATACCCGTAGCGCGCAGTAACGAGCGTGTCTTCTGTTTGCTTTAGTACAACGCCGATGTCATCAATCAGTGCCATGGCTGTTTCCCCGGTTGTCGCAACACATGCGCGGCCGCAATGCAAAAAGCCCGCTCTTCGGCGGGCCTTTCTTTGATCATCTTCCAAGTTTTGGAATCTCATCTTCCAAAACTTGTAACACGTCAGCTTGATTCTGCTGCAAGTGCTTGAATTTGTTGGGGTGGCTGATGGGACTCGAACCCACGACGACAGGAATCACAATCCTGGACTCTACCAACTGAGCTACAGCCACCACTGATACTGCTTGCTTCGTTTCGCTGTTTTGTTTCAGCAGCGAAGAACAAGATTATACGAAGTCTTTTGAATCTTGCAAAGCATTTTTTTCAAAAATTTCTTCGGCCGCGTTCAGATGCGCACGCGCCTCGTCGAACACGGCCAGATCGCCGCGTGCGAGCTTCTTGTTGTCGGACAGCACGCGACGCCAGCCGCGCGCGCCCGGCATGCCGCGATACAGCCCGAGCGCGTGCCGCACGATCGCGCCGAGGTAGGTGCCGCGCTTCAGCTCGGCCGCGCAATACGCGATCAATTGCGCCTCGGCCTCTTCGCGCGTCGGCACCGCCGAGGTCGCTCCGTAGAAGCGCGCATCGACCTCCGCCAGCACGTACGGGTTGTGATAGGCCTCGCGGCCGAGCATCACGCCATCGACGTGCTCGAGATGCCGCGCAACCTCATCGAGCGTCGTGATGCCGCCGTTGATCACGATCTCCAGCGACGGAAAATCGCGCTTCAACCGATACGCATAGTCGTACTTGAGCGGCGGGATCTCGCGATTCTCCTTCGGCGACAGCCCTTTCAGGATCGCGTTGCGCGCATGCACGACGAACGTTTCGCACCCGGCCTCGGCCACCGTGCCGACGAAGTCGCGCACGAACGCGTAGTCCTCGACCGCGTCGACGCCGATCCGGTGCTTGACCGTCACCGGCACCGACACTGCATCGCGCATCGCCTTCACGCAGTCGGCGACGAGCGGCGGCTCGTTCATCAGGCACGCACCGAACGCACCGCGCTGCACGCGCTCGGACGGGCACCCGCAGTTCAGGTTGATCTCGTCGTAGCCCCACTGCTCGCCGAGCTTCGCCGCGCGCGCGAGATCGTCCCGCTCGCTGCCGCCCAATTGCAGCGCGACCGGCGATTCGCTCGGCGTGAACGCAAGATGCCGCTGGGCGTCGCCGAACAGCAGCGCGCCCGTCGTGATCATCTCCGTATACAGCCACGTATTGCGCGTCAGCGTGCGGTGGAACGACCTGCAATGGCGGTCGGTCCAGTCGAGCATCGGCGCGACGGATACGCGGCGGGGAGGAAGCGAGGGTGGAACGGACATGGAATTCGGGTACAGGCCAGACGGCACGGAACAACCCGACATTTTACCGCAAGACCGGCCCTGCCCGCCCGACACGCGCACTACCGGCCGCCCAATTCAGCATCGACCGCGCGGCGCGCCTCGTCGAACACGCGCTCGATCACGCGCCGTTCGGTGAGCAGCATCCCGTCGATCTTGACCAGCCGCCAGTCGATCCGCACGGCATCGCCCTGCAGCACGCGATAGTGCGCCCGCTCGCCGTCCCAGACCTGCTCGGTCTTCACCTCGATCTCGAAGCCGCGGTACGGCTCGCTGAAATCGCCGAGGTCGCTCCCTCTCGGTTCCATCGCACGCTCCGTGGTGATGCCGCGCCAAGCCGCCCGCGCGGCCGGCGCCGCGCGCTCAATCGTATTCGTCGGACAAAAACGACCGGCCATCGGCCGTCAGATCGACCCGGTCGGCCGTCGCCTGATAGATCAGCCCGTCATTCAGCAACGCGTAGACGACGTCGTCGAACGCGGCGGGAACCGGCCGGCTGTCGCCGAACTGGTCGATCCATTTCAGCGCCTCGATGGCTTCGGGGGAAAGGATGGGGGTCATGCGTTGGCCTCCGGCATCGGTGTCGTTCCATCCTAGCACTTCGCCCGGAAGCCGAATACCGTGGCAAACGCGCCGCGCGAAATGCAATGCGGCGCCGGCGGGCACGCTGCCCGGCGGCGCCGCACCGAGGCGCGACCCGCGCGCTCAGAGACGCGCGATCGAGACTTCCGTCGACTTCACGAGCGCGACGACTTCGGCGCCGACCTTCAGTTCGAGTTCGTCCACCGAACGGGTGGTGATCACCGACGTGACGATGCCGAACGGCGTCTCGACGTCGACTTCGGAGACCACGGAACCGCGGATGATCTCCTTGACCTTGCCCTTGAACTGGTTACGTACGTTGATTGCAGTGATGCTCATCGGGATGATCGCTCCGAAGAAAAAAGTCTCAGAACGGGCGGCCGAAGCCGCCCGGAATTAAACGGCCCAGCGGATCTGCCCGACCGGTCGAACCTTGTCTGCTTCATGCGCCGCGTCGTGCTCGCCCGCGCCGGGGCCGCCGGCGAGCACGCGTTTCAGCACGCGGTCCTCCAGCGCCGCGAAGGCGGCCGACGCGCGGGCGCGCGGCCGGTCGAGCGGCACCGACTGGTCGAGCGCCACCCGCCCCTGCTCGATCAACAGGATGCGGTCGCCGAGCGCGACGGCCTCCTGCACGTCGTGCGTGACGAGCAGCGCGGTGAACCGGTGTTCGCGCCACAGGCGCTCGATCAGCGCATGCATCTCGATGCGGGTAAGCGCGTCCAGCGCGCCGAGCGGCTCGTCGAGCAGCAGCAGTTGTGGCCGGTGCACGAGAGCGCGTGCCAGTGCGACGCGCTGCCGCTGGCCGCCCGACAGTTGCGCGGGCCAGTCGTTCGCGCGTTCCAGCAGCCCGACTTCGTCGAGCACCGCGCGGGCCTGGTCGCGCGCGCCGCGGCCGAGCCCCAGCATCACGTTCTGCAGCACGGTCTTCCACGGCAGCAGGCGCGCATCCTGGTACATGATCCGCGTATCGAGCGCGCCGCCGCCCTCGCCGCGCGTCACGAGCGCGCCGCTGCTCGGTTGCTCGAGCCCCGCGACGAGACGCAGCAGCGTCGATTTCCCGCAGCCGCTGCGGCCGACGATCGCGACGAAGCTGCCGCGCGCAATGCCGAGCTCGACGTTGTCGAGCACCGTGCGGGCGCCGAAGCGCTTGCTGACGCCCGACAGCGTGACCGCGTCGTCGGGAGCCGGGCTGCCCGGGCGCCGCCGTGCCAGCGGCACGACCGATGCGCTGCCGTCGCGTTCGAGGATCGCCGCATCGCGCGCGTCGCCATCCGCGACGCGGGCCTGCGCGAGCTCGGCCTCGAGGTCTGCGCCGGCGAGCGGGCCGTAGGCGGCCGCCGAAGTCGTCGCATTCATGCCTTTGCTCCTGATTGATAGGCGGGGTGCCAGCGCAGCGTCACGCGCTCGATCGATTTCGCCAGCACATCGGCCAGCTTGCCGAGCACCGCGTACAGCAGGATGCCGACCACCACCACGTCGGTTTGCAGGAATTCACGCGCGTTCATCGTCATGTAGCCGATGCCCGACTGCGCGGAGATCGTTTCCGCGACGATCAGCATCACCCACATCAGCCCGAGCGCGAAACGCACGCCGACGAGGATCGACGGCAACGCGCCGGGCAGGATCACGTCGCGGTACAGCGCGAAGCCGCGCACGCCGTAGCTCTTCGCCATCTCGATCAGGTTCGCGTCGACCGAGCGGATCCCGTGATACGTATTGATGTAGACGGGGAAGAACACGCCGAGCGCGACGAGGAACAGTTTCGCCTTCTCGTCGATGCCGAACCACAGGATCACGAGCGGAATCATCGCGAGCGCCGGAATGTTGCGGATCATCTGGATCGTCGAGTCGAGCGCGACCTCGGCCGCTTTCGACAGCCCGGTCGCGAGCCCCAGCGCGAGGCCGACGCCGCCGCCGATCGCGAAGCCGAACAGCGCGCGCCACGTACTCACTTTCACGTTCGCCCACATTTCGCCCGACGTCACGAGCGACCACGCCGCGCGCACGACCGCCACCGGCTCGGGCAGCACGCGGGTCGACAGCCAGCCGGTGCGCGCACCGACTTCCCATACCACCAGCAACGCGAGCGGCACGAGCCACGGCGCGACGCCGCGCCACGCGCGGGCGGCCACGGCGACGCCCGTCGTCGAGGTTTTCGTTGTCATCGCAGGCCTCCGTCGCTCAGCTCTGGCTCGTCTTCGGCAGATAGTTGTTGCCGACGATCTCGCCGAACGGCCCCGACAGCGGGCCGGCCGCTCTCTCCACGCCCTTGCCCTTGATCAGCGGGAACACGAGCTCGGCGAAGCGATACGACTCCTCGAGGTGCGGATAGCCGGACAGGATGAACGTCTCGATGCCGAGCTCCGCGTATTCGCGCATGCGTTCCGCGACCTGCTCGGGATTGCCGACGAGCGCCGTGCCGGCGCCGCCGCGCACGAGCCCCACGCCGGCCCACAGGTTCGGATAGACCTCGAGCGCCTCGCGGCCGCCTCGCTTGCCGCCGTGCAGCGCGGCCATCCGGCGCTGGCCTTCCGAATCCATGTTCGCGAACGCCTTCTGCGCACGTGCGATCGTGTCGTCGTCGAGCCGGCTGATCAGCCGCTCGGCGTCACGCCATGCTTCGTCCTCGGTCTCGCGCACGATCACGTGCAGGCGGATGCCGAACTTGATCTTGCGGCCGCGCGCGTCGGCACGTGCACGGATGTCGGCGATCTTCTTCGCGACGGCCTCGGGCGGCTCGCCCCAGGTCAGGTAGGTATCGATGTGATCGGCGGCGATCGCGTGAGCGGCCGGCGACGAGCCGCCGAACCACAGCGGCGGATGCGGGCGCTGCACGGGCGGGTAAAGCGCCTTGCCGCCTTTCGACTGCAGGTGCTTGCCGATGTAGTCGAACCCGCCGTTGTCGTGCGACGCGGCAAGCAGCCCGCGCCAGATGTTCAGGAAATCGTCGGTAATCTCGTAGCGCGTGTCGTGATCGGCGAAGAGGCCATCGCCTTCCAGCTCGGCCGCATCGCCGCCCGTGACGACGTTGATCAGCAGGCGGCCGCCCGACAGGCGGTCGAACGTCGCGGCCATCCGCGCGGCGAGCCCCGGCGAAGCGATGCCGGGGCGCACGGCGACCAGGAACTTCAGGCGCTGCGTCGCGGGAATCAGGCTCGACGCGACGACCCACGCATCCTCGCAGGAGCGGCCGGTCGGCAGCAGCACGCCGTCGTAGCCGAGCGTGTCCGCCGCCACGGCGACCTGCTTGAAGTAATCGTAGTCCGCGGCGCGCGCGCCTTCGGCCGTGCCGAGATAGCGGCTGTCGCCATGCGTGGGGATAAACCAGAACACATTCATCTGCTGCTCCTGCTTGACTGTCACTGCCGAAATTTGAAAAAAACATCGCCCTGCTCGCGTCGCGGATGAGCGACGCATGCATGGTGTGCATTCGAATCGGGATGGCTCGCCGGTCACGCCGTGCAGCGGACGAGGACGCGATCGCACGGCTGTTTCTGGGAAATCAGTCTAGGGATCGGTACCAGGCTTTGGAACGATTTTTTTGAGCTTAGGTTTTCCGCTTTCGTGATTAGCACGACGCTGGAGCGAATATCGCCGCGGCCGGGCCCTATAATGGCGCACCTATCCGAATAACTCCGCGCGCCCGGCCCCGGCCGTGCGCGCCTGCGGTGCACTCATCGATGCAGAAAGTCATCCTGCCCTTCCTGTCCGGCTTCCTGGCCGCCCTGTTCTTCCGCGAGGCCACGCTCGCCCTTCTCCACACGGCCGACCTGATCGCCGCAACCGGTTTCTCGACACAACCGTTCGCGCCGCTCGGCATTCCTGAATTTGTCGCGAACGCACTGATCAGCGCGTGCTGCGCGATTCCGATGGCGTGGCTGTTGCGCGTCTCGCCCGAGCGCGAAGCATCGTGGATCGGCGCGCTGGTGTTCGGCGGTATCGTGCTGACGGCCGCCCGCGTGTTCGCGATCGATCCGCTGCGCGGCATCTGGCCGTCGGGCAACATGCTGCCCGTGCTCGCGGCCGGCTTCGCGGCGAATGCGGTGTGGGGCTTCGGCGCGCTCGTGTTCATGCGCGCGTTCATGTCGGACGACGCGGGCGACGAATAACGCCGGCGCGCGCGACGCGTCCTTCGCGACCAGCCGACTTCCATGAAAAAGGCCGCGTGCATCTGCACGCGGCCTTTGCGTTTCCGTGTCGCGCGCCGGTCGGCCGCGCGGGCCAGCCCGATCGGCGTCAGTCCTTCAGCTTGCGCAGCGGATGCGTGTCGGGCGTCCACGGACTGTCGAACATCGCGAGCACGTCGGCGCGCGCGACGTCGGCGGCCGACTTGAAGCGCCACACCGGCTGATGATCCTTGTCGACGATCAGCGCGCGCACGCCTTCGATCACGTCGCCGTGCGCGAAGGTCGAGCGCGTGAGGTCGAGATCGCGCCGCAGGCAATCGGCCATCGTCGCGCCGCGCGCGCGTTCGACGACTTGGAGCGACACGGCCATCGACAGCGGCGACAACTGCTCGCGCATCGCATGGGTCGCCTTCTCGACCCACCCGTCCACCGCCGCGCAATCGGGCTCGGCGTCGAGCGACGCGAGGATCGCGTCGAGGTCGGGTTGCGCGAAATGCCGGTCGATCCCGGCGCGCGCATCGGCAAGCGCCGACGTGTCGGGCGTCGGCACGACCTTGTGCGCGGCAGCCGCGTCGGTCACGCACGCGACGGCCTGCGCGCCGCTGTCGATGCGCGCGCCGCGCAGCGTGTCGAGCAGCGCCGGCAGCGCGGCATCGGGCAGATAGACGTCGGCGAGTTGCGCGTACAGCGCGCCGGCCGCGTCGAGCGTCGCGCCCGTCACCGCGAGATAGCGGCCGATCGCGCCGGGCGTACGCGCGAGAAACCAGCTCATCCCGACGTCCGGGAACAGGCCGATGCGCGTTTCGGGCATCGCCATCTTCGTCGAATCGGTCACGACGCGCAGGCCGCCCGTGTGCCGCGCCGCCTGCGAGATCCCCATGCCGCCGCCCATCACGACACCGTGCATCAGCGCGATGTACGGCTTCGGATACGTGAAGATCGCATGGTTCAGCGTGTATTCCTCGATGAAGAACGTGTCGACCGCGTCGCGGTCGCCGCGCTGCCACGCGTCGTGGAAGAAGCGCACGTCGCCGCCCGCGCAGAACGCGCGCGGATGCGGGCTGTGCACGACGACCGCGACGACGTCGGGATCGTCGCGCCACGCGTCGAGCGCCTGCTGCATCAGCCGGATCATGCCGACCGACAGCGCGTTCAGCGCCTTCGGCCGGTTCAGTTCGAGAAAGCCGATGCGGTTCGCGACATACGCGCGCACGTCGGGCTGGGCGGATTCGGCGGAAACGGCGGCGGAAGTGGAGTCGGTCATGAAGGTCGTCCGGCAAACGGCAGTCGCACGCTCAGTGCGCCTGCATCTTCGAGAACAGGTTCAGCACCACGACACCCGCGATGATCAGCCCGAGGCCGATCACCGCCGGCACGTCCGGCACCTGACGATAGAGCAGCATCGCGACGAGCGTGATCAGCACGATGCCGGCGCCCGACCAGACTGCATAGATGATGCCGACCGGCATCGTGCGCAACGTGAGCGACAGGCAGTAGAACGCAACGCCGTAACCGGCGACGACGAGCACCGACGGCCACAAGCGCGTGAAACCGTCCGCCGCGCGCAGCGCGGACGTGCCGATCACTTCCGCGACGATCGCGATCGCGAGCCATGCGTAGCCGGGCAATTGCATCGCTCAGCTCCTTGCGAGGGCCAGTACCGCGTAGTCGTGGCCGAGCTCGGCGCACAGCGCCTCGACGACGAACTCGTGATCCGCGCGCTGCGGCAGCCCGGACGCGGTGATCGAGCCGATCACGCCGGCGCCGGCGACGGTCAGCGGAAACGAGCCGCCGTGCGACGCATACTCGGCGACCGGCAATCCGTGCTTGTCCGCGAGCGTCGCGCCGGCCTGCTGCATGCGCAGGCCGATCGCGTACGAGCTGCGGCGAAAATGCGCGACGACGTTGCGCTTGCGGCGCACCCAGTCGGCGTTGTCAGGCGTGGCTCCGGCGAGCGCCGCGTAAAACAGCGGCTGGCCGAACGTGACGATGTCGATCGCGATCGCATGACCGCGCGACGTCGCGAGCGCATGCATCCGGTTGCCGAGCGCCCATGCGCGAGCCGGGTCGAAATGGGGAAACACGAGCGCCTGTTCCTGCGCGCCGATCGATTGCAGATCGTGAGCGATGTCCATGAATCCGTCGATGCAGTAAGGAGAGCCGCAACGGCGCCGATGCGATCGCGCCGGGCCGCTGCCGGGATGACGACACAAACCGCTCGATTCTAGCGCACGTGCCTGCCCGTACCGGCCCCACCAGCGCTCGCCATGCGATTGTCACAAAACACTTGCACGCATTCGGGATAGCCCCTATAATTCAATTCTTCGACGGACGCGGGGTGGAGCAGTCTGGCAGCTCGTCGGGCTCATAACCCGAAGGTCGTAGGTTCAAATCCTACCCCCGCAACCAACCGTCCAGAATTTCGCAGAAAGCCCGGCCTCGCGTCGGGCTTTTTGTTTTTGCGCGTCCGGGCGCCGCGCGCCCTTCGCTTGCGCACCCGCCGTTTCGCACGACACGCCGCCGCATGCGCAGGCGTTCAAGAATGCCGCGGCCCGGTGATACACTCGCATCACCTCGTCCCTTCCACTCGACATGAAATTCTGCTCCGTCTGCGGTCACGAAGTCCTCGCGCGCATTCCTCCGGGCGACAATCGTGAGCGCTTCGTCTGCGATCACTGCGGCACGATCCACTATCAGAATCCGCGCAACGTCGTCGGCACGGTGCCGGTCTGGGGCGACCAGATCCTGCTGTGCCGCCGCGCGATCGAACCGCGCTACGGATTCTGGACGCTGCCGGCCGGTTTCATGGAAATGGGCGAAACGACCGCGGAAGCCGCCGCGCGCGAAACCCTCGAGGAGGCCGGCGCGCGCGTCGAGGTGCAGAACCTGTTCACGCTGCTCAACGTGCCGCACGTGCACCAGGTCCACCTGTTCTACCTCGCACGACTCACCGACCCGGGCTTCGAAGCCGGCGAGGAAAGCCTCGAGGTGAAACTGTTCGACGAAGCGGACATCCCGTGGGACGAGATCGCGTTCCCGACCGTCAGCCAGACCCTGCGGTTCTTCTTCGCCGATCGCGCCGCCGGCGACTACGGCGTGCACACCGGCGATATCTTCCGCTCGCTGCGCAACGGCTGAGCCGCGCCCCATGGTTCCCTGGCTCGGCCCGGACGATCCGTTCCCGCCCATCGAGCGCGCGCTCGGCCCCGCGACGGGTGCGCCCGGGCTGCTCGCCGCGAGCGCCGACCTGCTGCCGTCGCGCCTCATCGACGCCTACCTGCGCGGCATCTTCCCGTGGTACTCGGACGGCCAGCCGGTGCTGTGGTGGAGCCCCGACCCGCGCATGATCCTCGTGCCGGCCGAATTCAAGGTGTCGCCTTCGCTGCGCAAGACGCTCAAGCGCGTGCTGCGCGAGCCTCAATGGGAAGTGCGCGTCGATCACGACTTTCCCGGCGTGATGCGCGCCTGCGCGCAGGCGCCGCGCCGCGGGCAGCGCGGCACCTGGATCACCGCCGAGATCATCGACGCCTATACGTCGCTCTACCGCTCCGGCAACGCGCACAGCATCGAGACGTGGCACGACGGGCGCCGCGTCGGCGGCCTGTACGGCGTGTCGTTCGGCCGGATGTTTTTCGGCGAGTCGATGTATGCGGACGTGACCGACGCGTCGAAAATCGCGCTGGCCGCGCTCGTCGCGCACCTTCGCGAGCACGGGCTGGAAATGATAGACTGCCAGCAGAATACGTCGCATCTAGCGTCGCTCGGCGGCCGCGAGATCGCACGCAAGGCCTTTGTCGCTCACGTGCGCCGCGCGGTAGCCGAACCGCCGATTCCGTGGCACTTCGACAAGCGCGTGCTCGCCGCGCTGACGAGCCCCGCCGAAACGGCGGCGCCCACCGGGACCGAGCGCTAGCGCGGCACTCCTTCCCTGCATCGAGAGCTGCCCATGACTCATCCGACTGAGCTGCCGCTTTCACCGCTTTCGGCGCTGCAATTCTATGCAACGGCGCCCTATCCGTGCAGTTATCTGGACGGCCGCATCGCGCGCTCGCAAGTCGCGACGCCGAGCCACCTGATCAATTCCGACATCTACACCGAGCTCGTGAAGGCCGGCTTCCGCCGCTCGGGCGTGTTCACGTACCGCCCGTACTGCGACGGCTGCCGCGCATGCGTGCCGGTGCGCGTGCCGGTCGCCGCGTTCGCGCCGACGCGCACGCAGCGCCGGATGTGGAAACGGCATCGCGCGCTGGTCGCGACGGTGTCGCCGCTGCACTACGACGAAGAACACTACGCGCTCTACATGCGCTACCAGTCCGCGCGCCATGCGGGCGGCGGCATGGACCGCGACAGCCGCGACCAGTACGAACAGTTCCTGCTGCAAAGCCGGATCAACTCGCGCCTCGTCGAATTCCGCGACCTCGACGCGCCGGGCGGCGAACCCGGCAAGCTGCGGATGGTCAGCATGATCGACATCCTCGGCGACGGCCTGTCGTCGGTCTATACGTTCTTCGAGCCCGACGACCGGCACACGAGCTACGGCACCTACAACATCCTGTGGCAGATCGAGCAGGCGAAGAGCCTCGGGCTGCCCTACGTGTACCTCGGCTACTGGATCCGCGAGAGCCCGAAGATGGCCTACAAGGCGAACTTCCATCCGCTCGAAGGGCTGATCGACGGCCGCTGGAAGACGCTCGATCCGGAACGGGTCGACCTGCCGCCCGTCGACGCGGCGCTCGCGCGCGCGCCGTTGCCGGGCGGGCATTCCGGGTCGAGCTGACGCGCGTCGCGGCGGCTACGAAGCGAAGCGCGCCCGTGCCGCGCAACTCCCGGTAAAATAGCGGGTTGTCATTCATTCCGGCCGTCCGCCCCATTCCCGTGTTCAGTTCCCTCTACCCGCTGGCCCGCGCATCCCTGTTCAAGATGGATGCGGAAGACGCTCACCACCTTACGCTGCGCGCGCTCGGCGCGGCCGGCCGTACGGGCCTCGCCTGCGCGCTGTCGGCGCGCGTGCCCGACGCGCCGCGTACCGTGATGGGGCTCACGTTCCGCAACCCGGTCGGCCTCGCGGCCGGCCTCGACAAGGACGGCGCGGCCATCGACGGCCTCGCGGCGCTCGGCTTCGGCTTCATCGAGGTCGGCACGGTCACGCCGCGCCCGCAGCCCGGCAATCCGCGCCCGCGGATGTTCCGGCTGCCGCAGGCGGAAGCGCTGATCAACCGGATGGGCTTCAACAACCACGGCGTCGACCAGTTCGTGAAGAACGTCCAGGCCGCCCGCTATCGCGGCGTCCTCGGCCTGAACATCGGCAAGAACGCCGACACGCCGATCGAGCGCGCGGCCGAGGATTACCTGTACTGCCTCGAGCGCGTGTATCCGTTCGCGAGCTACGTGACGATCAACATCTCGTCGCCGAACACGAAGAACCTGCGCCAGTTGCAGGGCGCGGGCGAGCTCGACGCGCTGCTCGCCGCGCTGAAGGACAAGCAGCAGCGCCTCGCCGACCTGCACGGCAAGCTCGTTCCGCTCGCACTGAAGATCGCGCCCGATCTCGACGACGAACAGGTCAAGGAAATCGGCGACACGCTGCTGCGCCACAAGATCGAAGCGGTCATCGCCACCAATACGACGCTGTCGCGCGCGGCCGTCCAGGGCCTGCCGCATGCGGACGAAGCCGGCGGCCTGTCGGGCCGCCCGGTGTTCGACGCATCGAACGAAGTGATCCGCAAGCTGCATGCGGAAGTCGGCAACGACGTGCCGATCATCGGCGTCGGCGGCATTTTCTCGGGCGAGGATGCCCGTGCGAAGCTGGCGGCCGGCGCGGCGCTCGTCCAGCTCTATACCGGCTTCATTTATCGCGGCCCGGCGCTCGTGTCGGAATGCGTGAAGGCGATCGCCAGCGAACGCGGCGCGTAATATAGCCATAAGCAAAGTATATTTAGCTATCGATAGCATTTTTGCTATCATCGCCGTATGACGAAAACCATTGACCCCACCAGGGCAAGGACACACACGATGAAATTTCCGCTGTTGAAGAAGCTGCTGGTTGCCGGCGCGATCGGCATGTCGTTCGCCGCGGCAACCGCGCATGCGGCCGACCTCCTCGACCAGGTCAAACAACGCGGCACGCTGCGCGTCGGCCTCGAAGGCACGTTCCCGCCGTTCAACTCGAAGAGCCCGCAAGGCGACCTCGTCGGCTTCGACGTCGACATCGCGAAGGCCGTCGCGGCGAAGCTCGGCGTGAAGGCCGAATTCGTGACGACCGAATGGAGCGGCATCATCGCGGGCCTGCAGGCCGGCAAGTTCGACGTGATCGTCAACCAGGTCGGCATCACCGACAAGCGCAAGGAAACGCTCGACTTCTCGCCCGCATACACGTACTCGTCCGCGCAGCTGATCCAGCGCAAGGACGACACGCGCGCGTTCAAGTCGCTGGAAGACCTGAAGGGCAAGAAGCTCGGCGTCGCGCTCGGCACGAACTACATGGACATGGCGAAATCGGTGCCGGGCATCGACGTGAAGACGTACCCGGGCGCGCCCGAGTACCTGCGCGATCTCGCGGCCGGGCGCCTCGACGCGGCGCTCAACGACCGCCTGATGCTCGCGTACCTGACGAAGAATTCGCAGCTGCCGCTGCGCCCGGGCGCGAACGTCGGTTCGGCGAACCCGTCGGGCATCCCGTTCAAGAAGGGCAACCCGAAGTTCCAGAAGGCGATCGACGACGCGATGGCGCAACTCGAAGCCGACGGCACGTTCACGAAGATCTCCGACAAGTGGTTCGGCATCGACGTGACGAAACCGCTCAAGTAAGCACGCCTGCATTTCCCGCCTGACGGCGGGCCGGAAAGGGCGGCATCCGCAACGATGCCGCCCTTTGTTTTATCGGTCCGGTTTATGATTGCGCTTTCGCGCACGCATTCGCTTCGTATTCCATGTCGACAACGTCCCTGCTCGTCCAATCGCTGCCGGTGCTCGCCCAGGGTGCCGTGCTGACCGTCAAGTTCGCCGTGCTGTCGATGGTGTTCGGCCTGCTTGGCGCCGTCGTGCTCGCGATGATGGGCATCCGGCAGAGCGAAGCGCTCGACGGCTTCGAGCGCATCTGGGTCAACGCGCTCGCGTGGCTGGCGCGCGCGTACGTGAGCCTGATGCGCGGCACGCCGCTGCTCGTGCAGATCTTCGTCATCTATTACGGGTTGCCGAGCCTCGGCATCTCGCTCGATCCGACGCCGGCCGGCGTCATCGCGCTCTCCGCGAACGTCGCGGCCTACATGTCGGAAAGCATGCGCGGCGCGATCAACGGGATCGCGCGCGGCCAGTGGCTCGCCGCGTACAGCCTGGGGCTGTCGTGGGGGCAGACGCTGCGCTACGTGATCGGCCCGCAGGCGCTGCGCATCGCGGTGCCGAGCCTGTCGAACAGCCTGATCAGCCTGATCAAGGACACGTCGCTCGTGTCCGTGATCACCGTGACCGAACTGCTGCGCAGCGCGCAGGAAGTGATCGCCGCGACCTATCAGCCGCTGCCGCTCTATCTCGCCGCCGCGGCCGTGTACTGGATCCTGTGCCAGATCCTCGAATGGGTGCAGCGCTGGTACGAAAAGCGCCTGTCGCTGCCGTCGCGGCACTGAGCCACGCGGTTGCACCGGGCCGGCGCTCGCCGGCCCGACGCCCGCTTTCCCGTCTTCCCGTCTATTCGCCCGAATAGCGCACGCCGAGCACGGCGCGCGCCGCATCCGTCATCGCGATCATCCGCCGCGAATGGTCGTGCGTCATGATCGGGCTTTCGGTCTCGCCCGCACGCAGCAGATCGCAGAAGTGCTCGGTTTCGTAGTTCAGCCCGCCGCCGTCGACCGGCGCATCGAGCTCGACGGTGCGCCCGTCCGCGTAGCGGATCGTCGCACGCGCGGGGTTCCACCACTTCTCGTGTATCGTCACGTGGCCGCCCGCCGCGGCGATCAGCGCGTCGCCGCGCCCCATCACGTCGAGACCGCAAAAGAGCTGTGCGATCCCGCCGTTCTCATGCACGCTGTTCAGGCTCGCGAACAGGTCGACGCCCGTCGCGCCGACGCGTCCGAGCGTCTGCACGTCGCGCGCCGCGCCGAGCCAGTCGACGGCAAGGAACGCCTCGTAGATGCCGATGTCGAGCAGCGCGCCGCCCGCGCGATCGAGCCGATAGACGGAATGCGCCTCCGGCACCGACGACGATGCGCAGCCCGCCCGCACGAGCCGGATCTCGCCGATCGGATCGTCACGCAGGTGCGCACGCAACTGACGGTACAGCGGAAAGAATGGCGGCTTCATCGCCTCCATGAAGAGCCGCCCGGCAGCGCGCGCCGCGTGCAGCACCGTGTCGAGTTGCGCGGCGTTCAGCGCGGCGGGTTTCTCGCACAGCACCGCCTTGCCGGCAGCCAGTGCGGCCAGCGTGTACTGCGCATGACTGTCATGGAGCGTCGCGATGTAGACCGCGTCGATATCGCTCGCGAGGAGCGCGTCGAGGCTCGCGGCAGGCGTGCCGCCGCATGTCTCGCAGAAGGCGGCCGTTGCGTCGGCGCGGCGGGCCCAGGCGCCGGCGAGCGTGGCGCCCGGCACGTGCGCGAGGCTTTGCGCGAAGCGGCGCGCGATGCTGCCTGCGCCGACGATGCCGAAGCGCACCGGGCGATGGTCGTTGTCGTTCATCCTGATCTTCCGTGTCGGTCGTATGGCGGTTGCCGGCACGCTGCCGGCCGGCCGTCATGATAAACGGCCCCGCGGCACACGGATGGACGACACGCGCGCCGTCAGGCCCGCACCGGCACGTCGACCGAGAAATCGCGCGAAATCTCGTCCGCGCTGAAATCGATCAGCGCGAGGGACGCTGCTTCGGCTTCTCGCGGGTCGCGCCGCTCGATCGCGTCGACGACGCGCGCATGCGCCTTCACCGCGATGTCGTGCGCGCCTTCCTTCTGCACGACGCGCGGATTCACGAGACGCACCGCCCCGCGCACGATCGCCGCCATCTGCTGGAAGAACTGGTTGCCGCTTGCCTGGACGATCCGCGTATGCAGCAACTCGTCCGCCGTGTCGTAGCCGGAATCGCCCGGCTGCAGCACCTTGAACGCATCGAACGCTTCGCGAATGCCCGCGATGTCGGCGGCCGTCGCACGCACGGCCGCCTGCGCGGTCGCGCGTGGTTCGATCAGCATCCGGAATTCGATGACGTCGCGCATGAACTGCGGATCGGGCTTTGCCCGAAATCGCCAGCTCACGACGTCTTCGTCGATCATCCGCCAGTCGCGCATCGGCCGCACGCGCGTCCCGACTTTCGGACGCACGTCGAGCATGTCGCGCGCAAGCAACATCGACAACGCCTCCCGCATCACCGTGCGGCTCACGTCGAACTCTTTCGACAGCACGTCCTGCGGCGGCAAGATGCCGCCGTACTTGTCCTCGACGATACCCGCGACAAGCCCATCCATCACTTTGGCGACCAGTGACCGGTCTTTGCCCTGCTCCATGACACCTCCCCGTGCGTCGATTTGCGAACACCTGCTCCGCAGTTCCGCCGGCCCTGGTTACTACTCTGTTCTTATGATCTATAAGTTGATGAGTTCGACGATATTTCGCTATCTGGTAAACACCTGACAGGGTTATCCCTCTTTTGAACGAGGTGATTTATACGGCTAAAAAAAAAGCCCGGGAAGCGCGCCGCGCCTGCCGGACCCCGGTTTCCACAAGATTTAACTATGCAATCCGTGACGACCGATACCGCGCCGTTACGGACTGCTTCTCATTCAGTTTCAGCCAGCCGGATAAGCGATCGTTTCAACGCCGTTTTCCGTGCCGAGCAAGCACAGATTCGCGCCGCGCTCCGCGAACAGGCCGACCGTCACGACGCCCGGCCATGCGTTCACCTGTGCCTCGAAACCGCGCGGATCGGCGATCTGCAGGCCCTTCACGTCGATGATCTCGTTGCCGTTGTCGGTGATGTAGGGTGCGCCGTCCTTCGTCACGCGCAGCACGGGCACGCCGCCGAGCGCGGTCACGCGCCGGCCGATCGCCGTGCGCGCCATCGGTACGACCTCGATCGGCAGCGGGAACGCGCCGAGCACCGGCACGCGCTTGCTCGCGTCCGCAATGCAGACGAACGTGTCGGCCACCGACGCGACGATCTTCTCACGCGTCAGCGCGCCGCCGCCGCCCTTGATCATCGCGCCGCCGGCGTCGATCTCGTCGGCGCCGTCGACGTACACCTGCAGCGAGTCGATCTCGTTCAGGTCGAACACCTTGATGCCGTGCGATTTCAGGCGTTCGGTCGTGGCGACCGAGCTCGACACGGCGCCGCGATAGCGCGACTTGACGGCCGCGAGCGCGTCGATGAAGCAGTTGGCGGTCGAGCCGGTGCCGACACCGATCACGGCGCCTTCCGGCACGTTCTGGATCACGTAATCGGCGGCGGCCTGGCCGACGAGGCGTTTGAGTTCGTCTTGAGTCATGGCGTGGTAATGCTGCGGGATTGCTGAAAACCGCCAGTTTACCGGAGTCGGCGGACGCCCCCGCGTTTTTCGGCGTGCAATGCGCCGCGCATTCAGCGCGTGTCGGCCACCGGAGCGGGAACCGCCGTTTGCGCGCCGGGGAAGTACTTGTCGAGCAGCGCCTGCGCGATCGCGTCGCTTTCCGCGTCCGGGTCGCCCGCGTAGTCGGACGGCCGGAAATGCATCTGGAACGCCGCGAACACGCGCCGCGTGCGCGTGTCGAGCACGCCGTCGGTCGGCACGTCGTAGCCGTAGCGCGCGAGCTTGAGCTGCAGTTCGCGCACGTCGACCGGCGCGTGCGGGTCGCGGCCGCCGAGCCGCGCGGCAACGGTGGCGTCGTCCGGCCACGCGCCGATGCCTGCTTGCGCGAGCGCATGCCACGGGAACAGCGGCCCGGGATCGATCTTGCGTTGCGGCGCGATGTCGCTGTGCCCGACCACGCGCGTCGGCGCAATCCCGTAGCGCGCGACGATGTCCTTCGACAGGCGGATCAGCGCGTCGACCTGTTCGGGTGGATACGGCTGCCAGGTGCGCTGCTGCGGGTCGAGCGGGCCGCGGTTCACGTTCTCGATGCCGATCGACACCGCGTTCAGCTCGGTCGTGCCCTGCCACTCGCTGACGCCCGCGTGCCATGCACGCCGCGCTTCCGGAACGAGTTGGTGGACGACGGGCATCCCGCGCTCGGTGGGCGGCCGCGGCGGAACGACGTAGTGCACGCTGACCGAATCGCCGGTCAACGTGCGCAAGGATTTCGTCTCGTCGCTTTCGGTGTAGTGCATCACGAGAAAGCGAATCCGCGAATCGGCGCCGCGCGCGTGCAGGCTCGTGTCGGCGTAGTAGGTGCCGCGCTCGACGAGCGACGGCGACGTGCAGGCCGCCAGCAGGCCGAGCACGGCGCAGGAGATGCCGGCACGAAACAGGGTCATCGGTCGCGGGTTCCGGGTAGCCGCGTGCCGCCTTGCATCGGGGCACGCGTCGCTTGGGTGATTCGACGCCCGCGCATCGCGCGCGGGACGGGCGGACCCGGGGCTCAGCCCTTCACGCGCCGCTGGCGCACGGCTTCGTACAGGCACACGCCGCTCGCGACCGACACGTTCAGGCTTTCCACGCTGCCGGCCATCGGGATGCTCATCACTTCGTCGCAGGTGTCGCGCGTGAGCCGGCGCATGCCTTCGCCTTCCGCGCCCATCACGAGCGCGACCGGGCCGTCGAGCTTCGTTTCGTAGAGCGTCGCCGGCGCCTCGTCCGACGTCCCGATGATCCACACGCCGGCTTCCTTCAGCTCGCGCAGCGCACGGGCGAGGTTCGTCACGGTGATGTAGGGCACGGTATCGGCTGCACCGCTCGCCACCTTGGCGGCAGTCGCGTTCAGGCCGACCGCGCGATCGCGCGGCGCGATGACCGCGTGCGCGCCGGCCGAATCGGCGACCCGCAGGCAGGCGCCGAGATTGTGCGGATCGGTGACGCCGTCGAGCACGAGCAGCAGCGCAGGCCCGTTGATGCCGTCGAGCAGCTCGGACAGGTTCTGCGCGAGCGGCATGTCCTCGACGCGTGCGACGACGCCCTGGTGGCGCTCGGTATGCGCGAGACCCCACAGGCGCGTTTCGTCGGCTGCGATCAGCCGCACGCCCGCTTCCTTCGCGGCGTGCAGGAACTCCTGCATGCGGCGGTCGCGGCGCGTCTGGTCGTACAGCACCTCCGCCACCGTCGATGCATCGTGCCGCAAACGTGCGGTCACCGCATGAAAACCGTAAAGAACCTTCAGACGTGACATGACTGGAACAACCTTCGATCAAACAGGCGGCCGCGCGATTCGCGCAGCCGCGATCCATGGAAAAGGAAAGCGCCGCGTGGCCGGCCGATGGCCGATAACGCGGCGTCTTTCGATACTGCAGGGCGTGCGCACACGCCGCCCTGAACGCTCAGTACTTCTTGCGGGCGCGGGCCTTCTTCGCGGTCGGCTTCGCCGGCGCGCCGCCGCCACCGCCGCCCTTCTTCTTCGCGGCGCCACGTGCGGCGCGCGCTTCCTTCACCGCGACACTCGGCGCGCTCGCGGCCTTCTTGCCACGCGGCACGGTGTCCTCCACCGGCGGCAGCGCACGCACGCGCGGGCCGCTGCCGTTGCGATCGACGCCGGCAGCCGGTGCGGGCGACGGACGCGGCGCCTTCACCGGCGTATCGCGCACGAGGCGGAAATCGATCTTGCGCGCGTCGAGATCGACGCGGCTCACCTGCACGCGCACGCGGTCCGACAGGCGATAACGGATACCCGTGCGTTCGCCGCGCAGCTCGTTCTTGATCTCGTCGTACTGGAAGTAGTCGGAGCCGAGCTCCGTCACGTGCACGAGCCCTTCGATGAACAGCGTGTCGAGCTGCACGAAGATGCCGAACGACGTCACGCCGTTCACCATCCCGCCGTACTCCTCGCCGAGCTTGTCGCGCATGAAGTAGCACTTGAGCCACGCCTCGACGTCGCGCGACGCCTCGTCCGCACGGCGCTCGTTCGCCGAGCAGTGCAGGCCGAGCTCCTCCCAGATTGCCGTGTTCGAACGCGAGCGGCCGCGCGCCTCGTCGTCGGCCTGCTGCATCGCGCGGGCGCGCGGCGACAGCGCGGTGTTCAGCTCGAAGCCTTCCGGCGCCTTCGGCACGTACTTCTTGCCGGACAGGATCGCGTAGATCGCGCGATGCGTGAGCAGGTCCGGGTAGCGGCGGATCGGGCTCGTGAAGTGCGCGTACGCCTCGTATGCGAGACCGAAGTGGCCGATGTTGTCCGGGCTGTAGACGGCCTGCTGCATCGAGCGCAGCAGCATCGGCTGCAGCATCTGCGCGTCCGGCCGGTCGCGGATCTGCGCCATCAGCGCCGCGTAGTCGCTCGCGTGCGGCTTGTCGCCGCCGCCGAGCGACAGGCCCATGCCGCGCAGGAACGCACGCAGGTTCTCGAGCTTCTCCGGCGTCGGCCCCGCGTGCACGCGGTACAGGCCCGGATGCTTGTTGCGCTTCAGGAAATCGGCCGCGCAGACGTTCGCGGCCAGCATGCATTCCTCGATCAGCTTGTGCGCGTCGTTGCGCTGGCGCGGCACGATCTGCTCGATCTTGCCTTGCGAGTTGCAGACGATGTAGGTCTCGGTCGTGTCGAAATCGATCGCGCCGCGCTTTTGACGTGCGGCGAACAGCGACTTGTAGACGCCGTACAGATCCTGCAGGTGCGGCAGCAGATCCGCGCGGCGCGCGGCCTCCGGCCCCTTCGTGTTCGACAGCACGGCGGCGACTTCGGTGTACGTGAGGCGCGCCGCCGAATGGATCACGGCCGGATAGAACTGGTATGCCTTGATCTCGCCGCGCGCGGTGATCACCATGTCGCATGCGAGCACGCAGCGGTCGACCTGCGGGTTCAGCGAACAGAGCCCGTTCGACAGCTTCTCCGGCAGCATCGGGATCACGCGGCGCGGGAAGTAGACCGACGTGCTGCGCTCCAGCGCGTCGGCATCGAGGCCGCTGCCCGGCTGGACGTAGTGCGACACGTCGGCGATCGCGACGATCAGCCGGTAGCCGTCGCCGCGGCCGACCTTGACCGGCTCGCAGTAGACGGCATCGTCGAAGTCGCGCGCGTCCTCGCCGTCGATCGTCACGAGCGGCACGTCGCGCAGGTCGACGCGGAAACGCAGGTCGGCCGGCCGCACCTTGTCGGGCAGCGCGGCGGCTTCGTCGAGCGCCGGCTGACTGAATTCGTGCGGCACGCCGTACTTGCGCACCGCGATCTCGATTTCCATGCCCGGATCGTCGATATCGCCGAGCACCTCGACGACACGGCCGAGCGGCTGCGAATGGCGGCTCGGGAAATCGGTCAGCTCGACGACGACGACCTGCCCGACCTTCGCCTTCTTCACGTTCTGCGTGATCAGGATATCGTGGCCGATACGCTTGTCTTCCGGCGCGACGATCAGCGCACCGTTCTCGTTCAGCAGGCGGCCGATCACGCGCTTGTTCGCGCGCTCGGTGACTTCGACGACATGCCCTTCCGGGCGGCCGCGGCGATCGTAGCCGACGATCCGCGCGAGGACGCGATCGTTGTGCATCACCTTCTGCATTTCGCCGTTCGGGAGGAACAGGTCGTCCTGGCCGTCGTCGCGGATCACGAACCCGTAGCCGTCGCGATGCCCCTGCACACGCCCCGCGACGAAATTCGACGGATGGGTCAACTGATAGTGGCCGCGCTTGTCGAGGCGGATCTGGCCATCGCGCTCCATCGCGGCGACCCGTCGGAAGAACCCCTCGCGCTCCTGACGCTTGATCGACAGGGCTTCGGCGATGTCGTTGGCGGCTAGCGGCGCGTCGCTCGTACGCAGCACGCCGAGAATTTCTTCACGGCTCGGAATGGGGTACGGATATTTGCTCAAGGGTTTGTCGATGATTGTTCTCGTTGCGTTGACTGATGGTGCACGGCATCAACATAGAGGTGTCCGTCTGACAGTTCTATATTGACGGCGGCGGGTCATTCTATCACCCGCCCGTGTCGCCAAATGTCGGGAATGCCGCCCGCAGGCGCGGCGACGGCCGGTTTGCGATGCATCGCAAAAAAGTGTTGACAGGGATAATTGGGGCGCTATAATTTCGCTTCTTTGCAGCAAGCAGCTCCTGCAAAACGTGCCCAGGTGGCGGAATTGGTAGACGCACTAGGTTCAGGTCCTAGCGGTGGCAACATCGTGGAGGTTCGAGTCCTCTCCTGGGCACCATCGGTTTTTTAAAAGGTCGGCTTCTAGCCGGCCTTTTTTCATTTCCAGCCCAAGAAGCAAAGTGCTTCCGGCATTCAAAAAGGTCAGAGAAAGCCGACCTTTTTCGTTTGCCCGGCGGACGCCGCCGGCCGTACCGTACGCAGTCGCGCGCCAGCCCTCCCTTTCATCGGCTCAGGCGGCACGCGAGCAACCCGTTGCGTGTCGACACGAAACGCCAGACATCCGGCTGGTAATGAAGAGCAGCGAGCATCCGGCCACCATCGTGCACGGGATCACGACCGCGAAGATCCAGTGGAATGCACGGGAAAAGCGATCGTCGTTCTGGATCTTGAACTCGCCTTTGTTCGAGAGGGCCGCGGCCGGCAGCGACCTCCCCGCGACGCGAATCCCCTGCAGCGCGACATGCGACAGTTCGCGGTCCGAATTGCCGGTCCGAGCCATGGATCGCGTCGATACGGGGCCACGGGCACCGGAACCTCGCCGCGCAACGTTTTAGGAGGTGCGAGCGGGCGATCGAGCGCGACTGAATATTTTGGGAGCTCCGATGAAATTGTGTTGACAGCCACTCGGGACCAGCTATAATTGCGGTCTTTCGCATCGCAGCAAGCGAAACGTGCCCAGGTGGCGGAATTGGTAGACGCACTAGGTTCAGGTCCTAGCGGTGGCAACATCGTGGAGGTTCGAGTCCTCTCCTGGGCACCATCTGTTTTTTAAAAAGGTCGGCTTCTAGCCGGCCTTTTTTTCATTTCAAGCCCAGGAAGCAAAGCGCCTGCGCGCTTTGCGCGAGGGCTCGAAAGGCTGCGCTTGCAAGCGCAGCCGGGGTCGCGCTTGGGTGACCGAGTCCTCTCCTGGGCACCATATGTTTTTTAAAAAGGTCGGCTTCTAAGCCGGCCTTTTTCATTTCAAGCCCAGGAAGCAAAGCGCCTGTCTTCGGCCCTTATGTCGGCCGCTCCGATCGATAGCAGAATTTATCGGTTATCAATCACCCTCTCCCGTTGTTACGTTAGCCGCCTCGCTTTCAACGCATCCAACGAGGAGCCCCCTTCATGACGTCGATGAACCGCCGCGCGTTCGCACGCGCAATGCTGGCCGCAGGCCTCGCTGCCGCCGGCGTCCGCGCGCACGCCGAGAATGCGCCGGGCACATTGCGCATCGGCTACCAGAAGTCGTCGACGCTGATCACGCTGCTCAAGACGCGCGGCACGCTCGAGCAGGCGCTGACGCCGATCGGCCTGCGCGTGTCATGGCATGAATTCGCGAGCGGATTGCCGCTGACCGAAGCGCTCAATGTCGGCGCCGTCGACTTCAGTGCCGATGTGGCCGATACGGTCCCGGTCTTCGCACAGGCCGCGCATGCGCATTTCGTGTACGTCGCGCAGGAGGCGCCTTCGCCGAAAGCGCAGGCGATCGTCGTCAAGCAGGACAGCGCGCTGCGCACGCTCGCCGATCTCAAGGGCCGGCGTATCGCGGTCACCAAGGCGGCCGGCAGCCACTACCTGCTGCTTGCCGCGCTCGCACGCGCGAAGCTCGCGCCCGCCGAGGTGGCGATCCATTACCTGACGCCCGCGGACGGCCGCGCCGCGTTCGAGCGCGGCAGCGTGGACGCATGGATCACGTGGGACCCCTATGTCGCGTCGGTCGACCGGAATCCCGACGTACGGATCCTGGCCGACGGCAACGGACTCGCGTCGTACCAGCGCTATTACCTTGCATCGAGCAGCTTTGCCGCCGCGCGCCCCGACGTCGTCCAGATTCTGTTCGACCAACTGTCGCTGGCCGGCGCGTGGCTGCGCGACCATCCGCAGGAGGCCGCGAACACGCTCGCACCGATCTGGGGGCTCGATGCCGCGACGATCGCGCGGGCGAATGCGCGACGCAGTTACCTCGTCCGCGCGGTGACCACGCAAAACTTCGGCGAACAGCAGAAGATCGCCGATACGTTCCTGGCGGCTGGACTGCTACCCGCCCGCGTCGATACAAGCCAGGCGCAGCGCTGGAATTTCACCGCGAAGCGTGCGGAACCGGTCGGCGCGTGACGGCCTCGCGGCGCAATATTTTTATCGTCGCGAATGAAATTATGTTGACAGGCTCAATCAGCACGCTATAATTTCGGTCTTTCGCATCGCAGCAAGCGAAACGTGCCCAGGTGGCGGAATTGGTAGACGCACTAGGTTCAGGTCCTAGCGGTGGCAACATCGTGGAGGTTCGAGTCCTCTCCTGGGCACCATATGTTTTTAAAAAGGTCGGCTTCTAGCCGGCCTTTTTCATTTCAAGCCCAGGAAGCAAAGCGCCTGCGCGCTTTGCGCGAGGACTCAAAAGGCTGCGCTTGCAAGCCCGGCGCATGCAGGCCCGAGCGACAATCGCGACGCGCGGCCGGCCCCACTTTCACCAGACAAATCCGAAATTCCCGGCCGCGCGGCGAGCCGCGTGTGCCCTGCCCGGCGCGCCTTCCCGGCCGCAACCGGGATTTCCCTAGGCTGACAGGTCGCCGCTCACGCGGTTAAATAAATCAACGTGATTTATTTAATGCGCCGCCGAACGGCGCGCCATGGAAGGAGACGCCATGAGAAGCCCGCACTTCGGCCAGGGAAGCAATTCGGCCAACGTGCGCCGTTACAACGAGCGCCTGCTGCTGAAGACGCTGCGCCGCGCGGGCAGCGCATCGAAGGCCGATCTCGCCCGTCTCGCGAGCATGACGGGTACGGCGGTCGGCAGCATCATCGCATCGCTCGCCGACGCGAAGCTGATCCAGTTCGCCGGCCGCACCGAAGGCCAGCGCGGCCAACCCGCTTCGCTGATCCGTCTCGATCCGCGCGGCGCGTTCGGCATTGGCGTCCATCTCGACCGCATGCGCATCGAGACGGCGCTCGTCAACTTCGCCGGCGACGTGCTCGGCCGCCGCTCGCACGACACGCTGCTGCCCCCGCCCGCCGACGTGCTCGAAATCGTGCGTCGCGACATCGACGCGATGCAGGCCCTGCTCCCCGACCATGAACGCGCGCGCCTGACCGGCGTCGGCGTCGCGCAGCCGTACAACCTCGGCGCGTGGATGCGCGAGCTCGGTCTCGCGCCCGACACGTTTCACGCCTGGGAAGACGTCGATTTCGCGGCCGACCTCGGCCGCACGCTGTCTCTGCCCGTGTTCGGCGAAAACGACGGCAACGCGGCCGCGATCGCCGAACTGTTCTACGGGTACGGCCGGCAGTGCGACGACTTCGTCTACCTGTTCATCGGGCCGGCGATCGGCGGCGGCATCGCGATCGACGGCGACTGCCTGCGCGGCGTGACCGGCAATGCGGGCGACATCGCGGTGATTCCGGTGCCGCCGAGCCGGCTGGCCTCCGCGCCGCCGCCGCGCGGCCCGTGGGACATCCTGCTCGCACGCGCATCGCTGCATGCGCTCGTGCGCCACCTGCGCCATCACGGCGAGACGGTCGAGAACCGCGCCGATCTCGAAACATGCATCGCCCGCGGCCTGCCGGCCGTCGACGAATGGATCGACGACTGCGTCGACGCGCTCGCGCCGGCGTTGCGCGCGGTCCTGTGCGTGATCGACGCACCGGTGGTCGTGATCGATGCCGACACCGACGCGGGCCTGCTCGACGCGGTCACGACCCGCCTGCGCGCTGCGCTCGTGGCCACCGCGCCCGAGGCGCGCGGCACGCCGGTGCTCGTACGCGGCACGTTCGGCGCCGACGCCGGCGCGATCGGCGCCGCCACGCTGCCGATGTTTTTCAACTTCTCCCCGCGGGCCGGCATCCTCAAGGGCGCCCGCACCGATTCGCAGGAGGTCCACCATGTCGCGTTCTGAGTCGCCCCGTCCGCTGCTCGAAATGCGCGGGATCAGCAAGACGTTCCCGGCCGTACGCGCGCTCGACAACGTCAGCCTGACCGTCTATCCGGGCGAGATCCATTCGCTGATGGGCGAGAACGGCGCCGGCAAGTCGACGCTGATGAAGATCCTGTCGGGCGCATACCGCGCCGATGCCGGCGGCGAGATCCTGATCGACGGCGAACGCATCGACATCGACGGCCCGCTCGCCGCGCGCGATGCCGGCGTCGCGGTGATCTACCAGGAGCTGTGCCTGTCGCCGAACCTGACCGTCGCGGAAAACATCTACGTCGGCCGCGAACTGCGCCGCGGCAACCGGCGCTGGGGCACGATCGACCGCGCGGCGATGGCGCGCGGCTGCCAGGACGTGCTCGCGCGCCTGGGCGCCCCGTTCGGGCCCGACACGCTCGTCGACACGCTGTCGATCGCCGAACAGCAGCTCGTCGAAATCGCGCGCGCCGTGCACACCCGCGCCCGGATCCTCGTGATGGACGAGCCGACCACGCCGCTGTCGTCGCGCGAAACCGAACACCTGTTCCGACTGATCCGCCAGTTGCGCGAGGAAGGTCTCGCGATCATCTACATCAGCCACCGGATGGCGGAGATCTACGAGCTGTCCGATCGCGTGTCGGTGCTGCGCGACGGCACGTACGTCGGCACGCTGGAGCGCGAGGCGCTGTCGGCCGACCGGCTCGTCGGGATGATGGTCGGCCGCGACATCTCCGGTTTCTACAAGAAGGAACACGCGCCGTACGACCCCGGCCACCTGCTGCTGTCGGTCCGCGACATCGCCGACGGCGCGCGCGTGCGCGGCTGCAGCCTCGACTTGCACGCAGGCGAGGTGCTCGGCATCGCGGGGCTCGTCGGCGCGGGCCGCACCGAGCTCGCGCGGCTGATCTTCGGGGCCGAGCCGCGCGTGCGCGGCGACGTGAAGCTCGGCGAGCGCACGTTCGGCGCGCACTCGCCGCGCGACGCGATCGACGCGGGCCTCGTCTACCTGACGGAAGACCGCAAGCGCCAGGGCCTGTTCCTCGACATGAGCGTGCGCGACAACATCAACATCTCAGTGTGCAACCGCGATGCCCGGCTCGGCGCGCTCGACCTCGCGCGCGGCGCCGAACGTGCGCGCGACGCCATCGCATCGCTGTCGATCCGCGTCCCGCACGCGAACGTCAACGTCGGCGCGCTGTCGGGCGGCAACCAGCAGAAAGTGCTGCTGTCGCGCCTGCTCGAGACGAAGCCGCGCGTGCTGATCCTCGACGAACCGACACGCGGCGTCGACATCGGCGCGAAATCCGAGATCTACCGGATCATCAACGAACTGGCCCGTGCCGGCGTGGGCGTGATCGTGATCTCCAGCGAGCTGCCGGAAATCATCGGCGTCGCCGATCGCGTGCTCGTGATGCGCGAAGGCGAGATCGCGGGCGAACTCGGCGGACACACGCATACGCCGATCACGCAGGAAGCGATCATCGCGCTCGCCACCGGCTCGCAGGCCGAACTGGCCGACGCGCACTGAGCCGCCCTTTTCATTTCACTCTTACCTTCAGGCTACCGAAATGATCAACCCGACCAAGCAGCGGAACCTCGCTTCCGCGACCGCCCAACCGGTCGCCAACCGCACGCCCCTGATGCGCGGCGCCGATCATCGCGCCCGCATGCAATCGCTGATCCGCACGGCCGGCATGCTGCCGGTGCTGCTGGTCCTGTGCGTCGGCTTCGGCTTCCTGACCGACGGCTTCTTCACGTTGCAGAACCTGTCGATCGTCACGCAGCAGGCGTCGATCAACATCGTGCTCGCCGCCGGCATGACGTTCGTGATCCTGACGGGCGGCATCGACCTGTCGGTCGGCTCGGTGCTCGCCGCCGCGGCCGTCGCGGCGCTCATCGCGTCGACCGTTCCCGGCTGGGGCTGGCTCGGCGTGCCGTTCGCGCTCGTCGTCGGCCTCGTGTTCGGCGCGATCAACGGCGGGCTGATCTCGTTCCTGCGCCTGCCGCCGTTCATCGTCACGCTCGGCGCGATGACGGCCGTACGCGGCGTCGCGCGCCTGATCGGCAACGACACGACCGTGTTCAATCCGCAACTGCCGTTCGCGTTCATCGGCAACGGCTCGATCCTCGGCGTGCCGTGGCTCGTCGTGATCGCGTGCGCGGTGATCGCGATCTCGTGGTTCATCCTGCGCCGCACGGTGCTCGGGATGCGCATCTATTCGGTCGGCGGCAACCCCGAAGCCGCGCGCCTGTCGGGCATCAACGTGCGGGCGATCCAGATGTTCGTGTATGCGGCGTCGGGCCTGCTCGCCGGCCTCGGCGCGGTGATGTCGGCCGCGCGCCTGTATGCGGCCAACGGCCTGCAGCTCGGCCAGTCGTACGAGCTCGATGCGATCGCCGCGGTGATCCTCGGCGGCACGAGCTTCGTCGGCGGCGTCGGTTCGATCGTCGGCACGCTGATCGGCGCGCTGATCATCGCGGTGCTGACCAACGGCCTCGTGCTGCTCGGCGTGTCCGACATCTGGCAGTACATCATCAAGGGGCTGGTGATCATCGGCGCGGTCGCGCTCGACCGCTATCGCCAGCGCGACTCGGCCCGTACCTGACACGCTTTCCTCACCGCGCATTCCTTACCATTCCACCATCGCGGCGCAGGCAGGTCCTCCTGCGCCCGTTCGCCAACAGACCTCTCGGAGACACAACGACATGTTCAAGCACACCGCCGCCCTGACCGCCGTCGCCTGCGCACTCGCCTTCGGCGCCACCGCCGCCCAGGCAGCCGACAAGCCGCTGAAATCGATCGGCGTCACGGTCGGGTCGCTCGGCAATCCGTACTTCGTCACGATCGTGAAAGGCGCCGAAGCGCGAGCGAAGCAGCTCAACCCGAATGCGAAAGTCACGGCCGTATCGGCCGACTACGACCTGAACAAGCAGTTCACGCAGATCGACAACTTCATCTCCGCGCACGTCGACATGATCCTGCTCAACGCGACCGACCCGAAGGCGATCGAGCCGGCGGTGAAGAAGGCGCAGGCGGCCGGCATCACGGTCGTCGCGGTGGACGTCGCGGCGGCCGGCGCGAACGCGACCGTGCAGACCAACAACGTGAAGGCCGGCGAACTCGCGTGCGACTACCTCGCGAAGAAGCTGAACGGCAAGGGCAACGTGATCATCGAGAACGGCCCGCAGGTGTCGGCCGTGATCGACCGCGTGAACGGCTGCAAGACCGTGCTCGCGAAGAACCCGGGCATCAAGCTGCTGTCGAGTGACCAGGACGGCAAGGGCTCGCGCGAAGGCGGGATGAATGCGATGCAGGGCTACCTGACGCGCTTTCCGAAGCTCGACGGCGTGTTCACGATCAACGACCCGCAGGCGATCGGCACCGATCTCGCGGCGAAGCAGCTGAACCGCCCGAACATCGTGATCACGTCGGTCGACGGCGCGCCCGACATCGAGGTGGCGCTGAAGTCGAACACGCTCGTGCAGGCGTCGTCGAGCCAGGATCCGTGGGCGATGGCGCAGCAGGCGGTCAACGTCGGCTACGGGATCATGAACGGCCAGAAGCCGGCCAATCCGATGATCCTGATCGAGCCGACGCTCGTCACGCGCGACAACGTGAAGACCTACAAGGGCTGGAGCTCCCCGCGCTGATCGCGGCGACCGCGCCGCCCGCCCGCGAGGCCGGGCGGTGCCGGGCCGCGTCTGCGCGCGCGACGGCCGGCACTGCCCGCCTGTTCAGATCAACCGCTGTACGGCCGCGTGCGATGCCGCGGCACAAGGTTTCCCCATGACGACGACGTTTCCCCGCCTGATCGTGTTCGGCGAAGCGCTGACCGACTTCATCCGCGACGACGCGCAGCACTGGCGCAGCATCGCCGGCGGCTCGTGCTGGAACGTCGCGCGCGTCGGCGCGCGGCTCGGCGTGCCGACCGCCTTTGCCGGCACGGTCAGCCGCGATACCTTCGGCGACGAGCTGATGCGCAAGAGCGCCGACGCGGGGCTCGACATGCGCTTCATCCGGCAGGTCGACCGCGCACCGCTACTTGCGATGGTCGTGTCGAAGCAGCCGCCCCACTATTTCTTCATCGGCGAAAACAGCGCCGATCTCGCGTTCGATCCGGCCGACTTGCCGGCCGGCGCCTTCGACGCGGCCGACATCGTGCACGTCGGCTCGCTCGGCGTCGTGCGCGAGCCGCTCGCGTCGCGCCTGATCGAACTCGCGCAGGCCGCGCGGGCGGCCGGCAAGCGGATCTCGTTCGATCCGAACTTCCGCGCGCCGATGGCCACGCCGTCGTACCGCGACACGCTGCACCAGCTGAGCGCGCTCGCCGACTGGATCAAGGTATCCGACGAAGACCTGCGCGGGCTCTTTCCCGAACTCGACGAAGCGGCCGCGCTCGCGCAACTGCGTGCATGGGCACCCGACGCGACGATGCTCGTCACGCGCGGCGCAGCCGGCATGCAACTGCTGCATCGCGATACCGTGCTGTTCCAGCCCGCGTTCCCGACCGAGGTCGCCGACACGGTCGGCTGTGGCGACGCGAGCATCGGCGGCTGGCTCGCGAGCCAGCTCGCCCGGCCCGACGCGTCGGCCGCCGAGCATCTGCGCTACGCGGCCGCTTGCGCGGCCGTCGTCTGCGAGCATGCGGGCGCCTATGCGCCGACGGCCGCGGAAGTGGCCGGCATGATCGAGCGCACCGGCGCCGGCGCCGGCGCCGCGCTTTCGCAATAGACGGCGCCGACGCGCGGCGCGGGCGGTGCGTCAAGCGCCGCGAAATGATCGGGCTGCGGCGAGTCGGCGTCGGGGCGGATCGTCCTCGAGCCCCGTCAGCGCCTTACGCGTGATCGCGCGAACCGTTGATCCATCACGACCGCGATACGCATCCGGTTGACGATCTCCGACATCCGCCACGTGCGCGACGCCGCGCTACGCGCGCAAATCGTCGCGTTCGAGGCGATGACGAATGTAAGGAATGCCATCGTGCACGACGCTCACACGCCGCATGCCGAGCTTGCGCGCCACGTTCAGCGAGCCGCCGTTGGCCTCCGCGATATCGGCGATCACGCGCGGCAGGCGCAAGGTATCGAACGCGTGCCGCACGACGGCCGCCGCGGCTTCGCTCGCGATGCCGCGCCCCCACGTCGCCCGCACGAGCCGCCAGCCGATCTCGACGTCGCGCGAGCCGTCCTTGTAGTCGGGAATCAGCAGGATCCAGCCGACGAACACCTCGGGCGCGGCCTTCTCGAAGATCGACCAGTAACCGAGGCCCGGCGGATAATCGCGCGTGATCCGATGCGTGACGAAGCGGCGATGCTCGACGGGGTCGTGCCACGGGCCCGCGATATGCCGCGTGACCTCGGGATCGCGATCCATCTCGAGGCATGCATCGAGATCGGCCAGCACACGTGGACGCAGCCACAGCCTCGCGGTTTCGAGCGCGGGCAACGGGGCGGCGGAATGGTCGTTCATCCGGACTCCTGATTCGGTGACGATGCGCATCGAATGCATTACAGAACTGATACAAAAAGCCTTCCAGAATGATACAGGCACCTGTCGCGTGCCTCGCGCGGTGCCGTTTCCGTTTCCGAAACAGTGCATTTCGTAGGGATTATTCCCGATTCGGGCGTATCGCGCCCCACGTCGCGCGGTGCGCAAGCCTACACTCGATCAGTGCGCCCCGCATCGCGCGCGAGCGGGCCGGCATCCGCATGCCTGTCGCGAGCGCGCAAGCCAACGAGGAGACCCGGACATGAGCTGGACCCGCGAGCAACGCAACGTCACGATCGCCGCCTACCTGGGCTGGACGCTCGATGCGTTCGATTTTTTCCTGATGGTTTTCGTGCTGAAGGACATTGCCGCTGAATTCGCGTCGACGATCCCCGCCGTCGCGTTCGCGCTCACGCTCACGCTCGCGATGCGCCCGCTCGGCGCGCTGATCTTCGGCCGGCTCGCCGATCGCTTCGGTCGCCGCCCGACGCTGATGGTCAACATCGCGTGCTATTCGCTGCTCGAGCTTGCGTCGGGTTTCGCGCCGAGCCTGACCGCGCTGCTCGTGCTGCGCGCGCTGTTCGGCATCGCGATGGGCGGCGAATGGGGCGTCGGGTCCGCACTGACCATGGAAACCGTGCCGACCCACGCGCGCGGCGTCGTGTCCGGGCTGCTGCAGGCCGGCTATCCGAGCGGCTATCTGCTCGCGTCGGTCGTGTTCGGCCTGTTCTACCAATACATCGGCTGGCGCGGGATGTTCATGGTCGGCGTGCTGCCCGCGCTGCTCGTGCTGTACGTGCGCGCGCACGTGCCCGAATCGCCGGCGTGGAAACAGATGGAGAAGCGAGCGCGCCCGAGCCTCGGCGCCACGCTGAAGCAGAACTGGAAAGTCACGCTCTACGCGATCGTGCTGATGACCGCATTCAACTTCTTCTCGCATGGCACGCAGGATCTCTATCCGACCTTCCTGCGCGAACAGCATCACTTCGATCCGCATACCGTGTCATGGATCACGATCGTGCTGAACGTCGGCGCGATCGTCGGCGGCCTGGCGTTCGGCGCGATCTCGGAGCGGATCGGCCGGCGTCGCGCGATCTTCATCGCCGCGCTGATCGCGCTGCCCGTGCTGCCGCTGTGGGCGTTCTCGAGCGGCGCGATCGCGCTCGCCGCCGGCGCGTTCCTGATGCAGATCTCGGTACAGGGCGCGTGGGGCGTGATACCGGTTCACCTGAACGAGATCTCGCCCGACGAAATCCGCGCGACCTTCCCCGGCGTCGTCTACCAGCTCGGCAACCTGCTCGCGTCGGGCAACGCGACGATGCAGGCGTCGCTCGCCGTATCGAACGACAACAATTACGGCTTCGCGCTGGCGCTCGTGGCCGGCATCGTCGCCGTCGCGATCGCGGTGCTGATCCTGTTCAGCCGCGAACGGCGCGGCATCGACATGACGCAATCGGTCAATACGCGTAGCACGGTCGCGTGAACCCGCATGTTGCGGCACCGCATCATCGCTCGCGCCCCGCCCGGCCGCGAGCGGATGCCGCGCTTTCCGCACCTGCACATCGAACTAGAGGAATTGGTCCAGATTCCGCGCTTGCCCCCTCCACCCGCGTTTTTTTATCTTAATAAAAACGACTGTTTGAATCGAACAATCAAAATCACCTGTTCGCGGCCGGGAAACCGGCATGGGAGGCGGAACATGGCAGTAAGTCAGGAGGGGCGGCCATCTTCGGGACGGCCGTCCGGGGCCCGGTCATCCGGCACGCGGCAGACCGGCGGGACGAAGGCCCGCATTCTCGATGCGGCCGAGGATCTGTTCATCGAACATGGCTTCGAGGCGATGTCGATGCGGCAGATCACGTCGCGCGCGGCGGTCAATCTCGCCGCGGTCAACTACCACTTCGGCAGCAAGGAAGCGCTGATCCACGCGATGCTGTCGCGCCGGCTCGATCAGTTGAACCAGGAACGCCTCGGCATCCTCGACCGCTTCGACGCGCAGCTCGGTGCGCACATCACCTGCGAGCACGTGCTCGGCGCGATGTTCATTCCGGCGCTGAAGGCGTCGCGCAACCCCGAACGCGGCGGGCCCGGGTTCCTGCGGCTGATCGGCCGTGCATACACCGACCCTTCGCCGTTCGTGCGCAACTTCCTGACCGCGCACTACGCGAGCGTCGCGGGCCGCTTCTTCGACGCCTTCCAGCGCGCGCTGCCGCACCTGCCGCGCACCGAGCTCGGCTGGCGGCTGCACTTCGCGATCGGCGCGCTGTCCGGCGCGCTCGCGGGCGCCGAAACGGAAAGCCTGATCGACGAATTCTCGCAAGGCCGCACGATGAACGACGTGCAGATGATCGCGCGGCTGTCGTCGCTGATCGTCGCCGCGCTGAAGGCGCCGATGCCCGACAGCGCGCAACTGTCGATCTTCGCGGCCGTGCTCGACGACGCGGGCGCAAGCGAAGCGTTCGGGCTGCCGCAGTCGTGCGCGGCGACGACCGCCGAGACGGCCACGCTGCATTCCACGAACTGAGCGCGCGAGGCCAACGCGCGGCTGCCTGTTCACGATTTGATTGATACGCGCGGTCAGGCGCGGCGTCGAGACGCCCGCGCCGGCCAGCCGCGAAGCACGGGGCATGGGCACGCGCCGAAGCGCGGCCCTCGCCGAGAGCCAAGACCGGAGACACGTCATGTCATCTTCCGCAGCACCCACCTCGGCCCAGCTTCCGCCGAACACCGACGGCATCTGGTACGCGTCGTACCCGCCCGGCGTCCCGCACGAGATCGACGTCACGCAATACGCGTCGCTCGTGCAGTTCTTCGACGAATGCACGACCCGCTTCGCCGAGCGCGTCGCCTACGTGAGCGCCGGCGCGTCGATGACCTACCGCACGCTCGCGCGGAAGGTCGACGCGTTCGCGTCGTATCTGCAAAGCCTCGGCGTGAAGCCCGGCGACCGCGTCGCGATCATGCTGCCGAACACGTTCCAGTATCCGGTCGCGCTGTTCGGCGCGCTGAAGGCCGGCGCGATCGTCGTCAACGTGAATCCGCTCTATACCGTGCGCGAGCTCGCGCACCAGTTGAAGGACAGCGGCGCGCAGACGATCGTCGTGTTCGAGAACTTCGCGCGCACGCTGCAGGACGCGCTGCCCGAAACGCAGGTGAAGCACATCGTCGTCACCGCGCTCGGCGACCTGCTCGCCGACGGCTTCAACGCGAAAGGACGCCTGATCAATTTCGTGCTGAAGCACGTGAAGAAGCTCGTGCCGGCCTACCACCTGCCGCAGGCGATCCGGCTGCGCTCCGCCCTCGCGCTCGGCGCGCGCGGCAAGCCGCAGCCGGTGCCGACCACGCGCGACGATCTCGCGTTCCTGCAGTACACGGGCGGCACGACCGGCGTCGCGAAAGGCGCGATGCTCACGCACGGCAACCTGATCGCGAACCTGCTGCAGGCGAAGGCCTGGATCGCCGACCAGGTGTCGGGCGACGTCGAAACCGTGCTCACGCCGCTACCGCTCTATCACATCTATTCGCTGACGGTGAACGCGTTCATCTTCATGGGGCTCGGCGGGCGCAACATCCTGATCGCGAACCCGCGCGACATGAAGATGGTGATGAAGATCATCCGCCACGAGACGTTCACGGGAATCACCGGCATCAACACGCTGTACAACGCGTTCCTCGACAACGAGGAATTCCGCAAGCGCGACTTCTCGAAGCTCAAGCTCGCGATGGCGGGCGGGATGGCGATGCAGCGCGCGGTCGCGGAGCGCTTCCAGCAAGTGACGGGCCGGCCGGTGGTCGAAGGCTACGGCCTCACCGAATGCTCGCCGATCGTCACGATGAACCCCGTGGACCTGAACGACATGGCCGCGTTCAGCGGTTCCATCGGCCTGCCCGCGCCGTCGACCCTCGTGCGCTTTCGCCGCGAGGACGGCACCTGGGCCGCCATCGGCGAGCCCGGCGAGCTGTGCGTGCACGGCCCGCAGGTGATGCGCGGCTACTGGCAGCGCCCCGACGAGACGGCCAAGGTGCTGGATGCCGACGGCTGGCTCGCCACCGGCGACATCGGCGTGATGGACGAGCGCGGCTTCATCCGCCTGATCGACCGCAAGAAGGACATGATCCTCGTGTCGGGCTTCAACGTGTATCCGAACGAGATCGAGGAAGTGCTCGTGATGCATCCCGGCATCAGCGAGGCCGCGGCGATCGGCATTCCGGACGCGGTACAGGGCGAGCGGATCAAGGTGTTCGTCGTGCGCCGCGACCCGTCGCTGACGGCCGAGGACGTGCTCGCGCACTGCCGCAAGAACCTGACCGGCTACAAGATGCCGAAGTTCGTCGAGTTCCGCGACGCACTGCCGCAGACGAACGTCGGCAAGATCCTGCGCCGCGCGCTGCGCGACGAGGAACTCGCCAAACTCAATGCCGCGAAGCAGAGCTGAACGATCCATCGCTCCGGGAGACGCCGTCGATGAACGAAGGAATGAAACGCCGCGCGCGGCATGCCGCGGCGGCAGCCATCGCGGGCGTGCTGTCGCTCGCACAGGCAGGACTGCATGCACAGGAGACGGCAGGCGCCGCGAGCGCGGCACAGGAAGTCGCGCTGCCGGCAGACCTCGCGAAGGTCACGCACGAGCCGCTCGCGCAACAGGCGCGCTGGCTGCGCACGGCGGCCCAGCGCGGCACGCTCGCGCAACTCGACGACGCGACGCTCACGGCGCTCTTCAAGGCGCTGGACCCGCTCGCCGTGCCGCTTTACATCCGCAACGGCCCGAACGGCTATCCGTCCTACCAGTTCACGATGGTGCGCCAGGAGCGCATCGGCGGAAAATGGTCCGACACGCCCGACCGCATGCTCGTGAAGACGACCCGCGAACCGCTGCGCGTGTATGCGAAATGGCTGCCGGGCGGCGCGCATGCCGGACAGGAGACGATCTACGACACGACCCAGCGCAAGGACGAGATGTATGGCCACCTCGGCGGCCTGCTCGGCAAGATTCCGCTATGGACGGCGATCGACGGCGCGCTGGCGCGCGCCCAGTCGAATCATCAGGTGAAGGACCTCGGCACCGAATTCATCGCGAACCTGTACCTGGCCGAAGGGAAGAAATACCTGGAAGCCGGCGTGCAGCGCCCGACGGATGTGGAAGCCAGGACGATCGGCGGCGTGCGCGTCGTCGCGCTCACCTACGAAACGCCGACCGGCCGGCCGCAGTTCTATGCGAAAAAGGAAGTGCTCGGGCTCGATCTGCACGCACCCTATTTCCGGACCGTCGAGTCCTATGACAACGACGGCAGGATCTTCGAGCGGATCGTCATCGAGAAAATCGCGCCGACGCCGCTCGACGACACCGCATTCGACCCGAAAAACCCCGACTACGCGTTCTGACGCGCGCTGGCCGGCCGGTTTCGGGCTCAGTCGTCATCGTCGTCGTGGTGCCGATGCCGGTGCTTGTAGTAGTGCTTGCGCCACTTGCGGTAGCGATCGTCGTCGTCATCGCCGTAATAGCCGTACCCGTAGCCCGGATAGGCGACGACGGCGGGTTGCGGCGCCACATAGACCGGCGCCGGCTCGACATAGACCGGCGCGACCGGTACGCCGATGCCGACCGACAGGTCCACATGGCCCGCCATTGCACTGCCCGAAACGAGCAACGCCATGCTCCCGATCATCCCTGCCACTTGCCTCTTGTTCATGCTCCGCATCCCTGATAAGCCGGCCCGCCCGGCTCGCGCGACCAATGTAAGCGCGGTGTGCGCGCCAAGGTGATACGGGGCGGCGAGAGTCGTAACGCGACGTAACCGAACGGCTTTCGCCGTTCGGCCGAATCGCGAAAATGCGCGGGAACGTCTATAGTGGGTTACGGTTCGACACAATCACGACTGCGCGCTTCCCTATCGAACAAGGTAGAATTCCGCCAAACACCATGTGGACGAACACGCCACACACACGCACAACATATTCTCTGACGCAGGCTCCTGCCGCACCTCAATGGCCAATCCCGCAGAATCCCATCCGCAAAACGACTTCATCAATTCGGCGCGCAAGGAACGTAAGCGTGTTGAAATCTATCTCGTCAACGGCATTCGTCTGACGGGGTGTATCGAGTCGTTCGACCAGTATCTGGTGATGCTGCGCACCCCCGTGGGTCTGCAAGGCATCTACAAGCGTGCGATTTCCACGATCCAGCTCGACACGGGCGGCTCGCGCCCGGGCGGCGGCCCCCGCGGCCCGCGCACCGGTGGTCGCCCCGGCGGCCGTGAAGGCGGCGGTCACAGCCCGTACGGCTCGCACGGCGGCCCGCGCGAATCGCGCGGCGACGGCGGCTACGGCTCCCGCGAGCCGCGTGAAGGCTACGGTTCGCGCGAACCGCGCGAGGGTTACGGCTCGCGTGAGCCGCGCGAAGGCTATGGCGCGCCGCGTGAGCCGCGCGAAAGCTACGGCGCGCCGCGCGATACCGGCGACGCATCCGGCAACGCCGCACCGTCGGATTCCCGTGGCGGCAACGGGCCGGTCATCGTGACGCGCCGCCGGCGAATCGTGCCGGACGGTCAGTAAAACAAAAAGGGCAAGCCAACCGGCTTGCCCTTTTCACTTGTACGACCGGCGCGGCACGTCGCCGCACCGCCGCTACCGCGTTCAGCGTGCCGTCGTCGGCAGGCCCGCGTTGGCCTCCCGCTGCAGCGAACGCACCTGCTGCTGCAACGCCCGCAGTTGCGACTGGAGCTGGGCCTGTTGCGCCTGCAGCGCCGCCGTTTCGCTCCGCACGCTCTTCTGGCGATCCGCCACCGCCGCCTGCTGCTGCCGGGCGATCGAGATGTCCGCCTGCAGGCGCCGCGCGCGGTTCTGCGCGACTTCGATCTGCTTGTCCATCTGCGCCTTCTGCGATTCCAGCTTCGCCGCCCGCAGTTCGTCGACGGCCAGCCGCTCGGCCTGGCGCGAGAAATCGCGGTAGATCGCTTCCGCCCGTGTTTCGTCGTAAGTCTTGATCACGCGCCAGAACGCCTTCTGCTGGAACAACGCGACGAAGTACGCACCGTCCTTGACGTTGAACAGCAGGCTCGCGCCATAGCTGCCGTTGTAGCTCGTGCGCATTTCCGTCAGCGAATGCGCCTGGATCTGCCGCTGCAAGTCGTCGACCGTGCTCGGCCCAGTCGTCTCGCCGGCCTGCGGCTGCACCGACGTCTGAGCCTGCGAGTCGATCACCGGAATCGCGGCCACCGGCGCCGACGCCGGCTGCACCGCCGACGAATCGCTGCCTGCCAGCCCTTGCGCGAACGCGCCGTGCATGCCTCCCACCATCGCGAGCACCATGCTCACCCGCCCCAACCCCGTCATATGGCTCATGAAGTTTTATTCCCGCCCGAGTCGTTGTAATTCACCGCGATTTTATCTCATTAATTACTCGCTTTCGCGGGTCTCGGGCTCTTCGTCGAAGATCTGGTATTTGCGCATTTTTTCCCACAACACCTTGCGGCTGATGCCGAGCTGCTGGGCCGTGTCCTGACGCCGCCAACCATTTGCGTCGAGCGCCGCGATCACGCGATTGCGCTCGTTCATGTCCCACTTGCTGCGATCGACGAACACCTCGGCCGCGCTCTCCGCCGGCACCGGCTGGGCCGAACTGCGTGCGTGCGCGATCAGCCGCTGCAGCCGCGCGGCATCCCAGCCGCCCGTCTGCCGCACCGTCACGCCGACGCGCTCGGCGAGGTTGCGCAGTTCGCGCACGTTGCCGGGGAAGTAGCTGTCCGCGACCGAATCCGTGAGCCAGTACGGCAGATCGGACAATTCGGCGAGCCGCTCCGCGCCCACGACCTGCGCGACGAACGACTTGAACAGCGCGATCTTGTCCACTGCACCACGCTCCTCCAGCGACGGAATGCTCAGCTCGATCACCGCGAGCCGGTAGTACAGATCGGCGCGGAACAGACCGTCCTTCACGAGCTGCGGCAGTTTCTTGTTGCTCGCCGCGACCAGACGGAAATCGACCTTGACCGGCGCCGTCGCGCCGACCCGCAGCACGGCGCCGTCCTCGAGCACGCGCAGCAGCTTGACCTGCTGGTACAGCGGCAGATCGCCGACTTCGTCGAGGAACAGCGTGCCGCCGGCCGCCTGCTCGAAATAGCCTTTATGCGCAACAACCGCGCCCGTGAACGACCCTTTCGCATGGCCGAAGAACAGCGATTCGAACAGGCCGTCGGGAATCGCGCCGCAGTTCACCGGCACGAATTCGCCGTGCCGGTAGCGTGAATGCTTTTCGTGCAGCAGTTGCGCGATGCGCTCCTTGCCGACGCCGGTTTCGCCGTGCAGCAGCACGTTGGTGTCGCAGTCGGCGAACGTATCGACTTCGTGCAGCAGCGCCTGCATCGATTCGGAGTGCGCGACGAGTTCCGACGGCTGCAACGTTTCGGCCGCGTGCGCGCGCAGTTGCGTGACGAGCTTGCCGATCATGCCGCGCAGTTCGGCGCACGTGAAGTCGAGCGGCAGGATGTGCGAATACTCGGGCGGATACTGCGACGCGTCGTGGTCGCGCGCGGCGCCGACCCAGACCACCGGCATGCCGATGTTGGCCTGCCAGTCGCGCAGGAATGCCGCGCCGCCTTCGATCATCGTCACGCTGATGATCGCCAGCGACCGCCGCAACGCGGCGCGCTCGGGCGAGACCGTCGCGTTGTCGGCACGGATCACTTCGACGTCGAAGCTCGCCATGCATCGGGCGACACGGTCGACGATGTCCGCCTTGCCTTCCCAGACGTACAGGTCGAGCTCTTCGATTGCGGGCGTGGTTCTCATGTTTCGGGTGCGGCTTCAGTAATTGACGGGTTGCGTGGCGTGGCGGACCAGTAGCCGGATGCAGGCGGCCATACCGCCTGCTTCGGTAACGGCACGTTCAGGTGTTCATTGAACCAGCATGGGATCGCCGCATTTGATCGAATCCGGTGTGTTGGTGACATAGGCATTCCCCAGGCTCAGGCCAAGGAGCCCCGTGACGGAAGTCAGGAGCGAATCGATCGGTTGCAGGAGCAGCGGAACGAGTGTGTTCCCGAGCGCGCTCAGAAGCGGACCTAGCAGCTTACTCAACACCTGACTCAGTACTCCGCTCAGATCGATGCCAACTGCCTTCAACGCCGCAAGCAGTCCACTGTCACCCAGCGTCAACGACACGGTCAGACCATTATTCGTGATGCCTGTCACTGCGGGCGACAGAAACTGGTCCGTTCCGACGCCCAATGCGTACGGCGCCGGCGGATTCGGCGCAGCGGACGACTGCGGCCCGGGATACGAGAACAGCAACTGCGTCGGACTTTGGTTAGCGACGGGCACTGTCGTCATTTGCCCGGGCCGCAGGCCGATGTTGACCGAAATTGCGTTCAGGTCGACGATGCCGAGCGTCAGGGTCTTGACCAAGACCGCCAGCGTGGACGATAACCCGCCAAGGTTCAGCAGATTGAGCAGGCTGCTTAGATTGACGGACACCAGTTGAATCGGAGCCGCGCTGCTGTCGGGCGAATAACCCGACGGCGCAGAGAGATTGATCTTCGTACTTGAAGAACCACCGACATAGACGGCGACGACGCCGGTCTGTACGTTCACTGTCGCGCTTTTCGTACCGTTCGCAGAACAACTGACAGACGCCAAGCCGGCCGTGGCGGGCGCCACGTATGCCGTAATCGGCAATTGAACGGCGGCAAGCGGCGTCGCGCTACCCGACGGGCAACTGCCCCCCGGAAAGACCAACCCGCCAGTAGGGCAGCTCGACAGCAGCGAGATCGACGTATTGAGGAACACGTTGCCCTGCGCGCTCGACGTGTTCGTCGTGCAATCGGATGTTCCGCAATTCGATGGCCCGGGCTGACCGCTCGCAGTGGACGGCGGATTGGCCCCCAACTTGACTGAACCCGAGACGGTCACGTTCAGCAGCGGTGACAGCACCGTAGGCGTCTGAACCGTGACGCTCGGAATGTCGACGGAATTCGTGCCGTTCGCGATCTGCAACGCCGTCGACAGCAAGCCGAGCGCATTGACGCTGGCGTTGACGGCGGAGCTTCCCGTCGCGGTCGCGGCGGAAACGAGTTGACCGAGCGCGATCTGCGGGCCGCCGCAGGCTCCGCCCGGACAAAGGGCGATGACCAGTGCGTTCAGCACCTTCAGGTTCGCCGCGGCCACGCCTTGCTGCGTCGCTGCCTGCACCGCGGCATTGGCCAGTTGACCGAGCGTCACGGTGCCGTTCAGCACGCCCGTACTGGTGCCGACCGGGAGATTGGCCAGAATGCCGGCCAGCTTCAAGTTGACTTGTGCGAGCCCCTGATAGTCGACCAGTTGAAGATTCAGCGCATTGTCGTTCGATCGGGTCAGCGCCTTGAGCAATTGGTTGGCCAATCCACCGTTCAACGCTGCAAGCGACGTGGTCAGCGTAAAAGTGTCGGTGGGTACGCTCTTGGCAATGGCAGATCCGCCAATCGTGACGCCACCGCGAAAAACCCCGTCGACCGGCTCGGTCACCGTGACGCAAACGGCGTTGATCGACTGGCCATTGACCGCTCCGGCCGACAGACCCGCGCACTGGTTTCCGCTGATCGGGTCACCCGACACCGGTGTGAACTGCGCGCTGCCACTGCCCTGGGGCGCGGTCCAGATGCCGCACGACACGGAAACTTTCGAACCCGCCGGCAATGCATTCGTCGCGGGGTTCGCGATTTGACTGGCTGCGGTCCTCGCCGCCTGACAAGTCGAGTCGGTCGTGACCTGAGAGACCGCCGACAACGCGGCCAGATCGGCCGCCGCTTGCATCCGGCGTCTTTCGGCATAGAAATGACCGACGTCGATCGCCCCCAGGATAATGATCGCGGCCAGCGCCCAGATCGTCGCCATGATCGCGACGCCACCGCGCTGGCGACTTCCGCCGGGACTGCCGGCGCTCCTCCGCCGCCCCGCGTGCGATTGATCTGCGCGCATGGTCATCCCGCTTATTGCGCGCCCTGCCCGCCGCCCGACATGCCACCCACTGCGCCGAGCTGCGAACTCATCGAATCCGGAATCTTGTTCTTGAACGAATCCAGATAGCGCTGGTACGCGAGCGACGCGACGTCGCCGAACACAGGTTGCGTCGGAGCCGCCGCGCGGTTGTCGCGTTGCATCGCGAGCCAGTCTTTGGTCGAGCGGCCGACCTCGGACGCACCCAGTGTCACGGCGTCTTGACCGTATGCGGCAGCAGAACCCGTTACGATGCAGACGATAGCGGCCAGCGCCGCCATCCGCCCCGCGCGTGCGCTTCGATTGTGTGTGTTGTCGTTCATATCGTTCCCCGATAGCTGTTCATTGCGCAAACCGTTGCAGCAGCGGCACAGTCTGGTCGTAACCGAAGTTGTTCGCCATCGGCGTGATCGCCGTCGTCGCGCCGGGCCGCGACACCACCGGCGGCGTCGCGATCGCGCGCTGCTGCGCACGCACTGCCGCGGCAATCTTCGCGGCATCACCATTGATGTCCTTGCGAATTTCCGGCGGCAGATGCTGCTGGTTCATCAGCCGTTGCGCATCCTGCGCACGTCCTGCCGCAAACAGATACAGCACAAGGTTGCTGACGATTTTTGGATTGCGCTGATCGAGTTCGGCAGCTTTCATCAGCGGCACTCGCGCGCCGACGACGTCGCCGCTGCGCAACTTCGCATAAGCAAGGTCGGACAGTAGCGACGGATCCGTCGGCGCGAGCTCCGACGCTTGCGTCAGCGCTTGCACCGCACGGTCGAAATCGCCTGCGGCGCCCGCAAGCAACCCCAGCCCGCGATAGCCGCGTGCCGCAAGCGGCGTCTTCAGCAATTGTCCATACACAGCGGCACTTGCGGCCGGCTGGTCGGTCATCCGCAGCGCGTCCGCACGCAACAGGATCGATTCCGGCATGACACCGTATGTCTTGTCATATGCATCGATGTGCGCGAGCGACGCGTAATAGAGTCCCTGCGCTTGCATGCGCTGAATCAGACCGAGATACATCCCCGGCGTATCGGGCACGGACTGCTTCTGATCTGCTGCTTGCATCAGTGCCGCACGCTCGGTCTGCGCGCCGACGCCATACCCGCTTTCCTTGGTCGCGCATGCACCGAGCAGCAGCGCCGCCGCCAGCATGCCCGCCCGGGTTACCGCTTCGCCGATTCGCTTCATCGTCTGTCCTTCCATCCTTCAATGCTGCGACGACAACGCGCGCATCACCGCCAGCATGCCCGGTCCCGCCGTCACGATCAGCAAGGCCGGCAACAGCGTCAGCACCATCACGCCCGTCATCTTTACCGTCAATCTGCCGATCCGTTCGCGCAGCATCGCACGACGCGTCTCGCGCAAACGATCGCCGAACTGCTTGAGCGGTTCCTGCACCGCACCGCCATGCTTGTCGACCTGAATCATCAATCGCACGATCGCGCGCAAATCCTCGTTGTCGAATCCACTGGACAGCCGCTGCAGCGACTGCTCGCGCGTACGGCCGGCGGCGAACTGACGCTGCGCGATTCCCACCTCCGACGACAAGACCGGCAGCATCCCCCGAAAATCGTTCGTCACGACCTGCAGGCTTTGATCGAGCGACAGGCCGACGCCTTGCAGCAAGCGCAACATGTCGACGAGTAGCGGCAATTCGTCGACGACGCTCTGTCGCCGCGACGCGGCGCGGCGCTGCACGTAGAGTTTCGGCAGCATGAAGCCGAGCCCGAAGGCAGCGCACATGCCGACCATCCAGATGCTGCCTTTCATGCGCCCGCTCGCGAAAATCGCGAACAGCAGCGGCAACACGATCCCGCATGCCACCCGCGCGCTCAGAAACAGCCCACGCGTGCGTGCATCGACATACCCGCACTGCTCCAGCAGGCGACGATCCTCTTCGGCGACGGCATATTTGCCGAATCCGGTGTCCAGCCAGCGCATGCCTGCCGCCGACAGGCGATCCAGCCAACGTTCGACGCGCCGCCCGCGACGCGCGTTGGCTTTCGCCTGCGCATCGCCATCCTGCGCGGGCCGCGCTTTCGCCGCCTCCAGTGCAGCCATTCGCCGATCCAGCGCATCGACCAATGCTCGTTCCGCCCGCGCCGCGGCATTCGCACGTAACGTCACGGCCATCCCGAGGAGCAGCACCCCGAGCGCGCCCACGGCCAACGCAATCGCCCCGATCTGAGTTGCTGTCATAGCGTCACCTGAGCCGAGCCATTCGATACAACCATATGCTGCCGACCACTTGAGCCAGGAACGCGATCATGAGCAGCGACCGCCCGCTCGGATCGCCCCACATCCCGTACAGGTACTTCGGATTGGTCATCACGACAAAGCTCCCGATTGCGATCGGCAGCATGACGAGGACGAACGCGGACAGCCGCGTCTCCGACGACATCGCGGTCAATTCACGCTCGGCCTGCTCGAGATCGCGCATGAATACGGCCATCCGCTCGAGCATCACATCCGCACGACCGCCATATTTGACCGACAAACGCAACACCGACCCGACGAGCTCAAACTCTTCGGTCCGGTAGATCTTCGCGATGTGCATCATGGCGCGGTCGATCTCGATACCGCCGCGCAGCATCCGCGACACGACGTCGAGACAGCCGCGCAGCGGCTCCTCGGTCGTCAACAGTGACGACTGGAAAGCAGCCGGTACGCTGTTGCCCAGTGTCACGAGACGCACGATCCCGTCGAGGAACGACGGGATCTGCCGCACGATCTTCAGCCGTCGCCGCTGGATCCGCGACGCGAGCCAGACACCGAGTATCGCGCTACCGCAAATGATCGCCGCGCAACACGCCAGCATGCCGCCGTGACTGCCGGCAATGACTGCAGCCGCAACGAGCGCGGCAATCGCGACGACCGCCTTGCCGCGCGCATCGTCTATCCCCGCACGGCTTGCAAGGTTGGACAGATATTCGGATGCGGTCGCATACCAGTGCACCCAAAAGGCATCCGACGATACCTTCCGTGCCGCTCCCGGCTGCTGTACGGCACGCACTGCACCAGCCGCCGGCGCACGCTTCGCCGGTGCGTCGACACGTGCGCCAGGCTCGAGCCGGCTGTCGATGAAACGCTTCGCGTCGGTCCTTACGCGCCGGGTCTGCGCGTGATGCCACAGCATCATCGCAGCCGCGACACACAGCATCGCGAGCGCCAGCGCCCACACCATCCCGCTATACATTGAAGCCCCCGCCGCCGCGGCCGAACCCGCCACCGCCAAAGCCGCCGCCACCGAATCCGGCATCGCCGAACCCACCGCTCGTCAGCGTCTGACGGAAGCGCGCAAGCTTCGGTGAATGCGGATGAATGCCCAGGGTTTCCCAGTGATCGACTTCCTCGCCCTCCGGCGTCACACGCGCTTCATAGCGGTAAAGCTCCTGGGTCGCGATGATGTTGTCGGACAGCCCGGTCACTTCGGTGATCGACAGAATCCGTCTCCGCCCGTTCGACAGGCGTCCTATCTGCACGATGAAGTCGATGGCGTTCGCGATCTGCCGACGCAGGCTCGACTCGGTGCCCTGGAAACCTGCAAAACCGGCAAGCATCTCGAGACGGTACAGACACTCGCGTGGAGAACTCGCGTGCACCGTGCCCATCGAGCCGTCGTGGCCTGTGTTCATGGCCTGCAGCATTTCAAGCACCTCGCCGCCGCGTACTTCGCCGACGATGATCCGGTCCGGACGCATCCGCAACGTATTGCGCAGCAAGTCGCGAATCGACACGATACCGGTGCCGTCGAACCCGCCCGGACGGCTCTCGAGCCGCACGACGTGCGGGTGGTTCAGCGACAACTCGGCCGTATCCTCGATCGTCACGACACGCTCTATTTCCGGAATATGGAACGCGAGCGCGTTGAGCAGCGAGGTTTTACCGGAACTCGTACCGCCCGACACGAGAATGTTGCAGCGCGCCTCGACCGCCGCCTGAAGCAACGTGTTGATCTCTTCGTTGAATGTCCCGTTACCAAGCAGGTCGGACGGCTTCAGCGGATCCTTGCGGAATTTTCGGATCGACACGACCGGACCATCGATCGACAGCGGCTCGATCACGACGTTCACGCGGCCGCCGTCGGGCAGCCGTGCATCGACCATCGGATTCGACTCGTCGAGCCGGCGACCGATCGGCGCGAGTATCCGCCGCACGATGCGCAACAGGTGCGCGTTATCGGTGAAACGCACCGGCAGCTTGGCAAGAATCCCGTGACGCGACACATACACGTCGTTGTAGCCGTTGATCAGGATGTCCTCGACCGCCGGGTCCGCCAGCAAATCCTCGATCGGGCCGAAACCCGCGAGTTCCTTCGTCAGCGCCTCCGCGATCGTCCGTACCTCGTTTTCATTGAGCGGAATGCGGCGCAGGCGCACGAAGCTGTCGATCTCGAGATCGACGAACTGGTTGATCGCCTGGCGGGACCATCTGCCGAACTCGGCGCCCAATTCTTCGATGCGCGTCAGCAAGTGTTCGTGCGCGGCATTCTTGATGTCGTGGAACTGCTGAGTCTGGGAGAACGGCGCTGCGCCGTCGGCAAATTGAATGTCGTGTGCCATCGCTTACGACCGCTTGGACAAGGGTTGAATGAAACGCTTCAGCGCGGACAATCCAGACGCCGGACCGGGTGCAGCCGGACGAATCGACACGCCCGGCAGCCGCGCGGCGAGCGACTCGAGCGCGCGCACGTACGGATCGCGCTCCGCCATATCGACGATGAGTCGCCCCTGGTTGGCCGCATGACCGATCGCGACGCGGCGCGACGGCAACGTGCCGGCCAGCGACAGCCCTAGCCGCTCCGCGATCTGCCCGGGCGTCAGATCGAGCGCGGGGTCGTACTGGTTGACGACGAGCCGCATGCGATCGGTCTCGACACCCGCATCGCGCAGCCCGGTGAGCAAATCGGCCGCCGATACGATCGACGCGACGCCCTGATCGCAGACGAGCCATGCTTCGTCGGCGGAGCTCGTGATTTGTGCCACGAATTCGCGATTCGAAAAACCGCCGAGGTCGACGATCTGCTGATCGAAGAATGCGCGAAACCGGTTCAGCAAACCGGCGCACGACGCGTACGACACGTCGCGCAGCGCGCCAAGATCCGCCGGCAGCGTCGTCAACGCAACGCCGCTCTCATGCCGGGTCAGCGCAGTATTCACGAAGGTCCTGTCGATGCGGCGCAGGTTGTGAACCGCATCGATGAAATGGAATTCACAGCGCGTATTCAGGAACAACGCGCCATCACCCGCTGGTAACCCGAGGTCGACGAGCGCGGTCTGGCGACCGGCCGGCGTCCCGCCGTTCGGCACGCCGCTCCCGTCCGGGCTCACCGAGCGCTTCTGCAACCATACGGCCAGATTCGCCGCGAGCGTGCTCACCCCCATGCCCGCACGCGCGCCGAGCAATGCAACGAGCTTGCCGTGGCGGCTCGCCGGCTCGCCGACGTTCTCCAGCAACCCGCGCGTGGTGCGCAAAGCATCTTCCGCCGGAGCCGACACGTCGATGAAATCGCGGACGCCGGCGCGCAATGCAGCGAGCGTGCTCTCCGGCTGTGCGAGCGAACCCAGCGCGACAATGGGCAGCCCCGGATGCGTGGCGCGAATCGCAGCCGCGGCAATGCTCGCCGCCGCGCTGCCGTCGGAGAAATCGATAAAAACGAGCGTCGGATTGAGGCCCGTAATGCGTTGCGCCAGCACACCCGGATCGAGCGATGCGGCCTCGACCGCGCCGGCCGATACGAGCGTATCGGCCAGCCAGCGGACATGTGCCTCATGCTGCGACGCACAAACGAAATAGTCGGTCACGGCGGGTTCACACAAGGATTGAATTCGCGCATTCATGTCGAACACCCCCGATTACACAAGGCGTGGCGTTGCATCGCAAGCCGCGAGACATTCCACTCATTTCGAAAATCCGGGAGCAGCGTCGGGCGACGCAACTCCGCCCAGATACGATTTCCAGACCGGCCCGTCGCGCTGCTCGGACAACTCGCCGGGCGTCGCGGGCAACACTGCACCCTTGGCAATCGGCGCAACGAGATGCGGCGTCACGATGATCAGCAGTTCCTTGTCGTTCTGCTGATAGCTCAGATTCTTGAAGAAGGACCCGATGATCGGCAGATCGCCGAGCAACGGCACCTTGCTCACGTTCGACATCGTCTGGCGATCGATCAGCCCGCCAATCACGAAGCTCTCGCCGTCGCCCAGTTCGACGGTCGTATCCGCGCGGCGCGTCGTAATGCCGGGCACTGCGACGCCGCTGATCGTCACGCTGTTCACGAAGTCGAGCTGACTCGATTCGGGCGCGACCTTCAGCGCGATCCGGCTCGGACTCAAGACCGTCGGCGTCAACGAGAGCCCGACGCCGTATTGCTTCCACTGGATCGCCGTCGAACCGAGCCCCTGCGGCGATGGCACCGGAATCTCGCCTCCCGCGAGGAAGCTCGCGCTCTGCCCGGACAGCGCGACCAGTGTCGGCTCGGCCAACACGCGCGCGAGATTGTTCGCCTCCAGCAGAGACAGGTCGGCAAAGATGCCGCGTCCGGCCGCGTTCACGACCAGGTTGAATGCGGACGCGACTGGCGATCCGAGCGTCGGAACGTATCCCCCGGTCCCCGGGCCCGACCCGCCGCTATAGGATTGCACGCCGCCCGGCGAAAACGATCCGAACGAAAAGCCGTTGCTTTGCTTGAAGAAATTGAACCCGACCTGCTTGAGCACCGAACGGCTGAATTCGACGACCCGCACATCGACTTGCACGACGCTCTTGCCGGGCACCGTCGAGCGGTCGATCACGGCGCCCTTGCCGCTCATGTTCTTGCCGACCGCGGCCGCACGCGCATGTGCCTCGAGCGACGCGGCCGAGCCTTGCAGCACGGCCGTGCCGCCGTATGCATTCACGCGCGGCGTAGCGCCGTCGAGCACGGCTTGCGCGGCCGCGTCGACCACCGCGACGTTCCAGATCCTTGGTTCATCGTGCCCGCGCTCCCACAGCATCACGTTGGTTGCGCCGGGAGCCTTCGCAGTGAGCAGCACGGAACCGGAGCGGCTACCCTTCATGATCAGCACGTCGGCAATTGCCGGATCACCGACTGCGACGCGCTGCAGCGTGCGGCCCGCCGAAATCTGCCGTTGTGCGCCGACGGCGAGTTCGATCGTAGCGCTCGCGCTTGCGAGCGAAGCGAAGGTCATGATGCAGATGGCAATCGCGAATGCAATCAGAGTGTTTTTCATCGTTTGGTAGACCGGCGCGCGGCCTTTTGCTTGTCGTCGCTGGTATCGATGGCCGTCGACCTGGTTCAATAAGCAACCGTTTCCGACCGGCCGCCGCGAATCACTTCGATGCCGCCCCCCCCGCTCGGCCGTACAGGCGGCGGCAGGTGCGACGGCAACGGAGGCAGGTTCGTACTGGCTACGGGCGTTCTCGGTGTGCCCGACAGTTGCTGCAGCGAGACGCCTGCTGCGGCCAGCGCCGACGGCGACAGCTTGTTATCCGTACGTACTGCGACCGTCTGCAGCGCAAGATCGTCGTCACGCGGGTTGCGCAATGCCAAGGTCAGGCGGCCGGTCGCCTCGCCGAGCGTCAGCGCATCGACCTGCGCGGTCGGCACCGCGAGCACCGCGATGCGGGCGCCGGTCGGTTGCCCATTACCACCGTTGTTGTTGCCGCTGTCGCGCTCGGCGGTCGCATCGCCGAACGACAGCACCCTGACCTTCGACAACAGAAGCCGCGCCTGTGTCTGCGAAACCTCGCCGTCAAGCATCGTGCTGCCGACTTCGCGTTTCAGGTTCAGGAACACGTCGACGAAATTTCCGGGCCGCAGGCGGTTGCCGACCGCGTTCGTTTCGTCGACCCGAACCGCAACCGCGCGCTCGCCGGGCTGCACGTCCTCGGCAAGCCCCGACACGAGTGCATCCGCAACGACCGGGGTCGAGGCCGGAATGTCGCGAATCGGCACGCGGCCAGCCAGCGCAGCGGGGTCGCTGAAAGCGCCTGCCGGTGCCGGCACCGTCGCCTGGATCTTCAGCGCATCGGCCGGGATCGGCTGTCCACCGGACAAAGCACGCGTTGCAATGACGATCGGCACCGCCGTTGCCGCCACCATCGGCTGTGCCGGCGTGGGACTTGACACGCTGCGTCCAAGCACCCATGCATAGATTCCGAGCAGAACCGCGATCGCAATCAGCAGCCCCGCGATGATCTTCGTTATGTTGTTGGCCATGTTGTCGTATGGATGCCGGATTGAATCCAATCAGTTTCTTCTTGTCGCGCGATTTGCACGTGACAGATCTATCGCATCATGATGCCCAACTCACAGCATCGACTGCGGAATTTGCACCACTGCCGTACCCGTCAGTGGTTTGGTCATGATCGTCCCGAGGAACGGCATGATCGTCATCCAGCTATCAGGCGTATAGCTCACCGTGACCGTCAGGCAGTACAGCAACGGCGTAGGCGTTCCGTTGTAGTTGCACTGCTGCGCCACCACGTTGGGCGGACTGCTGTTCAGCCAACCTAGAACGTTCTGCGTGGTCGTCTTGGCGTTCGCGACGCGCGTCGAGAGGTCCGGTGCATAAGCCAACCCAGCACGCGCGCCCTCGCTTGCAGCCAGCGTCAAGCTCTGCTGAATAAGGAAAATCATCCCGAAACTCAGAATCGCGTAGAAAATCACGAAGAACAGCGGAAACACGATTGCAAACTCCACCGCTGTCGCTCCACGTTGCCGTCGCCATCTCCGGCATGCGTTCTGTCGTTTCATCGCACGCCCCCGATTGCGACCAGATAGACCAACCAGGCGGCAGCCGGCACCGCGAGGCATGCGGCATAAGGCGTCGCGCGATACCCGCCAACTGCCAGCACTGGCGCGCGCTGCCGCCACAAGCCTCCGAGCGACGTGCGCGACAACAGCATCAGCACGAGCGCGTGCAGCCCTGCAGCCAGACTGGCAGCCACCCAGAGCCAAAGCAGCGCATGCGCACCGCACCAGATGCCGAGCACGGCGAAAATTTTGACGTCTGCTGCGCCCATGACGCGCAGAAGGAAAAACGGCATCAATCCGATCAGGCCGATCAGCATGCCGACCACTGCCTGATGCACGGAAATGCCAAATGGACTCGCGGCCACGCATGCAGCGCCGACCCCGCCGATTAATCCGGCCACGACAAGGGTGTTCGAAATACGGCGGAAACGAATATCGCTGACCACGACCGAGCCGGCCCAGGTCAGAAATACCCCGCTAAAAATGAGATGTCCCATCGCACCACGATCCGCAGCAGATGCAAGGGCGGGCGGATTACCGAGGTAGTCCGCCCGCTACTGCGCCACGACGACTTCCGGAAAAGAAGAAGTCGGCTTAGCCCGCCGTGGTTGTCGGAGTTGCCCGAATCGCGGAGGCGGAACAGTTCGTAGACGAAGGAGACGACACGCACGTGCCGAGATTGGTGAACATGTTGCCGAGACTGCTGCCGATGTTCGTCACCCCGGCGACGATCGCGACAGCGATAAGACCCGCGATCAGCCCATACTCGATCGCGGTAACCCCGTCTTCTTCCTTAAGGAAACGCTTGATGATTGCTTTCATTTTATTCCTCGTGCCTGTATTTACGTTTTCTGGCCTTTTATACGTATACGTCCCCGCATATCTGGCCGTTTGCCCCGGACCGTTCGTCACATCTGCTGTAACGACAACCGGGTGCGCTTTCTTTATAGGTCGCCCCGAAGGGCATTGCTCACGATTTGATGCAAGTTAACATTCGCGATAGCGCTCCTCCTCGAACGTAGTGTACCGAACCGTACATACCCTTACATCTGCTCCGGATTCTATATCCGATCCTATTTGAATTCCAACCTCTTTTAACCACTCTGCCGGAAAAAAATGACCAGGAGCACGACGTATTTGTACGGCGTTTCGGTACGACTTACACATAGGATTTACGATAGGTTAGATGTGCACACCTAATCCACCAGTAAAACAATTGCCGCGTCCACCAAGCCCGTGTGGGCCCCGCGTTACGCCCCACGCGTAACGCCATTGTTGTGACGTTACGTTACGAAACGGGCGAAACCGTTCTCATTCCTCTGCACTTAAACAGATTCAACAATCTTTCAATTTCCGGAACTTCCTTTGCCGACAAGGAATTGCCTCGTTTAAAACCTGTTGCCGAACCGTCGGGCATCGAAATGGCACGACAGTTGCAGAGTAGTCCTCGCACCACTCAACACAACGCAGTTCACAACACACTTTTAATGCGAGGACGAAATGGACATTAAGGTTATCCCTCATGGCGTGTTCCGGACGACTCTGATCGCGGCCACCGTTGCAGCCATGCTTTCCCTCTCCGCATGCGGCGGCTCCGGCTCCATCAGCCAGGGCCTCGGCGGCGGCTCGAGCTCGGGCGGCGGCGATACGATCTCCACGTCGGGCGGCAATGGCTCGAGCGGCACGTCGGGCACGAGCGGTACGTCCGGCACCAGCGGCACCTCGGGCACGAGCGGCACGTCCGGCACTAGCGGGACCTCGGGTACGAGCGGAACGTCGGGCACCAGCGGAACTTCGGGCACGAGCGGTACGTCCGGCACCTCGGGTGTGTCGGCGAATCCAGTGGGAAATGTCCTCGCAAGCACCGGCAACATCATCACGAATGCCGGCGGCACCGTCTCCGGCCTCGGCTCCGTCATCGGCAGCCAGACGCTGCCGGGCGTCAATCCGGCCACCACGCAATCCGCGGGCGGCATCGTACAAAGCGTCGGCGGCGCGGTCACCGCCCTGGGCAACGGCCTCGGCAGCGGTCTCGGCCAGTTCGGCGCGACGAAGGATCCGGTCGGCACCACGGTTGCCAGCACCGGCGGCGTGGTCAATCAGCTCGGCGGCGCAGTCACGCAAACGGGCAACCTGGTCACGAGCCTCGGCAGCGGCCCGCTGTCGCCGCTCGCGCCCGTCACGGGCGCCGTCGGCGGCCTCGTCTCGACGCTCGGCGGCGCCGTGTCGAACGGCGGCACCACGCTCACCAACGCGCTGTCGACCGGCCCGATCCAGCAAGTCACGCAAACGGTTAGCTCGGCCATCACGCCGATCACGACGATGGTCGGCCAGACGACCCAGACGATCGGTTCGGCAACCGGCCTCGGCGCACCGGTCAACACGCTGCTCGGCACGGTCGGCAACGGCCTGAACCAGGCCGGCGCCCTGCTCGCATCGACGGGCGGCAACCCGGTCACCACGGGCCTCGGCAACACCGTCTCGTCGACCGGCAACACCGTGAAGGCGGTCGGCGGCCTGCTCACGGGCGGCACCGGCGGCGTGACCAACCCGCTCGCTCCGCTCACCGGCATCGTCTCGACGGTCACCGGCGCACTCGGCGGCGCAACGGGTGGCGGCAGCGGCCCGCTCGCGCCGGTCACGGGTCTCGTCTCCACGGTCACCGGTGCACTGGGTGGTGCAGCAGGCGGCAGCGGCGGCCCGCTTGCGCCGGTCACGGGTCTCGTGTCCACGGTCACCGGTGCACTGGGCGGCGCAGCGGGCGGCAGCGGTGGTCCGCTCGCGCCGGTCACGGGCCTTGTCTCGACGGTCACCGGTGCACTGGGTGGCGCAGCAGGCGGCAGCGGTGGTCCGCTCGCGCCGGTTACCGGTCTGGTCTCCACCGTGACAGGCGCGCTCGGCGGCGCAACAGGCGGCAGCGGTGGCCCGCTCGCCCCGGTTACGGGCCTCGTCTCCGCGGTTACCGGCGCACTCGGCAGCGTAGCGGGCGGCGGTAATCCGATTGCCGCCCCGGTCCCCGCTGTCACCAGCACGGTCAGCGCACCGGCACTGAGCGGCGGCACGGGTGCCGTCACGAACTCGGGTTCGTCGTCGAATCTGCTTGCGCCCGTCACGTCGCTGATCGGCGGCCTGCTCGGCGGCACGCACGGCAAGTAATCCGACATCCATTCATCGAAAAGACAGCGAGGAGTCCATCATGTCCCAGCAACGTTCCATCACGACCGCCGCCCTGCGCCAGTGGCGCGTGCCCCTCACCGCCTTTGCCGCGGCGTGCCTGCTGGCCGCCTGCGGCGGCGGCGGCGTCAGCTCGCCGCCGACCAGCAGCAACGACAACAACAACCCGAGCACGAGCGGCACGCCGGGCACGAGCGGCACCAGCGGCTCGTCGACCGGCACCAAGGGCGTCATCAGCACGGTCGGCCAGACGGCCAGCGACCTCGGCAGCACGGTCGGCAACATCAGCCTGCCGGGCCTCGGCGACGGCGTGACGAAGGGCGTCGGCAGCACACTGGCGAGCACCGGCACGATCGTCGGCGCGGCAGCCGACGCGGTGAGCAACGGGCTCGGGCAGATCGGCTCGACGAAGGACCCGGTCGGCACCACGGTGGCCGGTCTCGGCAACGTCGTCGGTGCGACCAGCAACACGGTGTCCGGCCTGAGCTCGACGGTCAAGGCGCTGGGCACGGGCCCGCTGGCACCACTCGCACCGGTCACGACGCCGGTCGGCACCGTGCTGGACACGGTCGCCAACGGCCTGACGGCCGCCGGCACGACGATCGGCTCGACGCTGTCGTCGGGCGCCGTGCAGCAGGTCACGCAGCCGATCAGCTCGGCGATCACGCCGCTCGTGATCACCGCCGGCCAGGTCACGCAGCAGGTCGGCACGACGACCGGCCTCGGCCAACCCGTGTCGGGCCTGCTCGGCCAGATCGGCGGCGCCATCAGCTCGGCCGGCAAGCAGGTCGGCGCAACGTCGAGCCAGCCGCTCGTCGGCGACGTCGGCCAGCTCGTGACCGCGGTCGGCAATACCGTGACCAACGCCGGCGGCCTCGTCAATCCGAACGGCCCGAACGGCGCGGCACCGATTCCCGGCCTGATCACGAGCCTCGTCGGTGGCTCGACGGCAACCGTCCAGAACGGCTCGTCATCGGGTTCCGGTTCGACGAACCCGCTCGGCGGCCTGTTGTCGGGTCTCGGCTCGACGCCGCTCGGCTCACTCACGGGCGCGCTCGGCGGCGCAACGGGCGGCTCGGGCAGCAGCCCGCTCGCACCGGTCACGGGCCTCGTCTCGACGGTCACCGGCACGCTCGGCGGCGCAACGGGTGGCGCAGGCAGTGCAAACCCTCTCGCGCCCGTCACCGGTTTGCTGAATACTGTCACCGGAGCAGTGGGCAGTGCGGCAGGGTCCGGGGGCTCGAGCCCGCTCGCGCCGGTCACGTCGCTGGTCGGCAGCGTGTCGGGTACGGCATCGTCCGGCAGCGGTTCGACGGGCCTGCTGGCGCCGGTCACGGGGTTGCTGGGTACGCTGGGTAGCGTCGGCAAGTAAGGAGGACGGTCGCGTCATCGCAGCCGGAGCGACTGACGCGGCCGTACCAACACGCCCGGCATAGCGGCACGCGGCGCGCGACACCCTGGTGTCGCGTGCCGGCATTACAAAGAAGACGAAAAGCAAGGCCTACGAGGAAGAACAATGAAATCCAGACTCGACAGATGGATGATGCTGCTCGCCATCGCGGCAGCAGGCACGGCACAGGCACAAACGCGCGTCGGCGGTAACCCGCTCGACTCCCTCCCCCAGATCAACGCACCGAAGACGGGCCCGAACGTCACCGTTCAGGTCGCGCCGCAGGCCCCGCAATTGCAGGAGCTGCTGTCGCGGCACCTGACGCCGAAGACGTTCCAGGTCGAAGGTGTGAAGTCGATACCGTTCGAGGAAATCACGCGCCGCTTCACGCCGCTCGTCGGCAAGGACATCACGATCGGCGAGCTGATCGAAACCGCCAACGGTGTGACGAAGCTGTATCAGGAACGCGGCTACGCGCTGTCGTTCGCGTTCGTTCCCGCGCAGACGTTCGAGAACGGCGTCGTGCGCATCACGGTGGTCGAAGGCTATGTGTCGGACGTCAAGGTCACCGGCAAACCCGGCGCGATGGAACCGAAGATTCGCGCGATTGCCGCGCACATCACGGCCGATCGTCCGCTGCGCCGGGCCACGTTCGAGCGCTACGTGAACACGTTCGGCCTGCTGCCCGGCCTCACGGTGAAAGCGAACGTCCCGCCGCCGCAAACCACCGACGGCGCGACGACGCTCGAGCTCGCAGTCGATCGCAAGCCATTCAACGTCAGCACGGGGGTCGACTTCAACCACCCGGGCGTCCAGGGCCTCATCACCGCGACCGAAAACGGCCTTACGCGGTTCGGCGAGCAGTTGAGCATCTCGGCGCTCGCACCGCCGGGACGCGACAAGCAGACCTACTTCGCGTTCAGCGGCGCGCTGCCGGTCGGCAGCAGCGGCCTGATCACGCGTCTCGATGCGAGCACGTATCGCGGCAAGCCGACCGACAACCCCGGCCTGCCGTCGTCAGTCGAGCGCACGGTCAAGAACGAGAAACTCGGTCTTTCGGCTTCCTATCCGATCTTGCTGAACAACCAGCGCAGCCTGCTCGGCACCGTGTCTGGCTATGCGTCGCACAACGAAGATCGTTACCAGAGCAAGATCAACGGCAACAGCATCGACACGCGCTCGCAAGTCCGCGTGCTGCAGATGCAGCTCGACTACACGAGTGTCCAGCCGAAACAGGTGCAGAAGCTGAGCGTCAACGTCGCGAAGGGCTTCAATATCCTCGGCGCATCGAAAGCGCAGGACATTACCGTCGGCACGACGACGACCTCGGTGGACAGCCCGATCTCGCTGACTTTCGTTCGCACCGGCGCGACGTTCACGCAGACGAACGAATGGCCGTTCCGGATCGGCACGTCGGTTTCGCTGACCGGGCAATACAGTCCCGACTCGCTGCCGACGTCCGAACAGATCTCGTTCGGCTCGACCCGTTACGCGCTCGGTTACCAGCCGGGCGAAACGTCGGGCGACTCGGGCTGGGGGATGTCGCTGGAAGTCAACCGCGGCTTCACGCCGGGCTGGACGTATCTGAAATCGATCACGCCGTACATCGCGTACGACATGGCCCGCGTGTATCTGCACGCGGGCACGCCATCGCCGAACCGCATGTCGTCGGTCGCCGTCGGCGTGCGGCTCACGGACAGCCGCTACTACAGCCTCGATCTGAACGTCGCGAAACCGGTGGGCGATGCGCCGGTCGAAAGCGCGTCACGCAGCCCGCGCATCAACGCCGCGTTCTCGTATCAGCTCAACTGATCGGTCACCCAAACCACGAAACGGCCGGCGCCATGCCGGCTGTTTCGATTAGAGTCCCCTCTATCAAACGTAGCGTGCTGTTTCACGTATTCTGGCGAAGCTCGCAACATGCCCGCCCCATGCAGACGGTCGTGCGAGCGAATCGAACAGACATGCAAAACAAGGAGGAAGACAATGATTCACCTGACCCGCCCGTTGCGTGCAATCGCCATCGCCGGCGCCCTGCTCGCGTGCGCAGCGCCCACGTTCGCGCAGGCCGACAGCCCGATCGGCATGTGGCAGACGATCGACGACAACACCCATCAACCGAAGGCACTGGTACAGATCGCCGAGGACGGCGACGGCTCGCTGACGGGCAAGGTCGTCAAGGGACTCGGCGCGAACGATACACCCGATCGCCGCTGCACCGCGTGCACGGACGAGCGCAAGGATCAGCTCATCAAGGGCATGACGATCATCAAGGCGATGAAGAAGGACGGCGACCACTGGGACGGCGGCAACATCCTCGACCCGGAGAACGGCAAGGTCTACAAGTGCAAGATGACGCTTGAAGACGGCGGCCAGAAGCTCGTGGTGCGCGGCTACATCGGCGTGTCGCTGCTGGGCCGGTCACAAACCTGGGTTCGCCAGCAATAACGCGGTACGCGCCCGAACGCGCGATTAGCACGACTCAATAAAAAATCGGCCTGCGACGACGTCGCCAGGCCGATTGCTTTTGGTGCGCGCACAACGGAAACCGATGGCCATCACGCTGCGTGCTTCATCGTATCCGGTGCATAGCTGCCCGGTGCGCGATATGCGGGCGCCGCGTTGCTGCGCGCCTGCGCCGCCTTCGATTGCGTGTGCTTGCGCATCCGCGCGGACAGTTCATTGCAAAGATTCATGCCGGCGTCGCCATAGAGCTCGCGCATCACGTTCATCAACGTGCCCGTTTCGTGCCATACCTTGAAGCGGCGATGACATGTTTGATACGACGGGTAACGGCGCGGCATGGCCGACCACGTTGCGCCGCTGTAGATCACCCACAGCACACCGTTCAGCACGGCGCGCGTATTGGCTAACGGCCGGCCGCGCAACTCGGTGCGCGGCTGCATTTCGGGCAGAAGCGGCGCGACGCAGCGCCATTCGTGGTCGGTCAAATCGCGATACGGTGTCATGGACATCTCCAGCCTTAATAACCATGACACCACAATATCGGCTCACCTCAACGATGAATATAAGACAAATCCGAAAATACCCGAAGATTGACGAAATTTAACCGAAATTGATGTTTAAACCCCGCCACTTTCCCGACCGGCAACCGGTTCAGGTCAACGACGTATCGACGATACGGCGCGGCGTTTCGAGATACTCCTTCGACTGCATCTCGACGATGCGCGAGACCGTACGCGCGAATTCGTTGGCCATCGGGCCTTCGACGTACAACGCCTCCGCCGGCACCGCCGCGGACATCAGCAGCTTGACCTTGTGATCGTACAGCACGTCGATGAGCCACGTGAAGCGGCGCGCTTCGGACGCCATCCGCGGCGACATCTGCGGCACCTCGGACAGCACGATCGCATGGAAGCGGCTCGCCAGTTCGAGGTAATCGTTCTGCGAACGCGGGCCGCCGCACAACGTCGCGAAATCGAACCACACGACGCCGTCCGCCTTGCGCAGCGCCTTGAGCTCACGCTTCTCGATATGCAGGATCGGGCTCTCGTCGGGCACGGCCGCGAGCTTGCCGAATGCATGGCGCAATTCGCGATCGGCGTCCGCGCCGAGCGGCGTGTGATACATCTTCACCTGCGCGAGCGTGCGCTGGCGATAGTCGACGCCCGCATCGACGTTGAGCACGTCGAGCTTCTCCTTGATCAGCGCGATCGCCGGCAGCATGCGGTCGCGATGCAGGCCGTCCGGATACAGGTCGTCGGGATCGTAATTGGACGTCATCACGAACTGCACGCCGTTGTTGAACAGGCGATCGAGCAGCCGGTACAGGATCATCGCGTCGGCGATGTCCGACACGTGGAACTCGTCGAAGCAGATCAGCCGGTAGCGCTTCGCGATGCGTCGTGCGAGTTCGTCGAGCGGATCGGCCTGCCCTTTCAGCTCCTCGAGCTCGCGGTGCACTTCGCGCATGAATTCGTGGAAATGCAGGCGCGTCTTGCGCTGCACGGGCACCACCGCGTAGAAGCTGTCCATCAGGAAGCTCTTGCCGCGGCCGACACCACCCCACATATAGACGCCGCGCGGGAGATCCGGATGATTGATCAGCTTCTTGAACGCGTTCGAGCGGCGCGCCTTGTACTCGACCCATTCGTCGAAACAGCGCTGCAGGCGATCGACGGCCGCGCGCTGAGCGGGATCGGACTGATAGCCGCGCGTGGTCAGCTCGCGCGTGTAGTATTCGGTGACGTTCATCGGGCAAACCGGAAAGGACGAAGGCGAGCGGGAAACCCCGCCCGCCTTCGTCATGAGACGGCTGCGCCGGCCGACGGCCGGCAGGCGCTACGCCGTGCTCAGCTGTTCAGCGAGCGCTTGTCGACGGCGAGCGCCGCTTCGCGCATCACTTCCGACATCGACGGGTGCGGATGGCAGATGCGGGCGATGTCTTCCGACGCCGCCTTGAATTCCATCGCCACCACGGCTTCCGCGATCAGGTCCGACGCGTTCGCGGCGATCACGTGCACGCCGAGCAATTCGTCGGTCTTCGCATCCGCGATCATCTTCACGAAGCCGTCCGGCGCGTTCATGCCGAGCGCGCGGCCGTTGATCGAGAACGGGAACTTGCCCGTCTTGATCTCGCGGCCTTCCGCCTTCAGCTGCTGCTCCGTCTTGCCGACCCATGCGATTTCCGGGTACGTGTAGATCACCCACGGAATGCAGTTGTAGTCGATGTGCGGCTTCTGGCCGTCGATCACTTCCGCGACCAGCACGCCTTCGTCTTCCGCCTTGTGCGCGAGCATCGGGCCGCGCACCACGTCGCCGATCGCGTAGACGTTCGGCACGGCCGTACGGCAGTGGTCGTCCACATCGATGAAGCCGCGCTCGTTCGCCTTCAGGCCGATGGCCTCGAGGCCGAGGTTGTCGGTGTTCGGCACGCGGCCGACCGACACGATCAGGCGGTCGGCGTCGAGCGTCTGCGCATTGCCGTCCTTGTCCGTGTAGGCGATCGACACGCCGTTCGCGGTCGTCTTCACGTCACCGATCTTCACGCCGAGATGGATGTCGAGGCCCTGCTTCTTGAACAGCTTGGCCGCTTCCTTCGCGAGCGCTTCGTCGGCTGCGCCGAGGAATGCCGGCAGCGCTTCGAGCACCGTCACTTCGGCGCCCAGACGGCGCCACACCGAGCCGAGCTCGAGGCCGATCACGCCTGCGCCGATCACGGCGAGCTTCTTCGGCACCGAGTCGAACGTCAGCGCGCCTTCGTTGTCCGACACGATCTTGTTGTCGACCGGAATGCCCGGCAGATGACGCGCCTTCGAGCCCGTCGCGATGATCACGTTCTTCGCGGTGACGACTTCGGCTTCGCCCTCGCCGCTCACTTCGATCTGCACGCCGGCATCGGTCTTGCCGGTGAACTTGCCATGGCCCTTCAGCCAGGTGATCTTGTTCTTCTTGAACAGGAACTCGATCCCGCTCGTCATCTTCTCGACGATCGCATCCTTGCGGCCGAGCATCTTCGCGACGTCGATCTTCACGCCGTCGACGGTGATGCCGTGGTCGGCCAGGTGATGCGACGTGTTCTCGAACTCTTCCGACGAAGCCAGCAGCGCCTTCGACGGGATGCAGCCGACGTTCAGGCAGGTACCGCCGAGCTTCAGCGCGCCGGCCGGGTTCTTCCACTTCTCGATACAGGCAACGGTCTTGCCGAGCTGCGCGGCGCGAATCGCGGCGATGTAGCCGCCAGGGCCGGCGCCGATCACGACGACGTCAAATTCCTTGGACATGACAATCCTTTCTACTTGTACGCCTGCACGTTCGCGCGTGGGCGCGAACGTGCAGAACGGGTCGATGCAGTGAGACTCGGCTTACAGGTCGAGCAGCAGGCGTGCCGGATCTTCCAGCGCGTCCTTCATCGCGACGAGCGACAGCACGGCTTCGCGGCCGTCGATGATGCGGTGGTCGTACGACAGCGCGAGGTAGTTGATCGGGCGGATCACGATCTGGCCGTTTTCGACGACCGGGCGCTCCTTCGTCGCGTGCACGCCGAGGATGGCCGACTGCGGCGGGTTGATGATCGGGGTCGACAGCATCGAGCCGAACACACCGCCGTTCGAGATCGAGAACGTACCGCCCGTCATTTCCTCGATCGACAGCTTGCCGTCCTTCGCCTTCTGGCCGAATTCGGCGATCTTCTTCTCGATCTCGGCGAGACTCAGCTGATCCGCGTTGCGCAGGATCGGCACGACCAGGCCGCGCGGCGACCCGACCGCGATACCGATGTCGAAGTAGCCGTGGTAGACGATGTCGTTGCCGTCGATCGACGCGTTCACCAGCGGGAACTTCTTCAGTGCATGGACGGCCGCCTTCACGAAGAACGACATGAAGCCGAGCTTCACGCCATGTTCCTTCTCGAACTTGTCCTTGTACTTGTTACGCAGCTCCATGACCGGAGCCATGTTCACTTCGTTGAACGTCGTCAGGATCGCGTTGGTCTGCTGCGACTCGAGCAGACGCTCGGCGATACGCGCACGCAGGCGCGACATCGGCACGCGCTGTTCCGGACGGTCGTTCAGCCAGGTCGCTGCCGACGCCGGCACCTTCACTTCCGGCAGCGACGGCTTCGCGGCGGCGGTCTTCGCCGGTGCGGCGGCCGGAGCAGCCTTCGGTGCGCTGCCTGCCGCCAGCGCGTCGCCCTTCGTGACGCGGCCGTCGCGGCCCGAACCCGCGACGTCGCCCGTCGACAGGCCCTTCTCGGCCAGCAGCTTGGCCGCGGCCGGCGACGCAGCCGCCGAGCTCGATGCGGTGGCGGCGGCCGGTTGCGCAGCCGGTGCGGCCGCGGCGGGCGCGGCCGCCGGCTTGACTTCGGCGGCGCCTGCCGCGGCTTCGGCGGCACCTGCCTTCGCTTCGGTGTCGATCGTCGCGATCACCTGATCGGCGACCACCGTGTCACCGTCGTTCTGCAGCACTTGCGCGAGCACGCCCGCCGCCGGCGCCGGCACTTCGAGGACGACCTTGTCGGTCTCGAGTTCGATCAGGATTTCGTCCTGCGCGACTGCTTCGCCCGGCTTTTTCTTCCACTGCAGCATGGTGGCTTCCGACACCGACTCCGACAGCTGGGGGACTTTGACTTCTACGATAGCCATGTGATTTTCCTGGATGCTTAATCTGGGGTATGACGAGGTTCGTGCGATTCCTTCAGCCGGTGCGGCGCGCCACGCGCCGGCGGGCCAAAAGGAACGGGAAAGCGCCGTGCGCCTTCCCGTTTCGCTTGACGTCGGTTATTTCGCGATCGATGCGCTCTTCAGGCGGCCGAATGCACCTTCGATCAGGGCCTTCTGCTGCTCGTAGTGCTTCGCGTAGTAGCCAACCGCCGGCGAGGCCGAAGCCGGACGGCCGCTGTACGCCAGCTTCTGCCCTTCCTTCATGCCTTCCTTCAGGTGGTGCTCGACGTAGAACCAGGGGCCCTGGTTCTGCGGCTCGTCCTGCACCCAGACCACTTCAGTCGCGTTCTCGTACTTCTTCATTTCGGCTTCGAACTGCTTGTGCGCGAACGGATACAGCTGCTCGATACGGATGATCGCGACGTCGTTCGCCTTCGCTTCGCGGCGGTGCGCGACGAGGTCGTAGTACACGCGGCCCGAGCACACCAGCACGCGCTTGACCTTCTTCGCGTCGATGCCGCCGTCGATTTCGCCCAGCACCGGCTGGAACGAGCCCTTCGCGAGTTCCGACAGGTCCGACACCGCTTCCTTGTGGCGCAGCAGCGACTTCGGCGTCGCGACGATCAGCGGCTTGCGGAACAGGCGGATCATCTGGCGGCGCAGCAGATGGAAAATCTGCGCCGGCGTCGTCGGCTGGACGACCTGCATGTTGTGATCGGCACACAGCTGCAGGAAACGCTCGATACGCGTGGACGAGTGTTCCGGACCCTGGCCTTCGTAGCCGTGCGGCAGCAGCATCGTGAGACCCGACACGCGGCCCCACTTCACTTCGCCCGACGAGATGAACTGGTCGATCACGACCTGCGCGCCGTTGACGAAGTCGCCGAACTGCGCTTCCCACAGCACGAGCGTGTTCGGCTCGGCGGTCGAGTAACCGTATTCGAAGCCCAGCACCGCTTCTTCCGACAGCACCGAGTCGATCACCGTGAACTTCGCCTGGCCTTCGGCGATGTTCTGCAGCGGCACGTACGTGCCGTCGTTCCAGCGCTCGCGGTTCTGGTCGTGCAGCACCGCGTGACGGTGCGTGAACGTGCCGCGGCCCGAGTCCTGGCCCGTCAGGCGCACCGAGTAGCCCGATGCGACGAGCGACGCGAATGCGAGATGCTCGGCCATGCCCCAGTCGAGCGGCTGGTCGCCGCGCGCCATGTTGCGGCGGTCGTTGATCACGCGCTCGACGAGCGGGTGAACCTTGAAGTTTTCCGGGACCGTCGTGATGCGTTCGCCCAGGCGCTTCAGTTCGGCGAGCGGCACGGCCGTGTCGGCTGCGTCCGTCCACTTGCGGTTCAGGAACGGCACCCAGTCGACCGCGTACTTGCTCTTGTAGTTCGACAGGACCGGGTCGACGGTATGGTGGCCGTCGTCCATCGCCTTGCGGTACGCCTTCACGTAGTTGTCGGCGTCTTCGGCGGTGATCACGCCCTGCTGCACGAGCTTCTCGGCGTACAGCGCACGGGTGCCCGGGTGCTGCGCGATCTTCTTGTACATCAGCGGCTGCGTGACGGCCGGCGTGTCCTGCTCGTTGTGACCCAGCTTGCGGAAGCAGACGATGTCGATCACGACATCCTTGTGGAACTGCATCCGGTAGTCGATCGCGATCTGGATCGCGAGCACGACGGCTTCCGGATCGTCGCCGTTCACGTGCAGCACCGGCGCTTCGATCATCTTGACGACGTCGGTACAGTACAGCGTCGAGCGCGCGTCGCGCGGGTCGGACGTCGTGAAGCCGATCTGGTTGTTGATGACGATGTGCAGCGTGCCGTGCGTGCCGTAACCGCGCGTCTGCGCGAGGTTCAGCGTTTCCATCACGACGCCCTGGCCGGCGAAGGCCGCGTCACCGTGGATCTGCACCGGCAGCACTTGCAGGCCGTCCTCGTCGCCGCGGCGGTCCATCCGCGCCTTCGCGGAACCTTCGACCACCGGGTTCACGATTTCGAGGTGCGACGGGTTGAACGCGAGCGACAGGTGGACCGGGCCGCCTTCCGTCGACACGTCCGACGAGAAGCCCTTGTGGTACTTCACGTCGCCGGCCGGCAGGTCGTCGACGTGCTTGCCTTCGAATTCGGCGAACAGGTCGGCCGGCATCTTGCCCAGCGTGTTGACCAGCACGTTCAGACGGCCGCGGTGCGCCATGCCGATGATGATTTCCTGCACGCCGCTCTTGCCCGCGTGCTGGACGACTTCGTCCATCGCCGCGATGAAGCTTTCGCCGCCTTCGAGCGAGAAGCGCTTCTGGCCGACGTACTTGGTGTGCAGGTAGCGCTCGAGGCCTTCGGCGGCCGTCAGGCGATTCAGGATGTGCTTCTTCTTGTCGGCCGAGAACGACGGCGTCGCGCGGGTCGACTCCAGGCGCTCCTGCCACCAGCGCTTCTGTTCCGGATCGCTGATGTACATGTACTCGGCGCCGATCGTGCCGCAGTACGTGTCGCGCAGACCCTTGACGATGTCGCGCAGCGACGCCTGGTCGAAACCGAAGTACAGGTTGCTTGCGCTGTACGTCTGGTCGAGATCGCCCTCGGAGAAGTCGTAGAAAGCCGGTTCGAGCTCGGGGATGGCGGGACGTTCGCGGCGCTTCAGCGGATCGAGATTGGCCCATTGCGAGCCGAGGAAGCGGTAGGCGCTGATCAGCGACTGGACGTGCACCTGCTTGCGTGCGGTCGCGAGGTTGCTGGTGCTTTCGCGCGGGATGAAGGCATTGGCCTTCGCACGCTCGGCGAACGATTCGACGATCGGGAAGTGAGCGACGTCATTGGCGTTCGAGCCGTCCGTTGCAGGCACGTTCTGCAGCGCGTCGAAATACTCTCGCCAGTTCTCCGGCACCGACGCCGGATTGTTGAGGTATGCATCGTACAGTTCTTCAACGTACGAAGCATTGCCGCCGAACAGATAGGAGTTCAGCTGAAACTGCTTCATTACATCTGACATTTTACGCTCACCTTTCTTCGAGCTTCTCGAGAAATAGCGGGTTACTCAACCTTCCGCGACACGGCCTGACCGTTTAGCGGATTGCGAATCAAGTCTTGCTTGGAAGGACCTAAAACTTGCGTGCGCGCAGCATATCACAGAACCGATACCGGAGTTCGCGGCGAAATGTGCGTGAAAGCACCGCGCGACGGGGTTTTGCCGGATTGCGGCGGCCCGCGGGAACAGTGTTTTGCAGGCAATCCGGCTGCACGATGCGCGGATGCGAAAAAGGCTGCCCGAAGTGAACTGCACCCCAAAAGTTGGACACCCGTCCAACCTTTGGGGTGTTTTTCATGACGAAGTACAACGAGCAGTTCAA